>NZ_CP032744.1:940157-1253542 GCF_003641145.1 Lactiplantibacillus paraplantarum
AAAGGGGGGCGTAACGTGGCAGTTAAGCGGCGGCGACCGCGTCGAAAGCAGCGGTCACAATTATTTGTTAAAAAGGGCCGCCTCCAATGGGTCAATATCTTATTAGTCATTACGGCAATGGTTGGTATGGTCTGGTATATTCAGCATAATTGGGCGGCTAAATCACAAGTGACGACGACCGCACCAACGACGACGCATACTGCGTTTATTAAGAACTTAGTCCCGGCTGCTCAACAACTCGACCAACAATATCATGTCTTGGCGAGCATCACACTGAGTCAAGCAATTCTAGAATCAGATTGGGGTCAAAGCACTAATGCGACTGAAAACAACAATTTGTTTGGTGTTAAGTCCGCATCGGGACGATTGATGACGACACAAGAATATTATGATGGCGCCTATCACACGGTCAAGCGCCGCTTTGCAGTCTACGATAGTTGGCACGCGTCGCTTGTCGATCATGCGAAAAAGTTGGCTTATGGGACAACCTGGGATTCCCAGCACTACGCCGCAGTTATTAAAGCCACTGATTATCAGACGGCCGCCCAAGCATTACAGACGGCTGGCTATGCGACTGATCCAAGTTATGCACAAAAATTAATTAATATTATTCAAAAATATGACTTACAACGGTATGATAGAAAGTAATCAAACTAATTGCAGTATTTTAATGTCGGTTATAATTCTAGGAGGGTACTATGCGAGAACTTGAAGAACGTATTTTGAAAGATGGTCGGGTGCTTCCCGGTGAAGTATTGAAAGTGGATGGCTTTTTGAATCATCAAGTTGATCCTGACTTGATGTTTGCCATGGGAACGGAATTTGCCCACTTATTTCAAGATGCTGGTGTGACTAAAATCTTGACGGTGGAATCATCAGGAATTGCGCCGGCAGTCATGGCTGGGTTAGCTATGCACGTGCCCGTCGTGTTTGCGCGTAAGCACAAATCGGTGACGTTAATTGATGATTTGTATACCGCCGAAGTGTATTCTTACACTAAGAAGACGTCTAACCATATCTCGATTGCGAAGAAGTTCTTACAGGCGGATGATCAAGTCTTGTTAATTGATGACTTCTTAGCCAATGGTCAAGCGGTTCAAGGGATGTTTGAGATTTGTGACAAGGCCCACGTCAAAATCGCGGGGGTCGGGATCGTGATTGAAAAGGTCTTCCAAACTGGTCATCAACTGATTGCTGATCGAGGTGTCCGATTGGAATCATTAGCCCAGATTACGTCATTTGATGGTGATCGGGTACACTTTGCTTCGGAGGACTAGGATTAAGCTAAGAAAGCGGGGATTGTGATGCACGTTGACATTGGGATGCTCGTCCTTATTTTTGTCATCAACTTTGCTTACATTACGTTAAATACTGTCCGTTTTCTACTCGTAATGCGTGGGTACCGGTATTTTGCGGCATTTGCGAGTGTGATTGAGATTACGATTTACGTGTTAGGATTGTCGCTTGTCTTGGATCGGCTGCATAATCCGATTAACTTAGTCGTATATGCGTTAGGCTACGGTGTCGGGGTGTATGTTGGTATGGTGATTGAAGATCATTTGGCATTAGGTTACACGATGATTTCAGTTATTTTACCTGATCCCAAGTCGTCATTACCTGGGGTGCTTCGCGAAAATGGTTTTGGGGTGACACAACATGCCGCTTACGGCTTAGAAGGTGAGCGGTTAGAGCTAGAAATATTGGCGCCGCGGAAGAATGAGCGCCGGCTATACGGCTTGATTAAGGATGCTGCACCCAACGCGTTTGTGATTGCCTATGAGCCACGCTACATTTCTGGTGGGTTCTGGCTCAAACGGGTCAAGCGCCGGAACGCCCGCCGAAAAAAGCAGTGATAAACTTGCAACCATGCGCGTCAGCAAGTATGATTGTTACAGGATAATGTACGCTAAAAGTGATTCAATAATCAGATTATAATTATTTAAAGCATAGGAAAGTAGGGACTGAAGTGGACAACTCGATTTTAAACCCAGGTGGTACGCTTGGCATTATTGGAAGTAGTACTAATGGTGTTGGATTAGTAATTGCCGCGCGTAATGCTGGCATCAATGTCGGGGTATACGGCGATAACGAAAATACTGAGACCATGGAACTGGCAGATTTTCGCGTTGTCGGGGCCCTCAATGACCAACAACAGTTACAAAATTTTGCGGAACGCTGCGATATGGTGACTTATGAATCGGAAACCATTGATGCGTCGGTCATTAAGTTTTTGGCGGCCCACACCCGGGTTCCCCAAGGTGCCGATGCGCTAGAAATTACGCAAGACCGCTCTTTGGAACGGGCATTTTTTAGCCAACTTAATTTGAACGTAGCACCGTCAGCCACAATCGTGAGTCTGGATGATGTCTACCAATCAATTGGCTCAATTGGTTACCCAAGTATTCTGAAGCCGATTCAGAAGGGCTTGGGTCAGAATCGACAGCTCGTCATTAAGACGCAGACTGATATTGTCAAGGCAGCTGATCTGTTGGATTGGGGCACCTATTTGTTAGAGTCACTGATCCCATATGATAAAGAACTCTCCGTGTTTGGTGCCAAAAGTGGTGATACGACAGCGTTCTTCCCAACGGTTGAGAACCGGTATCGCAATCACGAGTTGGTTGCTTCGATTGTCCCGGCGCAAATTGATGCGGCGGTGAATGATGAAATGTTGCGGATCACGAAAGAAATTAGTGATAACCTGAGTTATACTGGTGTCTTTGAAGTCGCCTTCTTCTTAACGGAGAGTGGTAATCTGTATGTGAAGCGCATCGTCCCAGCTATGCACCAAGCTGGGTATGTGTTTGAACGGGCAACGAATATCAGTATGGCTGAACAACATTTGCGAGCAATCGCAGGGTTGCCGTTGATGCCGGTCAAACAATTGATGCCCGTAGTTGCAGCCTACTTTACGCCAGCTCAGGAGAGTGGTATTCGGACACAGTGGCAGATCAAGACTAACTGGTTCTTTAACTTCTACCACCGGACACTGTTACAAGCGCACCGAGCACCGGTTGCTGGTCATGTGTTAGTGGAGGCGCCGAGTGTCAAGGAAGCGCTCGAACAGATTGAAGATACCAGTATCTGGCAGTTTGGTAAAACGACACCGGCTGATAACGACACCGAAGCCGAGTAGGCCATGGGTGGGTGCTGTAACTAATGAAAACACGGGCGTTACTAAATAATTAACCGTGTTCGGCTAGTTAATTTGTGTCATGAATAATGATTAAGACATGCTATTAACAGGATTCTTATTCGTCGCTTGGGTAATTGGCATAACTATCTGCAAGTCGGCATAGGGTACACTGGCTAAGCTAGTTTAATAAACTTCAGCTGGTCGCTTTTGGCCTTAAGAGCCAGCATGGTTGTTTGATCATCGTTCACACTCAATAATAATTTGCACGCACAATACGTAATATTAAAATATAGCTATTCAAAGCAGGGCACTAGCAGTTAAGGCAAGCGGTCTTGAATGAGTGGTGATTAGAATCCAATTTATTTATGAATTGGATTCTTTTTTGTGCGGGCAAGGGTTCAAGCACAGGCGCTTAGCTTGAGTATTAACTGTCAACGAATGAATGACTTAAGGTATCTTAATATTGAAGCTAATCCGTTTTCTTGTGAATGCCAGATGTTGTAAAATTAATATGGGTGTCACTGCGTATGGTAAAACCGTGATTTTGAGGAGTGATGATGACCTTAAAGTTCAGCAATCACGGCCAAAATTTGCTATAATGTTTGGTGACTGATTTTTAGAAAGGGTGGCGAACAGCGTGTCGAAAGAAAGCCTATTGGCAGGAATGAATGACAAGCAACAGGAAGCCGTTTTAGACACAGAAGGACCGCTACTAATTATGGCCGGTGCGGGCTCAGGAAAGACCCGGGTACTGACGCATCGGGTAGCTTATTTAATTGAAGAACAAGGGGTCAACCCTTGGAACGTTTTAGCAATTACCTTTACGAATAAGGCCGCTCGTGAAATGCGTGAACGGGTCGGTAAGTTGCTAGGTGAATCGGCGCAGGAAGTATGGGTTTCGACGTTCCATGCCCTGTGTGTCCGAATCTTACGACGCGATATTGAACAGATTGGATATAACCGGGCCTTTACGATTGCGGGAACCAGTGAACAACGGACACTAGTTAAACGAATCCTGACGGAACAAAATATCGATTCGAAAAAATTTGATCCACGTTCGATTTTATCCGCAATTTCAAATGCTAAAAATGATTTGCAGACGCCAGAAATGTACAAAGAATCGGCTGCAAGTCCTTTTGAGAGTGTCGTGGCGGATGTTTATTTGCAATACCAGCGTGAGTTGGCCGCTGATCAAGCAGTTGATTTTGACGACTTGATTATGTTGACGATTCAGCTATTTAAACAGAATCCTGAAACGCTGGCGTGGTATCAAAATAAATTCCATTATATTCACGTGGACGAATATCAAGATACGAACAATGCGCAGTATACGTTGGTCAACATGTTAGCTGACAAGTATAAGAATTTGTGTGTGGTTGGGGATGCTGATCAGTCAATCTATGGCTGGCGGGGTGCCAACATGGAAAATATTCTTGACTTTGAGAAGGATTACCCGCAGGCCGACACGGTCATGTTGGAACAAAATTACCGTTCGACCAAGACAATTTTGTCGGCGGCGAATGCAGTTATTAACAATAATTCAACTCGGCGGCCCAAGAAGTTATGGACCGAAAACGAACCGGGTGACAAGATTTCCTATTATCGTGGTCAAAGCGAAAGTGACGAAACGCACTTTGTGATTGCGAAGATTCAAGAAAGCATGCAGGCGGATAAGCTTGATTATGGTGACTTTGCGATTCTTTATCGGACAAACGCACAGTCCCGGGTTATGGAAGAATCCCTTGTTAAGGCGAATATTCCGTACACGATGGTCGGTGGCAATAAGTTCTATGATCGTAAAGAAATTCGGGATGTCTTATCCTACTTAACCTTGGCTGTGAACGACCAGGATTCGATGAATTTTGAACGGGTCGTTAACGAGCCTAAGCGGGGCATTGGTCAGACGAGTGTTGAAAAGTTACGGTTATTTGCGGACGAAGCAGGTTATTCTATGTTGGAAGCGGCTAGCAATGTCGATATGGCTAACGGTATTTCGGCGCGTGCTAAAGGTGCGTTGGCGAAGTTTGCAGCGACAATGAACGAATTGCGCGCCATGCGGGAATACTTGTCTGTGACGGACCTGACGCAAGAAATCCTTGACCGTACGGGCTACATGAAGGCCTTGAAAGATGCCAAAGCAACAAAATCATTAGAAGCGCAAGCACGGATCGAAAACATCGAAGAATTTTTGTCTGTGACGAAGCAATTCGATGACAGCTATCAGCCAGAAGATGAAGATAGTGATAAGTTTGTTGACTTTTTAGCGGATTTGGCACTAGTTTCGGACGTTGATAACGTTGAAGAAGAACCTCAAGCAGTGACGTTGATGACGTTGCACGCGGCGAAGGGGCTAGAATTTCCAGTCGTCTTCTTGATTGGGATGGAAGAAGGAATCTTTCCACTCTCACGGGCAATGATGGACGAAGATGAGCTAGAAGAAGAACGGCGACTAGCTTATGTTGGGATCACGCGAGCTGAGAAGAAACTGTACTTGACTAACGCGTACTCACGGATGTTATATGGTCGGCGGCAGAATAATCCCGCTTCTCGTTTCGTTGAAGAAATCGAACCAGAATTGCTCAAAAATGAAAATACGTTGGATGGCGCTAGTAGCACTGGCCCCAAAGTCCCATTTGGTGCGGATCGTGAACGTCGCGCCTTTACACCATCGTATAAGAAGAATCCTGTTGGTACGCGGGCCACGGTCAAAAAGGCGAGTGGTACGGGTGCTGATAAGAATAGTTGGTCGATTGGTGACAAGGTCAAGCATCGTAAGTGGGGCACTGGAACAGTTGTAAAAGTAACGGGTGCCGGTGAGGATGCTGAATTGGATATTGCCTTTAAGTCTGAAGGAATTAAGCGGTTATTAGCAGCATTTGCACCAATCCAAAAAGTACAGAATTAGTTAGGAGGACTAGCTGATGGCGGACAAACCCAACACAATGACCGTTGAGCGAGCAGCTGATGAAGCGGCCACTTTACGGCAAACGTTAAATGAATGGCGTCGGCAGTACTATGACGAAGATGCGCCGAACGTGGAAGACAATGTCTATGATCAACAGTATGAACGGTTAGTGGAACTTGAACAAACCTTTCCACAACTAGTTACGCCGGATTCGCCGACCCAGTTAGTTGGTGGCACGGTTAAATCAGGCTTTGATAAAGTGACTCACGAGATTCCAATGTTGTCACTGGGTGACGTCTTTTCACAAGCTGAATTGCAAGAATTTGTGGATCGCTTGGAACAAAATGTCGGTCATCAGGTCGATTATAATTGCGAGTTGAAGATTGATGGGTTAGCACTGTCATTACGTTACGAAGATGGCGTGCTCGTTCAAGGATCAACGCGTGGTAACGGTACGGTTGGCGAAGATATTACGACTAATATTAAGACAATCAAGTCAATTCCCCAGCGCTTGACGCGACCACTGACCATTGAGGTACGTGGCGAGTGTTACATGCCGAAAGCGGCGTTTGCTGCCTTAAACGAACGGCGGGAAGCGGCGGGCGAGCCAGTCTTTGCCAATCCGCGGAATGCGGCGGCTGGAACCCTAAGACAGTTGGATTCACGAGTTGTGGCGGAACGCCAATTGAGTACATTTATGTATAACGTTGCGGATTATGAACCATTGACAGCGCGGACTCAGAGCGAGATGTTGACCGAATTTGCGGATCTAGGTTTTGCCATCAATCCAGATTTTAAAGTGGCCCATTCGATGGCTGACGTCTTTAGTTACATTGACCATTATCAAAATGAGCGACCAGAATTGGCTTACGGTATTGACGGCATCGTGATCAAAGCTAATCCGTTACCACTACAACGTTCGCTAGGTGCGACGGTTAAGGTACCGCGCTGGGCCATTGCTTATAAGTTTCCACCTGATGAGCAACCAACCCAGCTAATCGACGTTGAATGGACCGTTGGACGGACGGGGGTGGTTACACCTACTGCTGTGATGGAACCCGTTCAATTAGCTGGGACGACCGTTGCCCGTGCTTCTTTACACAATCCCGATTACGTGGCGGCGAAGGATGTGCGCATCGGGGATACCGTTTTACTGCATAAAGCGGGTGATATCATTCCCGAAATCTCATCGGTTGATCTAACCAAACGACCTAAGGATGCCCAACCGTTAGTTATTCCAACGAATTGTCCATCCTGTGACGCACCACTGGTTCATTTGGAAGATGAAGTAGCTTTGCGGTGTATTAACCCGAAGTGTCCCGCTCAAGTCCAAGAAGGATTGGTCCACTTCGCTTCCCGCAATGCGATGAATATTGACGGCCTCGGCCCACGGATTATTGCGCAGCTATACGCCAATCAGTTAGTCAGTGATGTTGCCGGTCTATATCGGTTAACTAAAGAACAACTCTTAACATTAGATAAAATAAAAGATAAATCTGCTGAAAAGCTCTTGACATCAATTGACCGTAGCCGTGATAATTCACTTGAACGGTTATTGTTCGGTCTTGGTATTCGGCACGTCGGTGCTAAAGTGGCGCGCTTAATTGCGCAACATTTTGGTACGATCGAAGCGTTGATGGTGGCTAGTCAGGAAGAAATTGCGGCGATTGATTCAATGGGTGACGTGATTGCTAACGCCGTGGTACAGTACTTTGAAAGCGACGAAGTGCATACGTTAATCAGTGAATTGCAAGCGGTCAATGTGAATACCACGTATCAGGGCCCTAGTGCCACCGTGGCAGCAGATAGTAATAGTTGGTTTGCAGGTAAGCGGGTCGTCTTAACGGGTAAGCTGGAAAGCTTTACCCGGCCAGATGCGACTCAGTGGCTACAAGCCCACGGCGCCACGGTAACGGGGAGTGTCTCGAAGAAGACGGACCTCGTGATTGCAGGTAGCGATGCCGGAAGTAAGTTGCAAAAAGCACAGCAGCTGGACATTACCGTATGGGATGAAGCCCGGTTCAGCGAAACAATGAGGGAGGATACACAAGCGTGAATGTCAAACGCATACGCACGATGGGTCTAGTAGCAGTGGCTGCCATTGTTCTAGCCGCCTGCGGTAATTTAAAGAATTCGTCCTTTGGGTCGACTAGTAGTAGTACGACAACGACTGGAACGAAAACAACGACCACCACTGGAACTGCTGATAGCGAGTTCTATCAAGGGGTGATCAAAAATGGCCGTTATCGGACGAGTAAGTCCCGAGGCGTCGTGGTCTCACAAAATGATAACGTCATGAACTTGAAGAGCTTTGAAAGTGGCTTATTGGACGTGTCTAAAAAAGTCTTTCCAACGAGTAAATACGTCTTCCAAGAAGGTCAGTATTTAAGCTCATCGACGGTTGAAAATTGGCTTGGACGTAAATCAAGCAGTAATTCAGAAGGGTTGAACCCGGAGAATAATGGTAAGAAGGATCCGAATACTCGGAACCCAATTTACTTACAACAACTTGAAGAACAAGATTACATGGTTCAAAATGGCAGTAAGCTGTCACTTGGTGGTGTAACGATTGGCTTGGGAATGAACTCGGTCGATTATTATACGAAGGTTGAGTATGGCGCCACTTATGAAACCAACATTTCAACGACCGAGTTAACGGCGCAAGGTAAGAAGATGGCCAATACTGTCCTGCAACGCCTACGTCAACGTTCAGCTTTGAAGAATGTGCCGATTGTGTTGGCACTTTATAAGCAATCTTCCAATGATAGCTTAGTTGGGGGTGACATGATTGCTTATGCCGTCTCCAAGAACGGTTCAACTTCGATCTCGAACTGGACGTCGTTGAACTGGAAGAATTATGTCTTCCCAGCGACCTCTGAATCGAAGAACTCGGGTGCTAATAGTAATGATGAGTCGGACTTTAGTCAGTTTAAGTCCCACGTGCAGAACTTCTTCCCGAACTTGTCTGGTGTAACAGCGAATGCTCATTACAAGGACAAGTCGTTGAGTAAATTAAGTGTTAACATCACGACTAAGTTCTACAGTGAAACGGAAATTATTAGCTTTACGCAGTACTTAGCCACGGCTGCTAAACGTTATTTACCATCCGGTGTGCCGGTTGAGATTACGGTCAAGAGTGCCAATGGCGATATTCAAAGCTTCCTGGCCAGAACAGCGAAGGGCAGTTCTTATTACACCCATGTCTTTAGTGACCAGGGCGACGATTAATTAAATTATATTAAGTAAGATTTGAGAAAGAAGGAAATCTGATGGCTGAAGAACGAATTAATGCCGAACAAGTCCAACACGTTGCGAGCTTGGCTAAGTTGGAATTTACACCAGACCAATTAGCGATGTTCACGCCACAACTGGAAAAAATTATCGGTATGTTCGAGGAATTAAGCACGGTTGATACAACGGGCGTACCCGTAACGTCACGGATGAGTGACCATACGAATACGTTGCGTGAAGACGTGGCGGTTAAGAGCGACGAAGCACTTCGGGAAGCATTATTGAAGAATGCACCGGAAACGGCTAACGGCTTAATCAAAGTGCCAGCAATTATTGATGAAAGTGGGGACGGTGAATAATGACTTATTTCGACCAAAATCTAACTAGTTTACATGCTGACCTGGTTAATAAAAAAATCAGTGCCACTGAACTAGCTAAGGCCACTTTTGAAAATATGACTCAGGTTGACCCTAAGCTTGGGGCTTTCTTGAATTTGAATGAAGAACAGGCCTTACAACAGGCTACTGCCTTGGATCAAAACGGCATTGACGCCAATAACCTTTTTGCTGGGATTCCAGTGGCGGTTAAGGATAACATTGTGACGAAGAATCTAACAACGACGGCGGCTTCTAAGATGTTGGAAAACTTCGTGCCGGTCTACAACGCCACGGTGGTTGACAAGCTATTGGCCAGCAATGCATTGATCGTTGGTAAGACTAACATGGATGAATTTGCCATGGGCGGTTCGACTGAAACGTCGGCGTTTCATGTCACGCGTAATCCTTGGGACATTAGTCGGGTGCCTGGTGGTTCTTCGGGTGGTTCTGCGGTTGCAGTGGCTTCTGGTCAAGTGCCGGTTGCATTTGGTTCTGACACGGGTGGTTCGATTCGGCAACCATCATCATTTAACGGAATTGTCGGCATGAAACCAACGTACGGTCGGGTCTCACGCTGGGGTCTGATTGCCTTTGGATCTTCATTAGATCAAATTGGGCCGATGACACGGACGGTCAAGGATAACGCGGCCGCTTTGAATATGATTGCGGGTAACGATGTGCATGATACCACGTCATCAAAACAAACTGTACCAGACTTTACGGCCGGTTTGACTGGTGATATTAAGGGTATGAAGATCGGGTTACCAAAAGAATATATGGGTGACGGCATCGATCCTAAAGTTCGTGAAGTCATTCAGCAGGCAGTCAAGCAGTTTGAAGACTTAGGTGCGACGGTTGAAGAAGTCTCCTTACCAAACAGTCGCTACGGTGTGGCTGCTTACTATATCATTGCGTCTTCAGAAGCTTCCTCAAACTTACAACGGTTTGATGGGATTCGTTACGGTTTCCGGGCGGACGATGTCAAGAACTTGGAAGACGTCTATGTTCGTAGTCGTTCAGAAGGTTTTGGTGACGAAGTTAAGCGCCGGATTATGTTAGGAACATTCTCCCTCTCAGCTGGTTATTATGATGCTTACTTCCACAAAGCGGGCCAAGTTCGGACGATGATCATTAATGACTTTAATAAGGTCTTTGAAGATTATGACTTAATTATGGGACCAGTTGCGCCAACCCCAGCTTTTAAGTTAGGTGACGAATTATCTGATCCAATCACAATGTATATGAACGACGTCTTGACGATTCCAGTCAACTTAGCTGGCTTGCCAGGGATGTCGGTACCAGCTGGGTTTGCAGATGGGTTACCAGTTGGCTTGCAATTAATTGGTAAGGCGTTTGACGAAAGTACGATGTATCAAGCGGGCTATGCCTTTGAACAAGCGACGCAAGTTTACAAGCAAACCCCGAAAGTCGGAGGTGCTAACTAATGAATTTTGTAACCACGATTGGTTTGGAAGTCCACGTTGAGTTAAAGACCAACTCAAAAATCTTTAGTCCCTCACCCGTGCAATTTGGTTCGGAACCAAATGCCAACACGAACGTGATCGACTGGGGATATCCCGGGGTATTACCAACGCCTAACAAGGGCGTGGTCGAAGCTGGAATCAAAGCAGCAACGGCTTTGCACGCGGACATAGAGCATCATACGTACTTTGACCGGAAAAACTACTTCTATCCAGATAACCCGAAAGCTTACCAAATTACGCAGCACGAAAAACCAATTGCCCATGATGGGTGGATTGAAATCGAAGTTGATGGTAAGAAGAAAAAAATCGGTATCGAAGAAATGCATATTGAAGAAGATGCCGGGAAAAACACCCATGAAAACGATTATTCCTATGTCGATTTAAACCGGCAAGGGACGCCGTTGATTGAAATTGTGTCTAAGCCAGATATTGCCTCCCCAGAAGAAGCTTATGCTTACTGTGAAGCATTGCGGCAACGGATTCAATTTACGGGCGTTTCGGATGTTAAGATGGAAGAAGGGTCAATGCGGGTCGACGTTAACATTTCGATTCGACCAGCGGGTTCTGATAAGTACGGTGTAAAGACCGAAATGAAGAACTTGAACTCCTTCAACTATGTTCGGAAATCACTGGAATATGAGGAACAACGGCAACAACAGGTTCTCATGGCCGGTGGTAAGATTCAACAAGAAACGCGGCGTTTTGATGAAACAACGGGCCAAACGATCTTAATGCGGGTCAAAGAAGGTAGCGATGATTACCGTTACTTCCCAGAACCTGATATTCCAGCTGTCGATATCGATGATGACTGGATTGCATCCGTTAAGAAGACCATTCCAGAAATGCCTGGTTCGCGGCGTGAACGTTACATCAATGAATTTGGTTTGACGGCCTATGATGCGGGTGTGTTAACCCAAACTAAGGAAATGTCTGACTTCTTTGATGCAACGGTTGCTGAAGGTGCGGATCCTAAGTTAGCTTCAAACTACTTGCAAGGGGACGTTAACGCGTACTTGAACGAGCATAAAGTTGATTTGTTAGCGACTGACTTGACGCCAACTAACTTAGCTGGGATGATCAAGATGATTTCGGATGAGACTATTTCAAGTAAAATTGCTAAGAAGGTCTTCAAGGCCATCATGGCAGGCTCAGAACCGGTTCAATGGGTCAATGACAAGGGCTTAGTTCAGTTGTCTGATCCGGCGAAGTTACAACCAATTGTTGATGACGTATTGGATAATAATCAACAATCGATTGATGACTTTAAGAACGGGAAAGATCGGGCCGTGGGCTTCCTTGTGGGTCAAATCATGAAGAAGACGCGTGGTCAAGCGAACCCGAAAGTCGTCAATCAATTATTAATGACATCATTAAAAGCACGGTAAATTCGAGTAGGTCGTTGGGGTGTTGAATCTAGATGACGATTCCATGACTAGTAGTTGGTCAACGCCAACCACTGAACACCCGACCGTGTGAGCGGAGGAATAGGAAACATGCGTAAACGGGCACGACTTATTTATAACCCGACTTCTGGACGTGAGGCGTTGGCCCACGATTTAGTTGAAATTCTTGGTATTTTTGAACAAGCTGGTTATGAGACTAGCGCATACGCAACGACACCAGCTCCCAACTCGGCGGCTGATGAAGCGCGGCGCTGTGCCAAGGACGGGTTTGAACTGATTGTAGCAGCTGGTGGCGATGGGACCATCAATCAAGTGGTAAACGGGTTAGCTGGGTTGAAACGGCGGCCTAAGATGGCAATTATTCCGGCAGGTACAACCAACGATTATGCCCGGGCGCTGCGGATTCCACGTAATGATCCGGTTGCGGCGGCTAAGGTGGTTTTGAAAGATCAGACGGTCAAGATGGACATTGGTCAAGCTGGCGAACAGTACTTCATTAATATCGCGGCGGGTGGCATGCTAACCGAGTTGACCTATGACGTGCCGTCACAATTAAAATCAATTTTTGGGTATGCGGCATATTTAGCCAAGGGGGCTGAGTTGCTTCCCCGGGTAAAACCGGTTGAGATGGATTTGAAGTATGATGGTGGCCATTATCAAGGCAAGGCTTCGATGTTCTTCCTAGCACTAACTAATTCGGTCGGCGGCTTTGAGCAATTGGTGCCAGACGCATCGTTAGATGATGGTAAATTCACGATGATCATTGTGAAGACGAGTAATCTGGCGAAGATGCTACACCTGATGACGTTAGTGCTCAATGGTGGCAAGCATATCAATGATCCCAGCATTATCTATGTGAAGACAAGCAAGGTCGTTGCTAAGCCGGTAGATCAAGATCGGTTGATGATCAACTTAGATGGTGAATACGGTGGTGATGCACCGATGACGTTCCGTAATTTGAAGCAGCATATTGAGATGTTTGCAGATACGGACCGAATTCCAGATGAAGCGATCACGGATACGGATCCAGAATTAGAAGATGCTGAACGGCATTTTGTTTCGGCGGTTGATCAGTTGCCAGCAGCGGCTGAAGACGACGAAAAATAGAATAACTTGCTTAAATTACCGTTTACCGATACAATGGTGGACGGTAATTTTTTTAAGAGCGTGGCTTTCAGCGAGGGTGCGGAAGCATTATCTAGCCAGTGAATGATTACGATTTTGGTAATGATCTACTGGCGTAACCGGTGGCATGCACGGCTGAGATTACACGTTTTGGCAGTTAGAATAGCAGTGCGAGCGGTAAGTTTGATGAACCTGGTTTTATAAAATGCGCTGTGAAGTACCACATCAACAAGTTGAGATACCACTAGTTGACTGGAGCAGTGGCTACTAGTCAGCAATTAAAAATAATAAGGTCACTAACAAAGAAAGCAAGAGGAAACAAATGAAAGTTAATTTACCAGTGCATAAGGGTGAAGTCTTAGACGTCACTATCATGGATTTAACCTATCAGGGCATGGGTGTTGCCAAAGTCGATAACTACCCAATCTTTATCGAAAATGCGTTACCGGAAGAAAAAATCACGGTTAAGGTCACGAAGACAACGAAGAACTTTGCGTTTGGTGACGTTGAAAAAATCAATCAAGTGAGTCCACACCGGGTCAATCCAAAAGGTCGCGTTTATCGGCAAACGGGGATTGCCCCACTGCAACACTTGGAATACAGCGAGCAGTTGAAGTTCAAGCAGCACCAAGTGGCTGAACTATTTGCTAAAGTCCACATGGATGACGTGGAAGTCTTACCAACGATTGGGATGGCCAACCCGACCCAGTATCGGAACAAGGCCCAAGTACCAGTACGCCAAGTTCAAGGACAATTAACGACTGGATTTTATAAGAAAAATAGCCATCAATTAATGCCAATTGAAGATTATTATATTCAAGATCCCGCAATTGATAAGGCCATCGTGGTGGTTCGCGATATCTTACGGAAGTATCATGAAGCCGCTTATGATGAATTCCATCATAGTGGGACGATTCGAACGATCATGGTTCGGCGTGGCTATTACAGCCATGAGATGATGATCGTGATTGTGACACGGACGAAACACTTGCCAATGGCTGACGTGGTCACACAAGAGATTCAGGCGGCGTTACCAGAAGTCGTTAGTGTGATCCAAAACGTTAATTCCAAGAAGACTAACGTGATTTTAGGGCCGGTTAACAACGTCTTAGCTGGTAAGTCGACTATCGATGATCAGTTACTGGGCTTAACGTTTGCGATTTCAGCGCAATCTTTCTACCAAGTTAACCCACAACAAACTGAAAAGCTTTATCAATTAGCCATTGATCAGGCTGGTTTGACTGGTAACGAGACGGTGATTGATGCTTATTCCGGTATCGGAACGATTTCGTTAACGATGGCCCAACATGCCAAGCAAGTTTACGGTGTGGAAATTGTACCGGCAGCGATTGATAACGCGCGGCAAAACGCGGATAAAAATGGCATTACTAATGCCAAGTTTGTCTTAGATAGTGCTGAAAAGGCCATGGCAAAATGGCAGGAAGATGGCATTAAGCCCGACGTGATCGTGGTCGATCCCCCACGTAAAGGCTTGGATGCTGACTTTATCAAGAGTGCTGGTGAGATGGCCCCTAAACGGGTGGTTTACATTAGTTGTAACCCATCGACCTTAGTTCGGGACGTCCAACGGTTTGCGGAATACGGGTACCATATTAGTGCCCCGGTTCAACCCGTGGACCAATTCCCACAAACGCCACATATTGAATCTGTGACGGTGTTGGAACGGGAACAATAAGATTTTAAAATTGTTGCATTAATAAACTTATAAAAAGTGTGCTGGTCGTCTAATGTTTCGTTAGACGACCAGCACACTTTTTGAGTCATTTTGTTATTTCCAGTTCGTGAGATTAAGTTGTGACACCAATAAGGCACTAATGATTTTAGCGTTCAACGTAATATAAGGAAAATGGCCAGTAGTAGTAGTTTTAGTACAAATGCGATACAGTAGACTTATAGTTCAGAAGTTAACTTGGCGGAGTGGTTCTAATGAAATTAAATGACCTGCTAAATTCGACATTAATGACTATCAAGTTATGGAAGCTTGCATTGCCCAATTGTCCGTGGGTCGGCAAGCTGAGACGCTAGAGATAGCAATTAGTAGCCGGGGTGCTTTTCGTCGGTTGCGGTCATTAAGTGACGATTTGATTAACTAGATCAATGGTACCAGTTTGAAGAACAAGCCTATCAGAATATGGCCGTTATTTGGTGTGATGGCATGATGTGGCTGAAGAATAAACCGAACTTTTTAAGATGGGGTGCTTGAAAAGTGTTATTTATAGATCAAGCTATTAGAGACCTTAATTAGTAATAATAATTGCTGAATTAAATAGGTGATTTATTAACGAAAGGAATGCAGCTTAATGGCAGCGCAAGATTTACGTACCATCAAAACAAACCGGGACCTAGAAGCAGGGTTTATTCAAGCTTGTCGAATGAAACCCTTTGCTAAGGTCACGGTTAACGATATTTGTAAAGCGGGGTTAGTGGGACGCAGTACGTTTTACCATCACTATCAAGATAAATACGCACTACTGGAACACTTAGTCACAATGCAAGCGACTAAATTTGAACAACTATTGGGACAACGAATGACCGTATTAACGAATGATGCGGGATTAATTGCTTTATATCAGGCATTGGTTGCGGATGAAGCATTGCTTAACGTACTATTAATGATTCATACTGAGCATGCGGATTTGAGTCAGCGCTATTTAATTAGCCTACAACACTATTTAAATCCACTGCTACCAGATCTTGAGCTGGAAGTACCACGTGACTTTGTCTTACGACTTTATGCCAGTAGTGCTCTAACCGCGATAACTTGGGCGCTAGCGCATGGTGATGCGACTAATATTGCAACTTTTATGAATCGACTTGTAAAAAATATGCTAATACGGTAATGACAAGACTTGTTGATCAGTTTGAGGATCATGGTTAGCTAGTGTTGCAATACAATTTTGACGGTGGGCTTGCTCCCGTATCCATCCGAGTGAGGTAATGGCGGCTTTACGGCTTGTACAAATTCCTGGTGTCAACATCTTCTCCCAAGAAATATTAGCGTAACCGGTATCGGCCGCAAGCAAGATAAAATGCCCATCTGCTCCGCGAATTAATGTCGCAGCCATCCCGTTAGCGTGACCAGGGGTATGCACTTGTAAGACACTGCCGTCACCAAATACATCGTAGCTTTCGCCAATAGGTCCGATACCGGTTTGAGAAAAGTCGTAGGTTTGAACCTTAACACCATGCCATTCGTGCGGTAAGTAGACGAGTGGTAAGCGATTGGCGATTTGCCATTCTGGCTGAGATACAAGAATGTGTTTGGCAGTTTGCACATGCTTTAAACCGCTAACATGGTCACAATGTAGGTGACTGAGAAGCACGTAGTCTAAATCTTCTGGAGTGTATCCAAGGGCTGCTAAGCGTTCATCGATGGCCCAACCAGCCGGTAAATAACCAGTGTTGATTTGGACTTGTGGACCAAGTTCTTGCCAATTACTCTTGCGAACCGTCTTATGCCAACCGGTATCGATGAGTAATAACCCTTTAGGATGCTCAATGAGGTAACTGGAGACGGGGAGCGTTATTTGATTGCGCGCACTTCGAAATAGACCGGTGAAGGCCAGTGGGTTGCGATACTGACCGTGGAATGGCAAAGCCTTGTCCACTTTGACAAGACCAGTATGAAGTATGTGAATTTTGATTTGTTGCGTTGTCATTTATATTCCCTCGCTTTAGTTTGAATATGGTTATTATAGAGTGGTTAGGATTAGATTCCTAGAATCAAAGTAAAGCATTGTTGACCAATATGGGACAGGCAGACCTCAGAATGTCTCATAGACGTGGAAATTGTTTGGTCAGTAGCTAACACAACTAGTGTTAATTGCTGGTTACGTGGAATTATATGGATTTAATGTTAAGTGTTGTCCTAGTTGTAATATCAAATAAATGAGTGGCATCGGCCAGTATTGTGACGAGATTATGAGTGGTTTCATTGTTTGTTGCCTATTGTGACTGCGTAACTATTTAGAATCAACTAATGAAACAACTAATTGATAATTATAATTATCGATTTAAATAATTTAATAAATATTAGACTGTAATCAGTGTAAACTAATTTACTACCGCTATTCTGATCATAATTGGTGGGCTTAATTAGATGATTGTATTTATTGGTCAAAAAATAGCCACAAAACCCATCAATTATATTAATTTCGATAAAAATATGCGTTTCATCTCGGTTTTTGAACAGTTTGGGTTATAATGATAAACGAAATAAACCGATAAATGGGGGAGCATAATGGTAAAGAGAAGAACACTGACACAGGCAAAAGTATTAGCAACAGCTAATCAGTTAATTGAGAGTAAAGGAATTAACGGGTTAACAATTCGGGATCTAGCGTTAGTTTTGGATGTGCGGCCACAATCGATTTATAATTATGTTGATAGCTTGAGTGATTTATTGGATCAGGTTGGCCTCCAATTTGTACAAAATGTTGCGGATCGCTTAACGGAAAAAATTACGGGGATTGATGGTGATGAAGCGTTGATGGCCTTTGCCCAGGAATTCCGGGCAGCTTGTGTACATCATCGTGGCTTGGCACCGTTACTACTAGATTTAAATGACAATCTAAGAATTCCACGTTCTCGTAAGGCAATTGTTCAGTTATATCAAGATATGTTTAAACCATTACAGTTGGATGATTCGGCTCGCGTAGAGAATACCTTATACCGTTCCACGCTATTTGGATTCATCATTCAAGAGATTGGTGGCTTCTTTAAGATGCAAGGTGCTGAACTTGACGAACGCTTCACGAAGGTTATGCAGTTGGCGATTGACCAGACTCATTTGCCAGCCGATGATGCAAAAAATTAATTAATAATGTAAGTAGCGACCATCTCAACGGATGGCCGTCTTTTTATTTTAAGTGGTGTTTGTTCAAAAATGGGAATCAGGGGCGCTGAGCTGAAGTAAAGATGTTGGTGACGATTAGATGATGGGCGTGAGTACTGTAGTTACTGTGACTAAACATAATGAAAAGCTTAATTCTGCAAGGTAAACATCAAATTAGGGCGTTATTTTAGCCTTAGATTAAAAAAATCGTTTACAATAAGATTAAAGTTACGGATTGTGCTAGTTAATCATGATTCAGATTAAACAATAATTAGCACAATGCGTTAAAGTTAATTTTAGGAGGCGCGCCATGTCAGAACGTTATTTATCAACAATTGAACACGGGTTAACGACTGAGGAAGTTGACCAGCGCCTGACAGCGGGCCTGAAGAATGAACCGTTACCGCCTTTGACACGTTCCGTCAAACAAATTTTTCGCGATAATTTACTGACGCTTTTTAATTGTATCAATGTGCTGTTAGCAGGATTAGTCTTGTTGACAGGTAGTTATAAGAATATGTTGTTTTTGTTCGTCGTGATTGTCAATACAGCGATTGGAATTTTTCAAGAGATACGAGCCAAACGACAGGTCGATAAGCTTTCACTGTTGTCCGCAACCAAAGTTCAAGTCCGTCGTGATGGTCAGAAGGTGGCCATTGGTCAGGACGAAATTGTGCAGGATGATTTGTTATTAGTGACCCGTGGTGAACAATTACCTGTAGATGGGCTCGTTCGTGAGACAACCGGATTAGAAGTGGATGAATCGCAAATTACCGGTGAGGCCGACCCAGTCATTAAAGGGCCAGGTGATGAACTGGTCTCGGGGAGTGTCATTTTAGGTGGCCACGGGGTCGTTCAAGCAACTCAAGTTGGCCACGGCAGTTTTATTAAGCAGATGGCGCGGGCGGCAAAACAAAAACGCCGGACACCTAGTCAATTGTTAACAATTATTAATCGAATTATTAAGATTTTGACGTTCACGATTATTCCCCTCGGGGCCGGACTGTTTGTTTCGACAATGATGCGGGGTGAAAGTCAAAACCGAGCAATTTTAGGCACGGTAGCTGCAATGGTTGGCATGATTCCAGAAGGGCTCGTCTTGTTGACATCGGTTGCGCTAGCGGCTGGCGCCTTTACCTTAGGTCGGCATCAAGTCTTAGTACGTGAGTTGCCGGCGATTGAAGCACTTGCGCGCGTGGATACGTTGTGTCTGGACAAAACGGGCACGATCACAAGCGGCAAATTAGTTTTTGAACGGGTCGAACCATGGGGCCAGCATGGGCTCCCAACTGTGGAACGCCAACTGGCCGCATTAGTTACAGCTATTGACGACGATAATGAGACCGCACAGGCAATCAAAACTGCTTTTGGCCAGCCGCACGTGCAGCCAACGGAAGTATTACCGTTTTCTTCAAGCCGGAAGTGGAGTGGCGCGACCTTTGACGGACGAACGTATGTCATGGGGGCGCCGGAGTTCATTTTTGAAACGGTACCTGTTGAGTTGCAGGCGCGAATCAAAGCCCTCGCACAACAAGGTTACCGGGTATTAGTGCTAGCAGAAGTTACGGCTTTAACAACGCCAAAACCAGCGCAGCCGATGACGTTAGGGCTAATACTAATTACAGATGAATTGCGACCGCATGCGAAAACTACGTTTGGTTTTTTTGCTAATCAGGATGTGGCATTAAAAGTCATCTCAGGAGATAATCCAGTGACGGTTGCTAGTATTGCCCAGCGTGCAGAAATCAAGAACGCGGATCAACTAGTCGATATGAGTCAGGTTGGCGTTAAACCGGATTATGATCAACTAGTTGCAGATTACACGGTGTTTGGCCGGGTGACACCGCAACAAAAAGAGCAACTGATTAAAGCTTATCAGCGGGGTGGCCATACGGTAGCGATGACCGGGGATGGTGTTAATGATTTGTTGGCGCTAAAACAAGCGGATTGTAGTATCGCCATGGCGAGTGGGAGCGAGGCGACTAAGAGTCTAGCTGACTTTGTCTTGATCGATTCGAACTTTGATGCGATGGTCCAGGTGTTGAATGAGGGGCGGCGCGTTATCAATAATATTGAACGAGTCGCTGCACTATACTTGATCAAAACGATGTATTCCGTGGCACTGACACTGATTTTTATCTTTATGAGTCATAGTTATCCGTTTGAACCGATCCAGTTAACACCGATTTCGTCGTTAATGGTTGGTATTCCAACATTTTTCTTGGCTTTGCAACCGGATTATACCCGCATTACTGGCCGGTTCATGAAGCAAGTCATGGAGATTGCGGTTCCCGCAGCGATTTGCGTGGTCGGTTATATCATGGTGATTATGATACTGGGTAACAAGTTCCAACTTGATTTTGAAACCACCGCGACGTTGAGTGTGCTGATGACAGGAATCTTTAGTTTGAATGCGTTACTGATTGCAGCACGCCCGTTGAATCGATTTAAAATCGGACTGGTCGTTCTAATGGCAGCCTTGTTCGTTCTCGTCTTTTTATTTGCCGGGCGGATTTTTTCCTTGGTTAATTTGCTTGATTGGTCGTTGGCGGTGATCTACTTACCACTGATGATTAGCGCGTATCCGGTCTTCATTATCTTGCAAAATGGGTTGGGAAAACGAATTCTTAGTAGGATTAATTGGCGGTAAAGCAGTTATACCTAGAAATTAAAATTGTTTTGGACCAAGCTGATTGTGCTTAGTTTCTTAAAAAATTGAGCACATTTTTTCTATCGATATGGTCGGAACGTGGCCCGAAAGGTTGCTTGCAGAGCACCTTTTGGACCACGTTTTTTGCATCATGGAATGGAACGTGGATTTGAAAAAAGCGTTGAACCTTGATAGCGCTGTGGCCGGATTATGCAATGATGGTTGAGATGGTTTAGCTAAAGGGCCTAGCAATGGTAATGATGAGATATAAGGTGATTTAAAAAGTTGAGGATATTGTTGTCAGACAAATTACTTTGACACGCACAGTAATCGGTGGTATATTATGTTCATCAAATTACTGTGTGTCACAAAGTAGTTAAGAAGAGGTGTTGGCAGTGAAACCGGAAATATCTAAGGACACGATTCGGGGGCATACAACGACCATCGTGCTCAATATTTTGAATCAGGGTGACAGTTACGGCTATGCGATTGCTAAGACCATCAAGCAATTGAGTCATGCGGCCTATGTTATCAATGAAGCAACGTTATACACGGTGTTTCGACGTTTAGAGAAGCATGGCGATATCAGTAGTTATTGGGGAAATGAGACGCAAGGTGGTCGGCGAAAGTATTATCAAATTACGACGCAAGGACGGACCACACTACGACACAATATCGATGAGTGGAATTTTGCAAAACAGGTTATTGACGACTTGATTTTAGGGAGGCTTGACGACAATGTCAGCAAAGATTGAACAACTTGTGGCGATGCGGTTAAATACTTATTTTAAGCAGCAACCAGTGACCCCCGCCTTAACGGAACTAAAAACAGAATTAGCAACTGATTTGAATGAAGCGGCCAACGATAAAGAACGTGGCGGCTTAGATCCTGAAGCGGCCGTTGCGGAAGCATTTAGTGATTTTGGGGATATTAATGATCTGATCCAGCAAGTGAATACTGAGAATGGCGATACAGACAAGGTTCGTAGACACCAGATAACGGTGGACGAAGACGGGATTGCCATTGATAATGGTGAAGCTTTAAAGATTAATGCTGAGGGTATCTCCATTAATAATGGGGCCATTAAAGCTGATGTGAATGGCTTAAAAGTGGGCCGTTGGACTTTGGATGCTGATGGAATCAATGAACAAGAACCCGCCAATACGGCAGCGCCCAGTTCCCGCCCAGTTAATTTGGCTGGTGAATACGTGGAACGGTTACCGCTAGTCAATGAACAACGTGTGGCTGTGGCTGACCTAGCAAGTGTGACCATTAGTTACCGGTCTGCCACAGTGAAGGTGCTGCCAACGCGTGGCACAACGGATGAAGTAATTGTGCGTGAATACATGAATTACAAGAATCCTGCTTATCAAGGACAAGTTACGCAGCGTGGTACTGATGTCCAAATTGTTCAGGGAAAGGTCCCATTTTTAATTCCGTTACGGGTACACGTTCAAATCCTGATTCCAGTACAGTTCAGTGGTAAGCTGGCTTTGAACAGCCGCTCAGGTAATGTTTTAGTAGGTGGTCTAAAACAATTGATGGCAGTTAACCTGAAAGTCATTAGTGGTAGTGCTCAAGTGACCGCCATGGCAGCAACATCAATGGTAGGTGAACTGACATCTGGTGGTTTGATCATGGATGATGTTCAAGTTACTGAACAACTTGAGTTAGCAGTTAAGAGTGGGCGCATTCGCTTGAGCAGCGTGACTGCAGGCGCATATGCGGTCAGTGCAACGAGTGGTAGTGTTACCGGTCAGCACTTACGTGGCGGTGGTCGCTGGATAGCTAAGTCCGGGAGTATCAAGTTAGGTTTTGCTACTATTGCTGGTGATATCGACTTAACGGCCAACAGTGGTTCAATCAAGGTAACGACGCCTGTGGATAGTAGTTATCGCTACGAGTTGGAGTCGCAAAGCGGCCGGGTACTCGCACCGAAACACGCGACGGTCGAACATCAGGCGGATGGGTATCAAACGGGACGAGTTGGTCAAACAGGAACTTACTTGATTCATGGCCGGGCCCGGTCTGGCACGATTCATTTAAGTTAGGACTGACTGCTAATCATTTCGTTTGGGATAACCATTAGCTAGATTGTTGCTAGTGCGCCCATGATTAATTTAATAATTGTGAAATTTACAAGCGGCCGTTTAACGATGATTGATCAGTTAAACGGCCGCTTAGTTTGAGTTATGTGAACTGGGAATTTCTCTAAGAACATCGCGGGTTCGTTGATTAGTACACTGATAGTTAGGGACGCTAAATCCACATTAGAATGAGCCAAGATGAGTATATCTAGAATTTATAACAGATTTTCGTAGGCAGATGTGATCAAAACAGCTTATAATGAAGACCAGTAGATTACCGGAATGGGGGCGTTGTTAGTGCGAATTAATGAGCAACAATTAATTCAGCGATTAGTACCGCGGTTGCTAAGGGTACGACAAACTAACTTCTATCGAATCATTCAGCGAACCTTGATGTTAACGTTCCCGTTTATTTTAATCGGGACGTTTAGCCAGATTATTCAGCTGACTGTTTTGACGAAAACAGGTTTTATAGCTAGTATTTTTCACTTATCAAAATGGGTCTCATATTATCGTTACTTGCACTACCCGTTTGATAGTTTAACTGCGTTGACATTAAACGGCGTTGCTGTGGTAGCCGCGTTTGGGGCGGCCAAGTACCATGCCAAGTTGAATCAACGTGATGACCAATTAGCGGGACTGACCGCGGCAATGGTATTACTGATTATGGCATATCAGTATACGAATCAAAATCAGGTCGGTATTTTTAATACGTTATTAATTGGAACGAACGGGTTAACGGGGGCCTTGATTGTCGGTGGCTTGACTGGTTTATTCTTTAAATGGTTCAGTAAACCGGTGCCCGAACAGAGTAGTCCGCATACCACGGATATTCTGGCACGAACGTTTGGTTCGTTGTTACCGATGGCGTTGATGTTAGTCATTGCTTTGGCTGTGAGCCTCGCTTTGAACTGGCTGATGATCGTCACGTATTCAGCAGAAAGTTGGTCGGCGTTTCAAAAATTTGCGACGACCAGCCATAGTTTGTGGCTGACTTTTGGGATGGCTGCCTTAACCTTACTGCTAGAAATTCTAGGACTGGCCGGCCCTTATCAAGAACGACTAGTGACTAATAGTGCAACCATGACGGCTAACTTAAATTACGCCTTAACACATCACTCTGCGTATCATGTGCCATATCCGTATACGGCCAATACGTTGTATCACGCTTTTGGAACCTTTGGTGGGACCGGGATGTTATTAGCGCTAGTTATTGCGATTTATATTGGGAGCAATAATCATAATTATCACGTGGTCGCACGCTGGAGTCTATTGCCCGCACTCTTTAATAGTAACGGCCCGTTACTAACGGGATTACCAGTTCTGTATAATCCGATTTATCTAATTCCGTTTATTTTAGCCCCCTTAGTTAATATGGGCGTGGCAGCACTGGCAATTGGCTGGCACTGGATTCCACCGGTAGTTTATCCGGTTCCTGTGGGGACACCGGGACCGTTAATTGCCTTTATTGGAACTAACGGCAATGTGGTGGCACTATTACTAGGAATTATTGACTTAGCCTTGTCAGTGGCGATTTATTTACCGTTCATGCGGCTGGCTGAAGCTATCGTGCAGGCAGCCCAAAAGCAGGCGGGAGGTGTTGAGCATGCGTAATCATCCTAATTGGCAACGCCGTCGACGTAGTCTGTTAGTTCTCATCTTAGGCCTACTGTTTTTGGGCTTTCTGATTCGCCCGTCTTACCAGTGGACCCAGGCGAACGTGGCCGCAATGGCTGGCCGCCATGATTCACAACTGTCGCCAATTATCATGATTCCTGGCAGTAGTGCGACGCAGAATCGGTTTGATACCTTGGTCAAGCAGCTTAACAAGGCTGATCATCGCCAGCATAGTTTGATTAAGCTAACGGTGATGACCAACGATACGATTAAAATGACTGGGACGTTGCGTGCGCGGGATAATGAACCAGTCATCGTGGTTGGTTTTCAAAATAATCGGGACGGCTATGACAACATTAAGCAACAGGCGCGGTGGTTTTCACTGGCTTTTAAAAAATTAGCTACCAAATATCAATTTAATAATTTCAAGGCGATTGGACACTCGAATGGTGGCTTGATCTATACCTATTTCTTTGAACATTATTTCAATCGGGACGACATCACTGTCAAACGGATCATGACCATTGGTTCGCCGTATAACTTCTCGGAAGCTAATTTGAACCATAAGACACAGATGTTAGCTGACTTTATTAAGTATCGGGACCGGTTACCTAAGACGGCGACCATGTATTCAGTTGCGGGTACGGAAAATTATGATTCGGATGGGCTTGTACCAGCGCGGAGTGTCGAGGCTGGTAAGTATATTTATCAAGGCCAAGTCAAACATTTTACGGAAATTACGGTTACGGGAACGGATGCCCAGCACTCCGACTTGCCCCAAAATGCGCAAATTGTGACGTTGATTCGAACGTACATGTTAGACAAACCAAAGCAGAATCGCAAGGGTTTAGTGACGGCCAATACGAGTGAATAGCAACTTACTTGTGTCAATTGACGTATTCAGTCCAATACGTGGTTGGCTGGGATGGCCGTGGTTATTAGGAAATTTAGGGTGTTATTAAGAATTGTGGTAAAATTTGGTCATGGAGGTGGCTGAAATGTCCACACAAACACCAGTACATCGCAATCGGGTCCTGACCTTAATTCGTTCCTATTATCCGAATTTAAGTGTGACCGACCGTAAAATTGCCGACTATATTATTGCCGACCCTGTTAAGACGGCGGCTCAGTCGATCTCAGATTTAGCGGCCGCGGTCGGCGTTTCAACGGCCACGGTTTCGCGGTTTGTCAAGCGAATCAGTTTTAGTAGTTTCCGTGACTTTTCGCGTGAACTAACTGCGGCTGAACCGATTGAACAAACTAATGCGGAAGCTTTTCAAGATGTCGAAAAACAAACAACTTTCAAAGGAATTGCCGAATCAACGTTCAATAGCATTCGTAGCTCGCTCGATCAGACGAGCCAGGTCATGACGGAAAGTGATCTTAAGCAAGCGGTGGAATTACTATTAAACGCGCGTTCAATTGGCTTTTATGGTCTCGGAGGTTCTGCTGTGGCGGCCTTAGATGGCTACCATAAGTTTGTTCGTACCGGCATTCCATGTGCGCATAATAGTGATTATGATATGCAGCTCATGCAGGCGGCCCAGATGAACGCCAATGACGTGGCGGTAGTTATCTCGCATACGGGTCGTAATCAACAAACGCTACAAGTGCTATCGACTTTAAATGCGCAAGGGGTGCCAGTGATTGCACTGACCAGTTTTGGTAATTCACCACTGGCTAAGGATAGTACCGTCGCGTTTATTTCAGTAGCTGAAGAAATTAATTATCGGTCAGAAGGCCTGACATCGTTAATTGCTCAAATGAGTATTATCGATAGTCTTTTCTTGATGACTGCCGTACATGGCAATATTGAGATGGCAGAAAGTCTTGGCCGAGTTCGCGAGGCTATTAGTCAGACGCGAACGGAGCTTTAACGCTGTAGGCAAAGGATTGATGAGATGACAAAGCGACAACATTATCGACCGGTATATGCGAAAACGCGCTGGGCGCGGTGGCGCCATCGAATTGGCTGGTTATTAGTCTTAGTAGTCGTCATTGGAAGCGTCTGGGGCGGCTTGCTCTGGTTACGGTGGCGTAGTAACGCTGTTGTAAGTGGCTTCGATGTGCGTGGGGTCGCCGTTTCACAGAATGACGGTTATTTAGATTTTGCCGCCTTGCAAAATGACGGTCTTAAATTTGTCTATTTGCATGCTACCCAAGGTGCCAGTTATACGGATGATAACTTTTCCAGTAATTATGAACGCATTGTCGGCACGAGTCTTGGAGTGGGCGTCGTTCATACCTTTAGTTTTTCATCGACGGCTGCGGCTCAAGCGGCCTATTTTGAAAAGACCGTGGGTGACAGTGTAGGGAATTTACCGATTGCCATTCAGGTGCAATATTACGGTGACTACACGGATAAGACGATTGCGGTCAGAAAGAGTCGTGCCAAACTTAAGGCCTTGGTTACGACGCTGACGCAAGATTATGACCGCGCATGCGTGGTTTGGTCAACACCAGCGGTTGCTAAGCAGATCGTTAAGCCAGCACTTAAACATACGGCTTTGTGGCTTGATACGGTTAAGACACATCAACAAGGCCAGCGCGTGATGTTCATGCATTATTCTGATCGGGCAGTGTATCGCCAAAATGGCACGCGGCAAGAATTTACGGGCGTTTTATTCAACGGTAGTACTGAGGCGTTCAATAAAGTTGTTGCGCAGGGGCTGAATTGAAACGAGTGACCAGCATCATCTGATGAGTCGATAACTGGGTAGGCTAGTAGTTTGTGTGCTGCCATAGCGCTGCCTGAAAAGTTCACTCAATCGCAGAAGGGCGCGTGAACGGCAAGCCAATTAGCAAGTCCGTTTTAATCATGATCGGTAAATTGACAGCATGTGGTTACTTAAAATAGTTAAAAATAAGTCGCAAGTGCAGGCAAATAGCCTAACTTGCGACTTATTTTATGAAGCATTCGGTGATAGGATAACGTAACTACGATCATCAGCTTCATCGAAGAGGGTCACGGGACGTTGTTCGTTAGCGCGTACCTCAAGGTGAAAGCCATATTGGTCAAGTAAGACGAGCGCACTTACCGAGATTGATTCAACAGTTGCTGGCATTGAGCGCCCGTCGATGCGAATCATCATATTGGGGTCGATTTCAAGGGTATGATCCCGGTGATGTGCTTCGTCACGATAGGTCCAAGTCCCAGCGTAAAAGACTGCCAAGTCACCATCAGCGACTGTACTAGGATGTCGTTTGCGAACTAATGTACTGGAGAGCCCTGCTAGCAATGATAAACCAAATAAAATTACACCACGCCGCTTCACTGGATCAACCTTCTTTCTGAATAAATCTATAGTTAAAATATACCACTAAAATGCCGTTAACGTCACGTAATAAGTGGATTCTTATTAAAGCCTTTATGTGGCTGTCACTTGCAAGTAATGAACGTAATATTTGCCGAAATTGGTAAGGGCGGTAACTATTTTTTTTGAATAAATTGGCGTTCTGATTGGAAATTACTGGGTGAGTGTGTTAATCTATATAATGTGATTGGCATTTATGTGAAGTTTTAAAGTATCATTTAATTGTGTTACCGTAAATTCTTTATAGGTGTTAATAACAGTTGTTTTGTTACTTTTATTTTTTTATATCCTAGGAGGATTTAGTTCATGAAAAATGGTACTGTAAAATGGTTCAATGCTGATAAGGGTTATGGTTTTATTACTGGTGAAGATGGCAACGATGTATTCGTTCACTTCTCAGCTATCCAAACTGACGGTTTCAAGACCTTAGAAGAAGGCCAAAAAGTTACCTTTGATGAAGAATCAAGCGATCGTGGCCCACAAGCTGCTAACGTTGTTCCTCAATAAGCTTAGCTTTTAAAAGGGCTGCCCGCGTGGCGGCTCTTTTTTTATGGCTTTAAACGGGCGGGACATCTTTTAATCCTTCTAGCCCAACTCAGCGGTGAAAACTGGTAAAATAGAACCTAAGAAAGCAAGTTAAGTAAGCGCCACCAATCACGACTGGTTGACTAGCGCCGTTGAGAGGGGTCAAATCAATGTTAAAATTAGGAATTATTGGAACGAACTGGATTACGCAACAGTTTATTGATGCCGCGGTTGAATCAACTGAATGGCAGCTGACGACTGTTTATTCCCGGCACGCGGAAACTGCGCGGGCCTTTGCTGACAAGAATCATGCTGATGAAATTTTTACCGACTTGGATGCATTTTTCAGTCAGGGAAGTTTTGACACGGTCTACATTGCGTCACCGAATAGTCTGCACTTTGCTCAGGCTAAACAGGCTATTGCGTACGGCAAGCATGTTATTGTTGAAAAGCCGGCCGTGGCGAATCAGCAAGAATTTGAACAGTTAGATGCCGTTTTGAAGGCCCACCCAGATGTGTTACTGTTTGAGGCGGCTCGGCAAATTCATGAAGTTAACTTCCAGCGTGTCAAGGACCAGATTAAGAAGTTGTCCTTAGTTCAAGGTGCAACGCTAACTTACATGAAGTACTCGTCACGGTATGATGCTGTACTGGCCGGCGAAGAACCCAATATTTTCTCACTGAACTTTGCGGGTGGGGCGCTTCAAGACTTAGGGGTCTACTTAGCCTATGACGCGGTTGGCTGGTTCGGGATGCCAGAAGAGGTAGCTTACTACCCAACACTGACTCGAACAGGCGTAGATGGTAAGGGTGTTGCGATTTTGCGTTACGCGGATTTTACAGTGACGTTGAACGTTGGTAAGACAAGTAACTCGTTCTTACCATCAGAAATTAACGGTCTGCGCGACGCTATCGTGATGGACAACCCAGCCGAACTAGGCCAAGTTACCTATCAAGATAAGGCGGGGCAAGCACATGATTTAGGGGTGCAACCGGATGCCAATCCAATGCTGGCTGAAGCACGCGATTTTGCGGCTGTCATCAATGATCCGACTAGTCATCAGGCGGAATACTTAGCTTGGCGACAACTTAGTCGAAATGTTAATAAACTATTATTTAATTTGCGGCAGTCAGGGCACCTTTATTTTACGGGTGAAGCGCCTGAGACCGATAAATAGAAATGAGGCACTATGTTAGACGTATTTAAAACTAAATTTGCAGCGGCGGGGTTCACGGAATTATCACCGATTCAGACGGCGGTAGCCGAGCCACTCGCGGCTGGTCAATCGGTATTAGGACTTGCGCCCACAGGTTCTGGTAAGACCCTGGCGTTTACGTGGCCGATGCTTGAAGCACTCCGGGTAGGCGAAGGGACTCAGGCACTCATCTTAGCGCCATCCCAAGAGCTGGCGATGCAAACAACCAACGTGGTGCGTGAATGGGGGCAATTGATTGATGCCAAAGTCCTTGCGATTACTGGTGGGGCGAACGTAAAACGGCAGATGGAGAAGCTCAAGAAGCATCCTGAAGTGATCGTCGGTACGCCGGGACGAATTACTAACTTGATTGCGGATGGTAAAATCAAGCTGGGGCATTTGAAGATGATGATCGTCGACGAGGCGGATGAACTGTTGACGGATGAGACCTTGGATCAGATTCGCGAGATTCTTGATGCAACGTTTGCTGAAACGTTACAGTTAGGCTTCTTCTCGGCAACGGAAACGAAAATCTTAGACGAGCTTCCTCGGTGGTTTGGGCAGCAGGTTGAAAAGATCGATGTGCGTGCCATTGATCAGACACAGGGGGTAGTTCGTCACCGGACGATGCAAGTGGGTAATCGTCACCGGGTCGATCTATTAAAGCGTATCAGTCGTGTCGATCACATGCGGGCACTAGTATTTTTCAATAAGATGCAAGAACTCCAGCATGTAGCCTTGGAATTACGTCACCAGCACGTGAGCTACGTTGCTTTGACGAGTAATCAGCGGCAAGTTGAACGGGAAAAGGCGCTACGGTTGTTCCGGCAAGGCAAGGTCGGTTTATTGTTAACGACAGATTTGGCAGCTCGGGGCTTAGATGTGCCTGAGTTGCCAGCGGTAATTAATTATCAATTGCCTAAAGACGTCACGACCTACATTCACCGGAGTGGCCGGACAGGTCGAATGGGTGCTGACGGGTTAGTCCTGACTTTTGGGGATGACCATGATGTGCGGGACTTTAAGAAAATGATGGCTAATACGAACTATGAGATCAAGCCAGGATATTTAGTTGATTATCATATTGTCGACACCAAGCCGGACAAAGTGATTCCACCATTGACGTTTGACCATCCAGAGAAGGCTGGCAACGCGGCTAGCAGTCGCCACCGGGTTACGCCTGCTGGACATCCGGATAAGGTTAAACACGTTGAGACGAGCCGCGAGCGGCCTGTTAAGACGATACCTAACAAGAAAAAAGGTCATAATAAGCATTCTAAGAAAAAAGGCATGCGTAAAAAGAATCGTGACCGCTTTAGCAATCAGTAATTGCCAAAATGCACAATCCGTGAGATGATATTTTACGGATTGTTAATGGCCTCATAGCACAACTGGATAGGGCACCCGCCTCCTAAGCGGTTGATCCCGGTTCGAGTCCGGGTGGGGTCATATTTATATCAAACTAACCGCTTCGTATCAACTTAAAACGTTGGTATGAAGCGGTTTTTGTTTTTGATAAAACGCTTAAAAACGGTATAAAATGATATTTTGGTGCACATTTTGGTGCACATTAGGCGTTTTTGTAAGATTTGTGCACCGACTTGTGCACCAAACCGTCCATCGAACTTAGAGCCACAAGGGCTTTGCTCGTCTCCTTTTTTTCCATTTCTCGTAAAAGGTGCGAGTAAACACGGATGGTTGTAGAATAATTAGAATGACCCAATCGTTCAGAGATATAGTAAATTGAGACACCTTTGTAAATCAAATATGAAGCGTGTGTATGGCGCAGTCCGTGAAAGGTAATATCTTTAGACCCAATACGTTTTAAAACTCTGTGAAGCGTCTGATTGGCGCTTGTGTTGTCCGGTACACGTCCATACTGATTAATAAATATCAAATCAAGTGGATTATCAATTCCTAGTTCTTCTAACTTTATAATCTGCAGAGCGTGAAAACTTTTTAAAATATCAGCTAAGTGATCAGTAATTTTTATTAGCCGCTTGGACTGTTCGTTTTTGGTATCAGCGAATCCATTTCGTTGTAATGTATCCCAGGTCTTATTGATTCTCAGAGTTTTGAAATCAAAAGAGAAACAATCCCATGTTAGACCGGCAACTTCACTGTAACGAGCACCAGTTTGCAAACTAACCAACGCCATCAGCTTAGTTAAATGAGCAAACGTTAAGTCTGATTCAAGCGCGCGAGTCAGCTTTTCCGCATCTTTACCGTCTAAATATTTCATTTCTTTAGGCTTTTCTGGGCGCCCACTAATTTTAGTGTGCGCTGTAAAATTGCGCTTAATAATGCCATCATCGATAGCATATTGGACGGCTGACTTAATTTGCACGTTAACTTTTTCGGAGCTGCTAAGCGAACGAGGGGTTCGACCTACAGGATTAGCATAATCGTTTAGAAACTTCTGATAATCGGTGCGTGTTATTTCATCTAACCGTTTGCCCGCAAAATAATTATTAACAATTCCAAGTGTATACTGATAACGTAATCGACTGGACTTTGCTAAAGTTGGCTCCTTATAAGTCTGATACCATTTTAAAAAGTAATCCGTAAATAGTTGCTTACCTAATCTTGGATTTATACCATTGCTAACATCAATTTCATTTTGGTTAGCCCATTCTTGGGCTTCACGCTTAGTTCGAAAACCACCTTGATTGATAAATTTACGATTTCCTAAATCATCGTAATATGAAACACGCGCATTCCACTTTTTACCACGCTTATTAATACTTGCCATTTATATTTCCTCCTTAAATTTCACCTAGGCGGGTAGAATTTTAAGGACTTACAGGCATCACCTCCTTAGTTGTGATAATATTATGTATGTAAAAAGAGTGGAGCAATCCACTGGCTTTTATTGGTAGCACATCTTACTTCTTGGCGGGAGGGGGTGTGCTTTTTGTGATATAATAGGTGAAAATATTTCATTTATTATTATTAAAAGTGAAATTATCTAATAATATTCAAATGTTTGGGACTTTCCCATGCTAATATTCATTTGGGAAATAGAAAAATTGGCTGTATTGTTTGAAAAATTTGAATCATGGTTGGAAAATGTGTAGGTCTCAGGTAAAAGATTCATTTTGTCAAAGCTCAGCAATGTTTCATGAACAATTTGTCTTAACAGAGCAAGATTAAGCTCTTTATAATGACCTCCATTATTATCTTCCATTGAAAATAAATTACGTTTTAACTTACTATATTTTTCATCCAATGCAAGGTCTTCATGAGCACCGCCATCCTGGTTTGCCATGTATCTGACAAGTTCCCATCTTTTAAAGCCTTCGCCATTTACATAAAGTATGCGTCCATTCCACCAGTGATCAAAACTTATCCAATGTATGGATTCCGTGCTAAACAATGGGAGATAAATCTTTTTAGGCTTTTTGAAATCAGAATCAGGTACTTGCCCATTTAACACTGGACCACCGTATAAGACGGTATCATTGGCGATACTCACAGATGATGCAAAGCTTTCAAAATCAATGGAAATTTCTGGGGGCAATATTTTTATCATTATTTCCCCATACCTTTGTTTATAAAATAGTGTTCTAAGAATGGGTGAGGCAAGTTTTATGCGCCTGCGATTTCCAGCGTCATATTGGTTAGCAGCGAGAATTAAATCTGATAAATGATCATTAAAGTTGTCTCGTAATTCCTGATGCGTTTTTGGCACTTTATTTTCTTTCATATTTGTAAGTGGGAGGTGTTCGTATGTGTTCAAAACAATATATATTTCCGGCAAAATCGAAGAATGATGTATTTTGCTTTCCCGGTACGGAAACTATGTTAAGCCAGTTCCCACAAGAAAAAAATATTTCTATTACTTCACTAAAGAGTTTACTAGCTGGCAATGCTATTGTTGATATTGGCGATGGCGAGTACATCCATTGGTTGCAACTGGATGATTCAGCAATCGAATACGTTAAACACCATGTACGTTAAGACCCAATCCTTTCTTCAAATTTATTATAAGCACATCTCAAACTTTGACCGGTGGGGATGTGCTTTTTAGTTTAATTAGATTGAAACTTTGACCAAATTTTCAAAATCTTCTTAACTTCAGCTGGTGCAGTTTGATAATCAAAGCGATTTGCATCAAACATAAAGTATATTGCACCAAAATTAAATGTTCTATCATAGAAACCAGTGTGAAGTATATACATACCATTTTCTCTAAGATATTTGTAAACAGGAGCCATGTGTTTATCAGTGTTTCCCGTATCATTAAGCTTTGGAAAGGTGGCATCTGTCATAATGCCATGCACTTCCATGTAATCTAAAGCTTCTTCTTTTGTTTGAAGTATTTCGTCAGGATCAAAATATGTCATATTAATCACCCCCAAACAAGTCAGCTTTTAATGACATCAGTATTTGGTCAACGCGAGCGGCAGGAGTCGGACCTACGTGATGCTTGTTGAAAGCAGAGAACCTTGTATGACTTTTGTTGTTCTACCGTTGAACTACGCTCGCATGTTGCCCGCTAAGCTGTAGTGGGCAGGGTGCTATTTTCGCTTGTGATTCCAGTAAACTAACATGACGACTAGCGCTATGAAGCAAATGATGCCAATTGCAATGGTAAAGTCGAACACGTGTGTGCTGTACGTTCCTACATACAATTCCATAGCTTTACCCCTAATTGTCGGTTTTAGTGTTTTAAGTTAAGTTTAATTGTTCGAGTTCCGTCGATTTGATCATAGTCTTTAGTTTCGGCCCCGGCAGTTTTAATTTGTAAGTAGGTATTTGGAATTTTATTGAGCGCGGCTTTGAGATTCTTACCTGTAGCGAGAATAATAATCATGTCTTTATCTTCTACAGTTTTTCCCGCTTGCACATCTACATCAGCAGTTTCGTCATTGTACAAAACCTTTTCGCGATCGAATTGTTTGCCATCTGGAGTAGTGAAGTCGTAATCTCCACCAGCGTATCCAGATAAGCCATCGTAACTAAGCGTTTGATCAGTTGTATTTTTGAAATCAGTTTCAACTGTTACCATAACCACAGCATCACCATCTTTAATAGTGTCATTATCACTATTAAACACTGGTTTTGTATCGTCACTGCCAGATACAATTTGGTTTAATGAGGACTTGCTTATTTTATCAATAGAGGATAACCAGTACTGCGTATTAAAAAGTTTTAAGCCCTTAATATTTTGATCGGGAATATCAATTAAATTTGATAAATAGGTCATTTCAAGTCCATTTTTAACTGAAATCTGGTAATCTCCCTTCTTAGGGTTGGTATTTGAGTTAGAGATATGCTTTTTGTGATAGTCATCGGAATCCCTTGAATATGAGTTTACCAAAGAACTGGCATATTTTTTGTAGTTGGATTTTGTTAATGAATCAGCAGTGCCATCTTGCAGATTGGAAATGTCACTATTGGTAATTTTGATGTTTGAACTACTCGAAGATTTGACAGTGCTCGATGAGCCCTTGCTCGATGCACTCGAATTCCCACATCCTGCAAGTAACAATCCCCCTAATAAAACAGAACTGACCATAATAATTTTTCTCATTACAATAATTCCTCCAAATTCCCCAGCTTTTACCGACATCCGTATCTGGTCTATAGTTAGCTAATTAGCATAATACTCTCTAATTTTGCTGATTACATAATCTTCCATGAACGATGGAACTTCGAATTCCTCCATAAAAGTGTATTGATCTGCAAATTCTCTTTCCATGTCTTGAAAATAAATAGGAATCAATATATCAATAGCTCCGCGGTTAGCCTTAGCCTCAATTGGGGTTTTGGCAGTCCCACTGTAATATAATACCCCAGAATCTTGGTTCAACACATGTGAGGCTTCATGTGCAGTTATATACGGCAGTTGACGTTGCTTGTACCATTTCGTATTAATTACTATTTGCCTGTTATGAGGATTTGACCCAGATGGGGTGTGTGAAGAAAAATCACCACACAAAGTAATTCCAATCCCGTGATCGAATACGTAGTCTAACACCTCTCTAAAATAGTCAATCATTATTTCTACCACCTCTCAAAAGACGTTTCATCAATTCTAAGTCTTCAGGAGGGATTGGCTTACCTTCAAATGTCATAATGACATCATCATCAGCAATATCAACTTGTTTGGGCTTCATTGAAGTAGAATTATCATCCGTTTTGCCTAATAAGTAATCAACAGAAACATTTAGAACATCGGCAACGGCTTTGACCTTGTCGACAGAAGGTGTTTTTGTTTTCCACGAATAAATAACATTCTGTTTAAATCCCACTTTTTCGTTTAATTGGGCAAGGGTTAACCCTCTCTTTTTAGAAATTTCTTTTATTCTATCAAACATTGTCATAATGGTATTTCTCCCATGTTTGATGAACAACAAATAAACTTTAGTTATAAATATGTTGCAATTATTAAACTATAGTTGTATTATTAGTTCATCAAGTAATTAAGCAACAAAAAAATACACATCTATCAAAACAATAACTTTGGCGAGGAATTGCGGTAGTAGTAGGTTTTTAATTGCTTATTTAATACGCCTTAATATTAAACTATAGTTTAATTAAAGTCAATAACTTGATGAATAAATTATGCAAAGGAGGAGTAAAAATGCCAGAACAAACAATCGAAGATGTCGCATTGGAAATTGAAATTAAATACAAAACTGCATTGAGCCGCCACAAAATTTCTCAAAAAGAAATGGCTGAAATGCTTACCACTAAGTCCGAAAAGGTCACACCGTCACAAGTTAACCATGCAATCAAAGGTGGTAACGAACCCAAGTCAAGACGGATTCGGTCACAAATGGCCAAAATTTTAGGAATTCAATGAAAGGAATGATTCACATGCAAGAAGTACAACAAGTTAAATTTAACGGAGATCTAATTTTAACTACTGAACAGTTAGCTGAATTTTATGGAACAACATCGCGAAGAATCCAAGAGAATTTTAAAAGGAATAAAGACAAATTCATCGAAGGAAAGCATTTCTATTTGGTTGCAAACGATTTGTTGAAGCAGTTTAAGGACCAATACGCAAAAAGCGGTTTGGTTAATGAGCATGTTAGTTCTTTATATCTTTGGACTAAACGTGGTGCTAGCCGGCATTCTAAAATGCTTGGAACTGATCAAGCTTGGGACATGTTTGATGAGCTGGAAGAAAACTACTTTAACCCGAAACAGTTTGCGCTACCAACATCGCCACGTGAGATTGCCAGATTGGCGCTGCAAGCCAATGAGGAAACGAACCAGCGCCTAGACAGTGTAGAGGGCGATGTGAAAGACCTCAAAGAGAACCAAGTTATTCCTAATCCTGAATACAGCGCACTTAGCCGGCGTGTTAACCAACGTGTGTCAGAAGTAGCTCACAGTTATGGGCACATTACGAAGAAACAACGTGGCGAGTTATTTAAGGATATTAACGGTGGCGTCAAGAAGATTGCTAACGTGAGTGCTCGGTCAATGCTACGCAAGAAGGACTACCAGATGGTAATGGACTTCATCAACGATTGGGAACCGTCTACAGCAACTAAGACAATCATTCGACAGACGTCACTTCGATTCGACAAGGAGCCAGCATAGGAGGTAAAACAATGGAATTTGAAAATGTACGTGAAGCACTGAAATTCTTGCTTGAGTATAACGATACGATGTTGAACCCTAACCTTAAATCTCGGGTTAACGGTGGTAAGTGGGAGCCGAGCACAGTTAGCGAAGTTCAAGCGACGAACTATGACGCTTTAGCACAAGCAGCGGACATGCTTGGTATGAGCGACCTTTACTTAAATGAACAGCCAGCATAGGAGGTGAGTTAGATGGAACAATTAAATGTAACAATTGAAAGTTTAGATGAATTAAAAAAGCTGCTTGACGAGGCATCAGACCAGGTCAAACAACTTCAAAATACGATGTCTAAAATTACTGAATATCAAATGAAGTTCCATTAGATAAGCCATTTAGAACATAAAATTCAATAGCTTCATCTCGCATTTCAGTAAAACTTGAAAACTGTGAATTTTTGTTAATGATTTCGTCAACTACAGGTTTATCAAAATCATCAAAGGATTTAACGTTATCTGCCAAGATAGCGCTTAGCAAATCACCTGTTGTCTTGAAGCTTGTATATTTGTTCAAGAAATCATTGGTAAATAAATTCTCAAAGGAAACTTTATGATCGCCATCAAGTTCTTGGGCATTGTTGCTCATGCGATCAAAATCGGACACCAGTTTATCCAAACCATCCATATCTTATCACCTCGATTTATTGGGATAAGCAAAGTATACAACTAAGCAAACATAGGAGGCGAGTTACATGGAATCTAACGACATCTCTTTAAGCCTGCCTAGCAAGGTATTAGAGCCAATCAAGCAAGAGCTAACAGGGATAATCAAATCTGTATTTAAAAGTATGATGGACCGTGAAGCTTTACCGTATTGGATGAAGAAACAGGAAGCTCAAATTTACATGAATGTTAGTGACAAAACTTTAGACAAATTCATTGTTGACGGTTTGAGGGTTTCCGTTGTTGACGGAGTTCAACGGATTTCAAAAAAATCCGCTGATAAATATTATGAAGATCATGAATTATAAATAGTCTATGCGAGGGGCCATTTATTGGGAGGAATTGCCATGGTAGAAGTAGCGGCATTAACCTGGGCGCTAACAACCGTGTGGTGCAAACGCCGAGAGATTAGAAACTGGTTTGGAATTTAGGAGGAAACGATATGTATGAAGAAGACATTGAGCACGCGTTAAGAGCACGTAAGTATAACGCGATTCGTGCAGATGAACGTGAGCTGATTAACGCTATCACGTACGATACAGAAGGAATCATTAAGCGGCACCCATGTTTTGGCTATTCAGAAGAATTTATTGGCGAGTTGCAAGAACACGATATTAATGTTCGCGAGCCAGATGAAAATTCTGATGAGAACTGGACGTTCACATTGCCACCAATGTATTAGGAGGAATGATCATGAAAGTTCATGTAGGTGATCGAGTGAGTTACAAGGCTGAGTATAGTTGCGGCCAATTAATACGAGAAGCCGGCGTTGGCAAAGTAGTGGATATTAAAAAAATTCCGTTCACATTGCGCACTCAAAAAGATGTGGCTGTAGTTGAACAAAATGGACAGCAATTTGAAATCATTACTAATGGCATTCAAGTGCTCAAGTAGGAGGAATGATCATGCAAAAAGCATTAATTTTACCACTCCACGAGTGGAAACGAGCGCAAAAAAAGCCATCGCTAGTAACGGCTAACGATGGACTAATGGAAAAAATGTTCAGCACCAACATCTACTCTATTCCAAAGCAGTCTCTTTTGCAAGTGCTAAGAAAGCGAGGACGGTAGCTATGGAAGAAATCGTGAACAATCACATCAAGTTTCTAAAGCATGTTATCAGCAGTGTTTGGATCAGTGATGGTGAATCGCTGACCAAGCTGTACAAGATGTTGGATAAGAGTGAAACAGAATTGAACGAATTACGGGGGCTTGAATAATGGCGAATGAAGTAATTAATCTGCCAGACTACACGGTGGACTATCACCCAGTACCAATTAAAATTAACAATTTGAAAGGATTGCAGGCGTCCATTGCGCAATATGTATCGCGCTACTCGAATTTAGTAATTACCGAAGATAACGTAACTGACAGCAAGCAAGTGCGAGCCAAATTGAACAAGCTCAAAAAGGCGCTTGATGATCGGCGCAAAGAAATCAAGCGCAATTATAATCAACCATTACGTGAGTTTGAAACCGAGGTAAAAAAGCTTGAAGCCAGCATCGACATGATCATTGATCCGATTGATGAAGGACTTGGTGAGCTGGAGGTTCAACGCCGTGAACAACGCAAAGCTGACGTGATGGGCTTGATTGCTGAAATGGCCCCCAATTATGACGTTGGGGTGGATGAAATTGAATTCGATCCTCGTTGGCTGAATAAGAGCATCAGCAACAAACAAATCACTCAAGAAGTTGCATCGTCGATGACGGTGGTAAAGCAAGCCAAGGATAAGTTGGCTACTGCCACAACGATGATTACCAAGTATGCTCAAGCAGTCGACGTTGATCCCATCCCATGGATTGACCAGTTGAAGCAAGGACAGGACGTCCAGTACTTGTTACAGGCAATTGACCGGCAAGTTGAATCAGCCAAAGAACGTGAACGTCAGCGAGAGCTTAAACAGCAATTAGCTGCAGAACATCAGCAAGAAACGAGTACCGGTAAAATTGTCGATACAGACACCGGTGAAGTAGTGTCCCTTACTCGAACTTTGAAAATTACAGCCACTAAAGACCAGATGTGGGGGCTATCTTCATATATGAAAAAGAATGGTATTAAATTTGAGGCAGTGATGTAGATGAAGTTTTATGCGGATGGCAACATTCCAGTGATACCAAATATGTACTTCATATACGGTGATGGTGGTACCGGTAAGACCAGTGTAGTGAAACAGTTTGTAGGCCACAAGTTGTTGTTCAGCTTCGATATGTCGAGTAATGTCTTGATCGGTGATAAGGACGTCGATGTTATTATCTTTGAACATCGTGACATGCCAAATATCCAGGCAATGGTTGAACAATATGTCATGCAAGTAATTTCAGATGCTAAGTATCAGGTGATTGTATTAGACAATATCACAGCACTTCAAAACTTGGTATTAGAAAATATTGATAATGCCGCAAAGGACAATCGCCAGAATTATCAAAAATTACAATTGTGGTTTAGAGATCTCGGTACGATTTTGAAAGAAAGTGGCAAGTCCGTATATGCTACTGCTCATCAACTTGACAATGGTTCATCAGGTATTAGTGGTGAAGGTAGATACCAAGCTGACATGAACGAAAAGACGTTCAATGCGTTTACTAGTATGTTTGACCTCGTTGGACGGATCTATTTGACGGGTGGTGAACGCATGATTGATTTAGATCCCGAAAAGGGGAATCACGCCAAGAACCGAATTGATAATCGCAAATTGATTAAAGCAAATGAACTAATTCAAATAACTAAAGGAGCAAAATAAAATGGCACTTTTTACAGTAGATTCAAATAACACTTTCGGACAAACTGTCGAAGAAGCAGGTAAATATAATGTGGTTATCGCGTCTAGTTCGCAATACACGAAAACCAAAGAGGCTGGCAAGCCCATGGCAATCTTTGACTATGAGGTTTTAGACGGCCCATACAAAGGTGGCCTAATCCGGTTTGACAATGAGGTCTGGGACAGTACTTCGGAGGACAAAGCCAAGTTGTCCGCCAAACGCTTTAATACCATTGCAGTAGCTTTAGGCGCAAGTAATGGCACGACATTTGATTCAATTGAACAGTTTGTCAGTCAAGCAGTAGGGCATCAATTGGCAATCACGGTTGATTGGGATACTGGTTCAAACGGAAAAGCCTATTTAGCGGTTAAAAGCTACGAGCCGTTTATGCAGGATGGTAGCAAACCGAATGGTATTAAGCGGCCAGCAGGCAGTAGCAATACAGGAAATAGTGGCTTTGGCAATCACAAAAGCACAAGTGGTGGTTTTGGCACGACGACTAATAAGCAACAGGGTAATGGATTCAGCACTCCAGCAAGTAGTAATGCTGGTAATGTGCAAGCCCCAGGATATAGTAATCAATCAGCTAATAGTTACCATGGCGGTGGGTTTCCCCCAATTCCAGACGAATCGCCCTTCTAATTTAAACTGTTTATTAAATAAAGCTTCCAAACATTGGGGTGACTAGATGCAACAGTCACGAGCGCAGTTAATTGAGCAGGATGGCCAATACTATTTGGTTACACGGTTAGATGAGAAGCCTAATTTAGACCATATAGAGACCGTTAGCGGCTCCTACAGCCAATTTTATGTGGATTGGGAAATAGCTGACACACGTAAAGCTAGGCCACAACAACGACGCTTGTTCTTCGCGTTGCTTAGTGACATCTATACGTGGTCAGGCATGCCGACAGACTTCTTGAAAAACCTGTTTTATTTGCAATATGAGTCATATACGTTTGGCAAGCAGATTAGCTTGTCAGACACCACAGAATCGTCTGTGAGTGATGCTAACCAGTTACTCGACCTAGTCATCGACTTCATGTTTGAGTGGCACGTGCCGTTCAAGGAAGGCTATAAACTATTACCACGTGAGCAAGAGTATTACCTGTTTCAATGTTGCCGCCACCGAGTTTGCATGATCTGCGGTAATCGTGCTGATATCCATCATGTAGACGTTATCGGATCCGGCTTGAACAGAACACACGTTGACCACACCAAACGGCACGTTATGGCATTGTGTCGAGTTCATCACAGCGAGATTGAGCAAATTGGATCCGTGGCATTTAGTGCAAAATACCACGTCCCAGTAGAGGGGATAAAACTAGATAAAGAAACACTAAAACGAATTGGCTTGAAAGGTAAATACAGCAGTGACTAATACACCGGGTGGGTGGAATGCCTACTAGTAAATAAGGGAGGATTAAGAGATGGCACAGAGAAGAATGTTTAGTAATACGATCACGGATTCTGATTTGTTTATGGATATGCCTAAGTCAGCTCAGCTACTATATTTTCATTTGAATATGCATGCTGATGATGATGGGTTTGTGGGTAATACAAAATCTATTATGCGGATGACTGGTTCAAGTGATGATGATTTGAAAATTTTGTTAGCCAAGCAGTACCTTATTCCGTTTGAGAATGGCGTCACTGTGATTAAAGATTGGCATATTCATAATTACATCCGATCAGATCGTAAGCACCCCACGAAATATACCAGTGAGCTTAAACAATTAGAGCTAAATGAAGACGCTAGTTATAGTAAATTACCATTCGGTAGTCAAGTGTCAACCAACGGTCAACCAAATGACGGACACTTGGTAGGCAATTGTCATACCGAGGTTAGGTTAGGTAAGGATAGGTTAGGTAAGGTTAGTAAAGGTAAGTATATAGAACCAGATAATCCTAAGCCAAAAAAAGCCAAACCAGTACGACACAAATATGGACAATACCAGAATGTCTTACTGACGGATGAACAATTGGAGAAACTCAAATCGGAGTTTCCTTCTGACTGGCAAGATCGTATTGAGCGAGTCTCTGTGTATGTTCAATCTAGTGGTAAACACTACAAAGATTACTTGGCTACCATTCGTAATTGGGCTAAGAGAGATCAGCAAAGTAACCAAAGTAACAAAGTAGCGCCACAAACACGAGAGGACTGGTTTGGCTAATGGAAAATGTAACGAAGTTATTCAATCAAGCCACGATTCAGAAAGTAGTAGCGGCTAGAGGAATTGATACAACTAAGTTGCCAACCAAAGAAGAATTGGATCATCAAACGATTGACCGTGCCAATGCTGGTGTGGTTGCTAACCGGAAACGGTATTACTATCGCATGTCAGTCTGGTCTGGAGGCGTGCCACTACGATTTAGCTTTAATGATTGGCGGGTTGATAAACAGCCTAATCAAGCTAAAGCTAGAGAGCTTGGCAATCAAGCATTTAAGTTAGCTAGGCAATTAGAGACTAACCAGTTCAACGTAGCACTTGCAGGCGGCCCTGGTGTCGGCAAAACGTCATTAGCACTGGCAATTATGTATCAGTTAATGGGTGTAGGGCAGACAGCAATGTTTGTCTCAACAGCCGAGTTGCTACGGCTGGTAAATGAGAAATACGAAGCACCGGACGTACGTCAACGGTTACTATACGTTTTAAAAGACATGCAAAACGTTGATGTTCTAGTTTTAGACGATTTTGGTACTGAAGGCGGTAAACCAACCGAAAAAGGATTCTACAAGCCAGTGCACAAAGATTTGCAGACATTAATGTATCAAGTGGCGAATGCGCGTTGCGATTTTGATCATAACGAAGTCAAACATATAACCATCATTACGACTAACAACACACGTAAGCAATTAGAAAGTATGTATGATGGCAAAACAATCGACCGCTTATATACCAAGGATACTAGCTGTCAATTGCTGTTTGACAACATGGAAGGAGTCAGAAGTGTATGAGTTGTGAATTATGTCATGGTAGTAAAGTTGTTCAGCAACCACTTGAAAGCTATGGTTTCACGTTTGGGCCATGCCCAAATTGTACGAATGAGATACACGCTCATTACGAACAAGAGCTTGAAAGGAAGTTAGTCTATGGCGAGCAAAAATTGGTCGAAAGAGCTGGAAGTAATTCATAAGCTAGAAGCGAGATATGGCAGCATGGATAACGTACCTCCTAGCAAACTAGCTAACCTGCATAAGATGCCCGGAATTAAGGCCGTATCAGGCGATTACAAGGAGATTACGCGTACCCAGTATAATGCCATTAAATTAGTCATGAAAGGCAAGCAGGGTAAAAATAGGGTGTCTCGGGAGCTAAAGCACAGTAACAGTTGGATTGATAGACGTATTCGCGCGATTGACGAAAACAAATACTACATTACGGAGGACGAAGATGCCTAAACACACTAAGAAGCGTTCAACGATTAAACGGAAACACCGGCGAATGAAGGAGCACGCCGAAGCAAACAAAGCTAAAACGCTGGATAGTAAGCAATTGGCCAAGAAATATGAGCCGTACAACATTAATAAGCGGGCGTTCGGGGAGGATTGAAAATGGCTTATATATTGATGATTAATAGTGATGTGGCAGCTGTATATTCCAATAGACAAGCCGCTAGAAAAGATGCGAAACATTTCAGAGAAAAGGGCCAGAACACGTCAATTATGACTGTTCCTTACCATAAGCAAAGTATCTTGGAATGAAACTAATCAAGGAGATGGCGAAGATGATTAAAATCGATAAATGTGTTGCTAAACCAACAGAATTTAACGTAATTAAGATTACAAGTTCATTGGGTGATGAAGTACAAAAAGCGTTTAAGGCTGCTAATAAGCTCGATGAAAAACTAGATAAACCAAGAAACACTTGGAAAGCAATATTTCAATATCATGGGTTGATTTGGACTAATATATGGGGATTTGAATTCATAGCAAATTATGGGAAGGAGAATCAGTGTAGACGACAGCCAGTTTCACTTAATGATCGAATTGTCGAAGACCGTGCTAGTGAGCAATTCTTAATACCTAATGAGCTATTTGAACGCTATTTTATGTAGGAGATGGCGACGATGATTAAGTTTAGAGCGTGGGACAAGGAAACCAACAAGTATTTTGAGCCAACTTATCAAGCCTATATGGGCAGGCTTGAAGAATTAACAATTGGTTTAAGTGGCAGATTGCAAAAAAGAACCTACAGAGGAGTAGTGGATGAGTCTGTGTTCCCTGGTAGGTATGTTGTTGAGCAGTTTACTGGCTTGAAAGACGTGAATGGCAAGGATATATACGATGGTGACATTGTGTCAGTTTTTAACGAGGACGGGAATTACTACAACGATGTAATTGAATGGTGCATAAAATACAATTACCCAGCATTTGAATTGAAATACCATTCACATTTATACGAATCTAATGCGTTGTCTGAAATCATGAATGCTGGTGTTGAAAATATCAAAGTTATTGGCAACGTGCACGAGAACCCGGAGCTATTGGAGGCGGACAAATGAAATGTCCTTATTGTCACAGTGATGGATCACGTTTAGACAATGTTAGTGTTTGGGGGTCAAAACCAATTGACAATTTAGCCGGTCCTGGTTATCCGGATTTGTACGTTGATCTATCAACACATAGATTAGTTTCAGGTGACGCCATGCAAGACTGGCGAATTAGGCATTGCCCCATGTGTGGTCGAAAGTTATGGGAGGAAAACAAATGATTAAAATTTATCGTAAAACGGCCACTATCAAGGCCAAACAATTTGATGGTAGTACAGAAATGATTGAACGTTATGACATGGGATTTCAATTAGCGCCTAATGGCAAAGGTGGAGCAATCATTAAGACCCTAGAAGGTGACCTTTTAGTGCATATAGGTGATTGGATTGCAACTGGCGTCAATGGCGAACACTGGGCGATTGCAGATGACGTTTTCAAGAAGGCATATGCCGAACTACCAGTGATTTCGAGAATGTATGCAGATACGATTGAAGAGTTTAAGGCCAACCACTACCGATTAAGCGAAATGTTTGATGATTGGGATTGGGGATATGCTGAACAAGAATTGATTGCCCGCGCGTGGCTAGACGGGTACACGGTGGAGGAAGATAAATGACTGACACCGAATACGCCAAAGCAATTCAAATGAAAGCCACAGTTGCCAACCTGGAAATGAACGCGGCACTGACAACTGAGCAACAGGCACAAATTGGCCAGGACTTCATTGCTGACATTATGGAGTTGAGTGAAAGGGGAATTGGTAGTGAAACGAACGACGATTAGAAAAGTTGAAGATATTTTACGTGACTATCCCAAGATTGACAAGTATATCGAGAAACGTGAACAGGAATTACGTTATCCAACTGTACCACGTGATGATAATGTTGGAGGTGGCAAGGCACAATACAAATACCCAGATACGGCGTTAAATACGCTCATTACAATTGACGATGATCGGCGCATTAACACATTGAAGCGTCAGCGAGAAGTAATTGATGATTGTCTAGACGGCGTTGGCCGTGATACAGAAGTAATTATAAATGAGCTATATTTTAAGAAACACCAGCAGTACACAATTGACGGATTAATTGCAAATCACATGATAAATGTTAGCCGTCGAAAAGCGTTCGACTTAAAGAAAACTTTTATTAACGATTGTGCTAAGGGGTTTGGATTGTATGAAATATAAAAACGTGCACTAATCGTGCACTTTTGACCCCTACAATTGTGCTAAATTGGTAGTATGCCAAATGTGATTGACGTGCATGAAGTAATCCTCCAAATTACAGACTGGTAATCGCTGTGGGCTAATTGGTAAGCCACAATGGGATGTAGGTTCGAGGCCTACCGGCGATATAGTTATACAGCATGGCCACTCATGAGGGCTAAAACTGTATAACATGTGCTTGTGGCGGAATAGGTAGACGCATGTCAGATGGCAAGTACGTTAAAAAATAGCGCCCTGCTGACAAGGGGAAGTGCGGTCATCATGTAGAGTGCAAATCCCTACCAAGCACATTGAAAGTACCGTGGCTTTATCCATGTCCTTCATAAAACCACGCCCTTTCAAATTGTTGACGATTGAATCTCCAAACTAGCTCTCGCTTATTGGCGGGAGTTTTTGTATAGTTAAAGTAGTTTGGAGGAATGATTTTATGTATATGAATATTATAGCTACAATCTTTACCGTTTTATTAGGTGTTTTAATTTTATTTTTGCGGCAGCTTCCTGCGCATATTAGTAATAAATTGATTGCAAACACAAAATTTTTGAATAATCGTCAATTGCAAGTTGAACAGTATTTCAGGCAACTTGGTGGATCCGAGTTAAAAGAAGTTATGGAGGAATGGACTAAATATATCACATTCATAGATGAAACAATGGAAACTTTAAATTCAGATGATGGAATCGCACGTTTTAAAAGTTTAACTCACAAAACGTTATTATATGGATCTGATAAAACAGTCGCTATATTGGGGCTTCTTAATCAATACAATTTTAAAGGTCAACGAGATGGTGGCGCTAAGCTAATGTTATATATAGCAAACTTAATTGCTTCACTTAAGTACGACTTTACTGGTTATCAGATTGATCCCTTAGATTTATTAAGAACTGAAATAACTGACTTCGATTCTAACGAACGTGATTATAATAAAATGAATGCTGATATAAATGAAGAGTTACATAAGCTTTTTAGTCATAGATAGATTAGGAGGAGATAGCGTGTTAGGAGTAACAATTACTGATTATACAATTGTTGTAGTAACAGCGGTTATTACCCTACTATTTCTATTATTGATTTTTGTGTGGGTATATAACCGATTTATAAAATAGTTAAATTGTACACAATTTTATTTGAAGGCTCGGCTAATTACTGGGCCTTTGATACATAAATTTAGGAGTGACGTCAAAGAAAGTAGGTAAGTAGAATAATGACCACATATAAAGACCACGTTGGGGTCTATGGTAATTACTATCCAGACAAGCTAAGAAGAAAGCAGGTAAGTAGAATGGAAGTATCACACACGCTCGATGGCTACTGGGTACTATCAGGATATATTGACCCAAAGCATGAGGACGCACAGGCTACCATGAGAAAAGCAAAGGAGCAGTTTATCAGAGTCAATCCTTTAATTGACTCAGCTAAAGTGGTTGTTGTTAATGGTGAGTTCAAGCAACCTATTAATAAGAGCTTAGCGTCAATGATTATCGATGGTGCAAATTCGGAGTGTGTCGGTGATTAACTATGGCAAAGATGATTAACACAAAATATGGCTACGTCACGCCACAGGAAGCGGAGATGGATGCCCACTTAGATAAATGGATGAAGCGTCGTGCTAAACAGCATGGCGCTTTTAGTTTGGAAAAGAAACGGAGTAAGCAACATGCCAAGGACAAGAAGATGCCGTTATCCTAACTGCCATGCAATGGTCACTTTCCCTGACCACTATTGTCAACATCACTATGAGCATGAAGCTGAGTACTTGGCTAGTCGGCAACGTTGGGCACGTAGCAATGACAAACAATACACACACAAGTACAACACGGTTACACGTTATCGTAATGAGGATAAGCGTCAGCAATACAATTTCTATCGGACAAGGCAATGGTCACATCTAAGGCAACAAGTCCTAGAGCGTGACCATTACTTGTGTGCTTACTGTAAAGTGCAAGGCGTCATCACGCCTGCTAAGACAGTTGACCACATTGTGCCAATTGAGTTTGACGAAACACTGAAAGCTAACGTTGATAACTTAGCTGTTATCTGCGGTAAGTGTCACCGACTCAAGACTGACTGGGAACAACTAACTTATGGCACAGGTCAAGGCAAAGAGCTGCAAAGCGTAACGCCGATCAATGATGTGTCAGCAATCGTTGTGTTAATGAATGAGAAATAAAGCTAAATCAATTTATTGGTGCCTGTCGTTCGATTTAAACGATTTTAAATTTATTAGTGTAATTGGTCGTGACGAAAATTAAAACAACCCCCGCCCCCTAACACGTCCCAGGAAGAGCACACACATTGGCGTTATTTTGTGATAGAAACAATTTTTGAAAATTTTTAGGTAGGGGGGGTCACCCAATAACGAAAGGAGGCATAGAAAATGAAAAAAGCAGATAAAGACGTCAACGACGGACAATTGTCACGTACACCGCCAGCTTACTTGGGGCGGCAGGCTAAGGTCGTTTGGCGTCGATTAGTGCCGTTTTTAGAAGACAATACCCCGGTTAAACGCATTGATAGTGGGCTTGTAGAGCAATATGCTTCCCAATATGAGATTTATCGCAATGCGTATAAACATATCCAGGAAAACGGTGAAGTCCAAGCAATCTATAAAACGTTACAAGATCAGACCGGTAAAAAAATTGGTCGAGACTTCGTGGGCTACAAGCGTAATCCCATGACACAAATTTACGATTCAGCGGTTAAAAATCTGACTAAACTAGGCGCTGAACTAGGCTTGTCGCCGAAGTCACGTAGTGATTTGCTCAAGTTAAACTTAGATGACCACAAGGACGAGCGAAGTATTAGTGATCGTATGAAAGAATTTCTAGGAGACTGATAATGAAGATTGATTTAACACAAACACATGATGTTATTGGAGCTTATCAATCATTAGACTGCTCAGCAATTCGCCAACAATACACTGATTTGGGCACAAAGTATGCCTTTGATGTCCTTGATGAGAAGGTGGTTACTGGCTATTTGATTAAGTTAGCGGCTTTTCGCCATATCCGAGACTTGCAGCGTCAAGGTAGCGTTGAATTTCCATTTACTTATTCGGTTAAGAAAGTAGACCAAGTGCTTAAATTTGCTTCCATTTGTCCGAACGTTGACACAGGCGAACCGACCAAGCTTATGCCGTGGCAAGAATTCATTATGGCAATGCTGGTTGGCTGGCGTAATGACGACGGTGGCAAGCGTTTCTCACGAGCTATAGTTTCCGTTGCGCGTGGACAAGGTAAGACGTACTTGATGGCGATTATCACTGCTTATAGTTTTTTAATTGAGTCATTGGGACTATCTAACCAAGATTACTTAGTTTCATCCATTAATTACAAACAAACGAGCAAGATTCTGGGCTACATTAAGTCGATGCTTGCTAAGATTGCAACTATTGAGCCATTTAAGTCATTGATTGCTGATAGTGGATTAGATACACGGACACTGTCCTCACAGGCCGATCAAGTCACAATGAGCAAGACTAATAACAAGCTACGGGCGATTAGTCACGAAGCCGGTCAGTACGATAGCTTTCATTTTACAACGGCTATATTTGATGAAATTGGTGAAATTAAGACACGACAAAAGATTTCTAAAATTGTTTCTGGCCAAGTTAAGGTGCGTAATAAGCAATTTATTCAGATTTCAACAGCTTATCCCGATCCAACCGTGCCATTCCATGATGATGAGCGCATGATTCAGCAAGCTATGGAACAAGATTATTTGCGCGATGCTGATACATATTTGGGGCTTATTTGGTCGCAGGACAATCTGGATGAAACTTATAAGCCCGATATGTGGGTTAAAAGTAATCCCTTGCTAGATTTACCAAGCCAACGAGAAGTGTTACTGAACGGTTTGACAGATAAGCGCGATTCTGACGCTTTATCGGGCACACTCAACGATTTCCAAAATAAAAACCTTAACCTGTGGCTAGAACAATCGACCGACAGCTTCTTGAAACTGCCTGACGTTGAAAAAGCCATTGTGCCGTCGTTTAGTTTTGATGATCGGCAAGTTTATATTGGTTTTGACTACTCAATGTTTAGTGATAACACGGCGCTAGCGTTTGTATTTCCTTATCGTGATAATAATGACAAACCACGATGGTTTATTTATCAGCATAGCTTTATCCCCTGGCAGAAAGCTGGTTCGATTGAAGCCAAAGAAAAGCAAGACGGTATTAATTATCGGGACTTAGCTCAAAAGGGCTTTTGTACAATTAGTAGTCACCCGCAAGGACTAATCAATGACGAACAGGTTTATCAATGGTTGCTTAACTTTGTTGAGCGTCACCGGTTAGAGGTGGTATTTTTTGGTTATGATGCTTGGGGAGCCACGCCAACTATCAAACAGCTAGAGCTTAATTCTGGTTGGCCGTTACAAACCATTCGACAGCGGACTAGTGAATTGAAGGATCCAACTAAGTTTTTGCAGAAGATGTTTGTCGAAGGGTCGGTTGACCGACTTGATGATCGAATTATGGAAAAGGCGCTACTGAATGCAGAAATATATGAAGACAAAGTTGGTATTCAAGTTGATAAAGCTAAGGCCACGTTGAAGATTGATGTGGTAGATGCGTTAATTGACGCCTTATTCCAAGCCATGTATCACTTTGAAGACTTTGCAGACGTAAACAATTCTGATAAACAGGTCGAACGCATGAACGAAAAACAAGTTCTCGAATGGTTTAATAACCCAGAGTCGGGATTGCTAGGAGATGATATTAATGATTTTTAAACAATTTTTTGCAGCTATCTGGCATTACTTTGATGTGCTGTGTTTTATTCTAAGTATGATTGCTGGGGTATATGCAGCCTTTTTATTTGGACAGGCACAGGGAATTCTAGCAACCGCTATAGCCTTGTTTTTAATTGGCTGGCTTTCGGAAGTCGTAACAGCTGGCCAAAAAGGAGGTGATTAACAATGCCTTTTTTTGAACCACCAACGGCAATAAATAATTCAGTTAGTATTCAAAGCGTGCCAGTAGAAGACGATAATATCGTTAATTTTTTGTCACCAACTGGCAATAATGAGTATATTAGTGCCAATGACGCTTTAGAAAATTCAGATATTTATTCAGCAGTTAACCAAATATCTGGAGACTTAGCCACGGTACAATTAATGGCCAATATGCCACGCACGCAAGGAATTCTAAACAATCCTAGCACGACAGCTAATGGGCACACGTTTTGGCAGTCTATGTATTCACAATTGTTATTGGGTGGTGAATGTTTTGCATATCGCTGGCGTAATCCTAATGGCTTAGATCTGCGCTGGGAATATTTGCGGCCAAGCCAAGTGCAAACCTACAAATTAGATGATGGCAGTGGTTTAACCTATACGGTTACCTTTGATGAGCCTAATTTGGGCGTGCTTCAATATGTACCACAGTCTGACATGATTCATATTCGCTGGGCTAGTACCGATGGCGGTATGACAGGTAACAGTCCATTAAAAGCATTATCGAGTGAGTTACAAGTCAAGAGTTCGTCTAACAGTTTAACGTTGGCTGCATTAGCGCGTTCAATTAGTGCTCCTGGCGTCCTATCTATTCAGCACGGTGGGCTGCTGAGTGAGAAGATGAAAGCCAGCCGTTCACGCAATTTCATGAAACAGGTGAACAAGTCAAACGGTGGCCCGGTAGTTATTGATCAACTTGAAGATTACAAGCCACTGGAAATGAAAGCCGATGTTACCAAGCTGTTAAGCCAAACAGATTGGACGAGTAAGCAAATTGCTAAAGTTTTCGGCATTCCTGATAGCTATTTGAATGGCCAAGGTGACCAACAAAGTAATATCGACCAAATCAAAGGCATGTACACCAATGCCCTTAATCGCTATTTACAGGCGATTTTAGCTGAGCTGGATAATAAGCTTAATGCTAAGATTACGGCCAATATACGGACTGCTGTAGACCCATTGGGAGACTCATTTGCAGCTACCCTATCAGGGCTAGCTAAAGATGGCACAATTGCTAATAATCAAGCAACTTGGGTTTTACAACAAACAGGCTATTTCCCAGATGAAATGCCTGCAGCTGAAAAGTCACCAACACAACAAGTTGTGATTCAATCAGGAAAAGGAGGTGATAACGATGGAGACAGTACCAATTAAAGGAGTTGTTTCTAGCGATGATGACGCAGAGGTCTACCAATTTTTTGGGTATTCAACCGTTACGCCAACCGGCGTAATAACAGCACTTAAAAATGCAGGCGGGATGCCAATCAAAGCTGAAATCAATTCTCCAGGTGGTGATGTATTCGCCGGTTCCGAAATTTTTACAGCGTTGAAAAATTATTCTGGTAATGTTGAAGTAGACATTGTTGGATTAGCAGCAAGTGCCGCTTCAATTATTGCAATGGCAGGTGATCAGGTTAAAATTTCACCAACTGGTCAGCTGATGATTCATCGAGCATCGACGGTATCTCAAGGAAATTCAGATGATTTATCCAGTGATTTGCAAGGACTTGATTCAACTGATCAGGCTATTGTTAATGTGTATCAAGAAAAAACTGGTATGGATCCTCAAAATATTTATCGTATGATGTCCGAAGAAACGTGGATTAATGCACAAGAGGCTGTTAAGCAAGGATTTGCTGATGAAATAATGTTCACAAACCAGACTACTACAGTGGCTAATACTATCGATAGTCAGAAACTACTTAGCAAGGATATTATTTCTAAAGTTAAATCTTTGATGCATAAATCAAACGATAAAAATACGGCCAAAAAAGAAAATACTACTAATAGTCAATTTGTGGAATTACGAAAAAGTAAATTGGCTATTTTGTTTGGCAAAAATTAAAAGGAGATCAACTAATGCATAAAAATATTAACGATTTAAATACGGCTTGGATTGAGGCTGGTAGCAAAGTTGCTGACATCCAAGACCAAAAACAACAGATGGCAACTGAGCTTGTCGCAGATCCTAGCAAATATTCAGACGAAGAAATCAAAAAAATTTCTGCCGATTTAAAGGCCGCTAAGACTGCCCGTGACTTTGCCAAGTCTGCCTTAGAAGATGCTAAAGCAGAAAATGAAGTTGCCAGTAAAAGCGTGCATATTGTGAAAACAAAAGATGAAAAGCATAAATTTGTCGATACATTTAAAGATATGCTTCGCCATCCATCACAATATATGGATATGGTTACTTCTTCCGGTTCAGATGATTCAGCGGCCGGATTAACTATTCCAGTTGACGCCCAAACCCGGATCAATGAATTAATGCGGCAATATGCTTCTTTACAGCCCTTGGTGAATGTTGAGTCTGTCGGAACATTAACTGGTACTCGCAATATTGAAAAGTTTGGATCAATCACGCCCGCTACCCTGATTACTGATCAAAATACAGATATTCCAGAAGGAGATTATCCAGCGTTAAAGCAAATCAACTATAAGATTGGTGATTATGCAGATTTGTTCTATGCGCCAAATTCGTTACTTGCAGATTCTGCTGAAAACGTGCTGAACTGGCTGCAAACACATATTGCACGCAAGAGCGTTGTCACGCGGAACAATGCTATCCTAACAAAACTACCTAATACGCAGAAGAAAGCAACGATTACTAAATTTGATGATTTGTTTGATGCTATCTTCCAATTGGATGCGGCTTTAATGAGTTCTGCAACTATCCTGACTAACAAATCAGGCTTCTTAACTTTACGCAAGGTAAAAAATGCTATGGGAGATTATCTGATTAAACCGGACGTAACACAAGATAGTGGAACATATCAACTTGACGGGAAGACAGTTGTATGGGTTGAAGATACGTGGCTGCCTGATAATTTAGATTCAAATGGTAAATATGTGAGCCACCCATTCTATATTGGTAATTTCAAAGAATTCATGACAATCTTTGATCGGCAACAATTAAATATTGCAACCTCAACACAAACTGAACGTGCGTTTAATCGTAACCAAACGGCCATTCGTTCGATTGATCGGTTCGACGCAGAATTAGTCGATGACGAAGCACTGGTTGCGGGATCATTTGACAAGATTGCTGATCAAACGGCCAACTTTGCGGCTAGTGCTGCTACAACGACCCCTGGGAATTAATTAGCCAACTATGTCGCCAATAAATACACAGTACAGTGATAATCTGGGCGGCTAAGCAAGGATGTGATTTAAGTGGCAGCTGATTTAAAAACATTGAAATCATCTTTGCGAATTGACGGGGATGATGATGACGAGCTGCTAAAAGGTTATTTGTCTGCAGCCACTAGCTACATTGAACAGGCCATTGGGGATGAAAATAGCGTTCCGGGGTTCTATGAAATGGAAGGCGTGAATGACTTGTTTGAAACGGCTGTGTACGCCTTAGCTGGTTCATATTGGACTTATCGAACATCGATTACAGCCATCGCTGTTAATCCAGTTGATCTGGTCGTGGACTCAATCATTGGTCAACTCAGAGGGTTGTACAGTCAAAAGCAATATGAGGTGGGGACAAATGACGAAAGCAATTAATCCTGCACGAATGAATTTTAGATTGGAGTTTGGAACTCAGGCAGCTATTGGAAAAGTTAACTCTAATACGGGTAATCCTATTACTGATTTTGTCCCTCAATTCAGTTTGTACGCCGGCGAATGGTCATTGTCGTTTCAGCAAAGGTTAGCGTTAAATGGCGACACCTCACAACAGAATGCTGTTTACTTTGTGCGCCATAATCGAAAAATAGCTACCGGCATGCAATTACGACGCAATCATCAGGATGTTTACCAGATTGATGATGTGGCCTACGATGATGGTTTACCACCGGATGGTTTTGACCTCATAACTTGTCATAAGGTGGTGATCGGGCGTGGCGAATGAGATTAAACATGCAGACTCATTTGAACATATTTTAGATACTATGGCGGAAGGCTTTGGACGTGAAGAGAAGCTTAAAGCTAATGCAGCTGGAGCAGATAAGTTCATTAAAATTATGAAGCCTAAGATTCCTGTGGGAAAACTACGCAAGGCACATGGTCATGCTGAAAAAGCACATCTACGTGATTCATTAATTGCTGTAGATCATCCTAATGGCTCGGTTAACGTTGGTTTTACAGCCAAAGGTGAAAAAGGGTACATTGCACGTTTTCAAAATGATGGCTGGGACGTCGTTGACCGTAATGGTTCCAAACATGGCCATGTTTCCGGGAAACACTTTTGGGAGACTACTCAGCGTGAAGCAAAAGGCCAAGTTGGCAAGGCAGTTGTTGAACAATTAAAGACTGCTATGGACAAGAAGGTGGGCAAGTGACGCCGGTAGCTTTTATTAAAGGCATAATTGTTGCAAATATTAATGAAATACCAGAACTAGCTGTGGAACATATCCATAGCTTTTTTATTCCAACTAACGATACTTCAACTGACGAGCCTATTGTAGTAATCAGTGGGTTACCTGAGCGTAGTCAAGATTATGGCAACGGGATTCCATTCCAATCGACGAAGCAAGCTCAGATACAGCTCTATTATCCTAAAGATTACTTGGGCGATATGGATGCCATCGAAGCCGGGTTAAAACAAGTGCTATTGACCAATGATATTCGTTATTATAGCGATGCCGGCCAGACATTAACACCAGATTCAGAAAGTATCACGAACACTTTGAAATTTAATTATATAAAGGAGGCCATTTAAATGGCAACGTTAGGTTTAAATATGTTATACACCAGCATCAAGAATACTGATGGTTCAACAGTTATTGATGCGGATAAAGGATTATCAGCGACGGGTGTTTATCAAATTGATACTAGCAAGGCAAACGGTAACTTGGGTACTAAGACTGCTAACATTACCGGGCTATCTGGGACGGTATCTAAGATTACTGGCAACAATGAAGTTGTGGACGTTTCTAATCCACCTTCGGCACCGTCAGTGGCAATCGACGCAAATGAAATTAATTTCATCGTCAAGCAAAAACTATTAGGCCGGGTATCAGATGGTAAAGGTGGTTACATTGATTCTGACACACCCGTTGAAGCTGGCCTTATTATTGAGTCACGTTCACCAGTGACACGTACTGCTGTTTATTTCTGCTTTGGTCGTGGGATTTTTAACGAAGCTGGCCAGAACATTCAAACAAACACGGATACAGCTGAAACTCGTGACGATGATAATTTGACATTTACCGCCTTGAACTATGATAAATTCAGCGGCCAACCATACAAGGTATATGCTGAGTCAGATCCTAAATTTGATAAGCAAGCAATGTTTGACGCTGTATTCCCTGGACAAACGTTTTATAAAAACGCGAGTAACGGCACCAGTGGTCAATAAAGCTACAACTGACACAGGCTCACAGACTAGTAAAACTGATAGTGACTCATCTGCGCTAACCAGTAATAAATGATAATTATGGTCGCCTAAAATAAATCCACAATACCGCTAGGGGCGGCTTTTAAACATGCTGAGAAGCGCATTCTAAGCACGGGTTCACAATAAATGATAATAAACAATACACAAAGGGGCATATAAATAATGGCAAAATCAGTTAAATTTGATGGCAAGAAAATTGGGACGGGCACGCAGTATACGTTGATTGATAGTGGTCAAAATGTTGAAAAAATGGCCGAAGCATATAAGAAGTTCATCAAGACTACTGAAGAAACTGAGGACAGCATTACAGGTGTAGTCGAATTAACACCTAAGCTTGCAAAGGTTGTGGCTGAAACGACCTGTGATTTATTGGAACTAAATGCTTCGCAAAAGAAACGTGTCATGTCCATGGAATTTTCGGTTAGCGACGAATATGACTTCTTTAATGACTGTTTAAAACAATTCTTGGGAGTAGAATTACCATCTGTAGGCAACAGCAACGATCAGGAAGAGGAAGAAGACCCAAAATTGCCAAAGCCAGAATGATTTGGCAACTTGATAATTTTATTCAGGATATTGATTACATCGCTAATCAATTGATTTCACAAGGTATATTGCCTAGTGACTTTTATCAAAGCTCATTTAGTGAAATGCAAACAGCATTGAATGCAAAGTCACGTAAAGACCGTGTTCAAGATCCGCTCGAATTAGCACGTCAAATCGGTGCGTTGTAAAGGAGGCAAAGTATGGCAACAGAGAAAATTCAAGGCTACGAATTCGCAATTAACATGGACGATGGTGGCATGACTCGCACGTTGCGAGAAATAAAGAATGAAGCAAAATTACTAAAATCTGGTATGCAAGCTAACTTTGCTGAAATTCGTTCAGGTGAAGGTGTTATGGCGGCCTATGCGGGTAAAGTCAAAGATGCTGGTCGAGCTATTGAAGCACAACGATTAGTAATTGAGCGTCTCAAAAGCGAGCAAAACGGATTAGACCAAACCACTCAAAAAGGCCGAGAAGCTTATGTTAAATATGAAAATCAGATTAACGCTGCCAAGCGCTCAATCGCCAGTTTAGAGGGGCAACAAGAACGAGCACAGAAGTCACTTGATCTGCAAAAAAGTGGTGTCTTACAATTAAAAGATGCAACCGAAATATCAGCCAAAGTAACAGACTCATATGTAGCTAAACTAAAAGCCGAAGGCCACGAGTTTGAAGCCAACAAAGTTAAGGCTAGCGGGTTACATCAGTCTTATAATGAGCTTAACAAGCAGCTAGAGGCTGAGCAAAACAGACTGAATAAGATTGCGAGTGCTAGTGGTAACAGTTCTAAAGAGTTCAAAGAACAACAGATTAGGGTGAACGAATTAGGCGCTAAAATTGCCCAAACTCGGACTAAGATGAAAGAGCTTGATGAACAATTAAGCAAAAAGCCACAGTCAGGATTAACGTCAGTCATTAGCCAGCTAAATAGAGTAAACGAGCACGCAGATAAGGCCAATCATTTATTTGGCAAAATTCTGGGTGCTCATTTAGTTGCCAATGGTATTACGAGCGCTTTTCAATCAATCACTTCACATATTCACGAAGCTATTAGTGCTGGTATGGAATATGAAAAAGAGCAGCAGAAGATGGCGGCCACTTGGTTGACTTTAACTGGCACTGTTGGCAAATCTAACGCAATGGTTAAAACGATCAATGACTTATCTGTTAAGACCGGTCAAGCCGTAGATGTTGTAAATGAATTAGAGCAAGGCTTTTATCACTTACATTCCAATAAAAAAGAATCAGATGAACTAACCAAATCCATGCTAAACATGTCGGATGCGGTTGGATTAGATAAACAACAGATACAAGCAGTTACACAAGACATGGTTAACGGTCTGTCACGGGGAAAAGCAAACGCTGGTATGTTAAACCAAATTAGCCAGTATTTCCCGATGTTCCGTGAACAATTAGCCAAGTATGAATCTGGATTAAAAAAGACGGGTGATACGGCTGCTTCAACAGGTAAAGGTGCTGCTAAAGCCGTAAGTGCTTATAACAAAAAAATGACCTTGATGTTTGAAGGAATGCATTATGGAACAAATAATAGTTTATCTGACCTAGAAACATATCGTCAAAAAGGTATTGTCAGTGCCCAGCAATTTACAGTTTTTAGCAAGCAAATTGCAAGTGGGCACAAAGTGACTAATGCAGAAATTAAGCAAGCTATTAAGGTTAACTCGCAATATGCTGCTCAACAAGAGACAAGCGCCCAAAAGGCTCACAAAAGTAGTAAGGTAACAGTTGCTGATTTGAGTGAGATGGCTAAAGAAGGAAAAATATCTGCTAAAGATATTGAAAATACGTTTAATCAACTTGGATCCGGAAAATACGATAAAGCCGCCGACAACATGTTACATACGATGGTTGGTATGGAACGAACGATCAAGGCACGTGTTCCAGCTTTAATCGGTGACATTGAAAAGCCGATTTTAACCGCTCAAAATCCAATCTATGGCGCGGTTTCAAAATGGGTATCTGATAAACGGACTGACGAGGAATTTAATAAGGTCGGTGTAGCGGCAGAAAAAGGTATTAGCACGATTACTAAAGCCTTTGCTAAAGCTTTTGATGTCAAGTCGGCACCAAAAGCAATGAATGATGCAATGGATAACTTGGCCAGGGGTGTCACCAAAGCTTCTGACTCCATTGCCAAAAACGCTCCGGAAATTGTTAATTTCTTCAAAACTGTCAAAAACTTGGGCGGCCTGGGATTTGAAACGTTAATTGAATCGCTTAAAATAACCAATGCGATTTTAAAGCCATTACTCAGTATGGTTGGTGGGCACACAGAAACCATTGCAAAATTTGGAGCAGCATGGTGGTTAACAAGTAAAGCCGTCAAAGAGACTAGTTCAGTTCTGTCAACTTTTAAAAAAATCAGTGATACTGTTAGCTGGGCTGAAAAAGTTCTAGGAATTAAACAAGAAACTAAAGCTTTAGAAGAACAAAACGCGGTTCTTAAAACTAATGCTGAACTAAGTACGGCCAGTGAAGAAAATATTGGAACTGGTTATCGGGGAGTTAAAGGTAGAAAGGCTGGGAATATAGGCGCTGATTTAAGCTCTATATCAGTTGAAGCAAAGAACACTGAAAAAATTGCTAAAAGCAGTAAATGGTCATTGCTAGGAGGAACAATTGGTACAAGAATTATCAATGGTGCTGGATTAGCCATGACTGCTTGGGACGCTGGTAGTAGCATTGCGAAAGCAGTTAGCTCCGGTAAGGCGTCTGATAAATATAAAGCAACTGGTAAAACAGCTGGAACACTTATTGGGGGCGGCATTGGTGCAGCCCTTGGAAGTGTTATCCCGGGAGCAGGAACAGCCGCGGGAGCAATGTTAGGAGCAAGCATTGGTGATGGTGTTGGCGGTACTAAAACTGCAAATACGATTGTTAAAAGAATTAGTGATGCGCTAAAAGGGAAGACCATTGAAGCTCCCAAGATTAAGACAGAGTCCACTAAGCACTCACTTAGTGATCTAGGAAAGGCGTATAGTTCCTATTATTCTAAAAAGCAAAAGCAAGATTTAAATGATGTGAACGTACTTCATAAAGCGGGTATGCTAACCGATGCGGAGTATAAAAAGCAATTAGCTTCAATTAAAAAGAATGATAGTGAGACAAATCGTTTTGAAAAAATGTCAGCTTCTGATCGCAATGCTATTGCGAAGTATTATGCGCAGCAAAAAGCAAGTATTATTAGTAAATGGAATGCTAGCGAGAGAAAAACTAGTTCTAGCTGGGATGCTAAAATAGCATCTGACGAACGACGGTTTGGTGCCAACTCGATTATTGTTCAGAAAGACATGTCTAAAAAGAAAACAGCTATTAAGGCTGAAGAAAACAAAAAGTCAGCCGCTCTTGATAAACTCCGGATTAAAAGTGCAACGGAAACTACTGCACAAGAAGCCCGTTTACACACAACTTTAACGGGAAAGATAAAGTCAGCTGCTAATAAGCAGAATGATATTTTGAGAAATCTTGCCAAGAGCAAGGGGAAAATCACTCGTGAACAAGCAAATGATGCTATTTCACAGTCGAATAAAGAGTACAAAAAGACAGTCTCGCTGGCAGACCAAGAATACAAAAATCGTGTTTCTGCGGCTGAAAAGCAACACAATAAGGTTATAAAAGCAGCTGAAAGACAAGCTAGCGAGGCAATCAGTCAAGCAAAGCGCCAGTATAGTAAAACAGTTGATGCTGCTAAAAATCAATATTCTGGTAATTCTAAGTATGCCGAGAAGCAACGTGCAGCTATTATTAGTAAAGCTAAGGACCAAAAACAAAAGTCAATTGACAACGCTTTAGAGCAGGAAAACAAAACTGAACAACATGCGGATCGTCAGTACAAGCACACTACTGGTGACGCAGATAAGCAAAGATCACAAGTTGTTAAACATGCTAAGGATCAAAACAGTTCGGTAGTTGATCAGGCCAATTCACAGTCAAAAGGTGTTTTGGGGCATGCTGTTAAGCAAGCCAACGGCTCCATGAAAGCTGCCGATAAGCAAGGCTCCGGTATTCATAGTATTTGGAAAAACATTACTAGTTTCTTTAGTAATCTAGTTAAAGGATTTGGTATTAAACCAATCAATGTTGGCGCTTATCAATCTGGATATAATCCAGTAAGCATAGAAGCCCATGCTTCCGGCGGTATTGTTGGCACTGCTAGAGCTTTAGTTGGTGAAGGCGGTGTCGAGGCTAAAATTGATAGAGACAATGGTAAAGTGTCATTTCTAGGTATGAATGGTGCTGAAGTGGTTAATGTTAAACCTGGTGATCAGATTCTTAATGCTGGTGATACTGCTAAGCTTTTTAACGGTGGCCTAGGACATACGCTTCCTGGCTATGCTAAAGGCACTATTGACATCGCGTCGTTTTTAAAGAAAATTAAGAGCGGTGCTACTTCTATCTTCGACAGCGTTAGTGATAAAGCAATGGATGCATTGTCTAAGATAACTCACCCATTGAAAACTTTAAAGTCAATGGCTTTAAAGAAATTTGATCCAACCAAAACTCCAGGAGTCGGTTCAATCGGCCATGATTTAGGTAAAGGACTAGTTGACCGAGCTTTAAAGGGATTTGCGAAAGCTATTTCTGATTTAGCTGACAACTTCGGTGGAGGAGTTGGCAACATTAAGCTGTCCGGTAGTGTTGCTTCCCGTGCACGAGAATTGGCTAGAGCATTTAAACATGGCTATCCCGCTTCAAATAATGGTGGTATTGCCGGTGTTCTAGGAAATTGGGTTATCGAATCAAACTTGACCCCTACTGCCATTGATCCACTTGATCATGGTACTGGGTTGGGGCAATGGACGTTCACTCGTGAAACAGCATTAAGAAGCTGGCTTAGAAAACATGGATACGCATGGGACTCAGCTACTGGCCAAATTAATTACGCTCTTAACGAGCCCGGTGAGAGTAGTTTGTTAAAATCTGTTCTACGTATGACCAATCCAACAGAAGCCGCATATAAATTCTTTGCAACGTGGGAATCAGGCGGTGCTATGAATGGCACCGGTGGGCTTCGTGAAAATCAAGCGTCAGCTGTTTATCGCTATATTAAAGGATTTGAGAATGGTGGCTTTGGAAACAAAGCAGGCGTTTACAAATTATTTGAAGGCAACTTGCCGGAAGCCATAGTTCCGATGGACTTATCTAAGCGTTCACGGGCTTACCAAATTATGCAACAGATAATGGCTAAGTTCGGAGCTCAAGATGGCACTAATGTGATAAACACCGGTAACAACCAGATTGATTCCGACGAAGCATTCAAACATCGGGTTATAGCTGCACTAGATGCTTTGGTCACTGGCCAAGGAGATGTTAAAGCAGTTGTTGCCAACTCTGACGTGGTTAATGCTGTCAAGTCAAATACCAAGAAGACGTCACAATATAGTCAAATGATGGGGTATTAGTATTAATATATTGAAGAGCCTTAGAAGGCTCTTTTTTTACATAGTTAAAATTAAACAAGGATGGCGATATAATTGTCTGTTTTGAATAAAAATGATTTTGAATATGCTGGCTTAAATAGCCGCAATGATTTGCAAGCCATTATGGGAGCAGTGGCACTGCCTAGTGCACCAGCCATGGCCGAGCAAGCAACCGATATTCCCGCCATGTATGGCAATCAATTTAATGGTATGGACTATACTAGTCGGACAATCAGTATTCCAATAACTATTATCGCTCGTGGCAGTCAGGACAAATACAATCAGATTATGCATAATTTGAGCGGCTTATTGCTAAGTGATGACCCAAGTGATAATGGTAAAGAGTACCCACTAGTCTTTGGCTTTGAACCCAAAGTGACTTACTGGGGGCATATTAATGCGATTAGCGATCCACAGTTCATTAACCAGGGGGCGTGGGACGCTACACTAACCATTACCTTTGTGCAGTCTGATCCCAGGGCGAACTTACCACAGGTTGAGAAGCCCTTAAATAATGGCTTAAACACGATTACTGTTGATGGCACCGCACGAACAGCCCCAGTTATTCAGGTTGTGCCTAAACGGCCGTTAAAATACATTGGTTTTAATCTCAATGGTGGTCAATTTGGTTTAGGGCCGGAAACGCCTAACGACCAAGCTAATGCTGTTCAACCCGATGTTCACGTGATTGATGACCCTATTGCTAGTATGGCGATGTGGACTAACGATGCCAATGCCATTAGCGGTATTAAGACCGATGGTAAGTACAATTATCAAGGTAGTGCTGAGATTAATGCTGATACAACGGTCATGAGAGTGGCCTATGTTAATGGTGGCAAAGACTTTGGTAAGATGCCAACTAATCAACTTGATGGAACTTGGCTAGGCCCAACTTATCGGTATACTGGGATGACCAATGCCTTAACCAACTATCGTGTCCGTGCTGGGTTACATCATATGAAATATTGGGGCACGCATAACTTCCGAGCGATGGGTAAAGCACAATTTTCATTACTCGATGCCAGTGGTAATACGATTGGCCGGTTTGTCATCGGTGACCATATGCAAGGTGGTCAGACCTATGTGGCGCTACAGTTGTGTAAGCCGGGGAGTACGTTTGATGATGATGACCACCAGACGCTTTACTGGGGCTATGGCCCAAGTGGTGCTTTTAGAAAGTATCATACCCACTACAGTGACCTTGTTAATAAGAGTTCATTAGTTAATAGTAAGTATGTAACGGTGGTCAACCGTGAAGAAGTAGACTGTTTAACCAGTTCTTGGGTCTTTATGGACTTGACGAAAGCCGGTAACGTTTATACGTGGGAATTGCATCAATATAGTCTCTATGACGGCCAGCCTTATCGCAATGCAAACAGGTATTTAATTGCGAGCGGTCGCTGGGTAGATACTAACAATGAATATGAGTCAGCCTTAGGCGGGTTTGGTCAAACATTCCTCAAACAGCCTATCACGGAAGATATTGACAATGTACAATACATGGCGCCTTATATGACCCTAACCGATTTACAAGTCTGGCAACATAACCAGCCACAACCTAATGAACCCACTTATATTGCCAATGCAGGTGAAGAGATTGTCATGGACTGTGAGACTGATACCGTAACCGTCAATGGGCGCTTGGTATCACCAGTCTGGTCAACTGATTATCCGCAATTAAAGCCGGGTGTTAACGGGGTAACTATGGTTGGTGACCTAGCTGACGCTAAAATGACACTTAAATACCTACCTAAACTATTATAGCAACACTTTAAGGGCTTCCCAATGGGGTGGCCTTTTTACATAACTAAAACAAGGAGGTTAACCGATGGCTTTAACCAATCAATATTTAATTCTAAATCCAAGTTTGAAACGGATTGGTACCCTGACTGTTGACGGTGCCACTAAATTTTCAAACGACAGCGTCAAGATCCAACTTGCCGATGCAGACACAACTAGTACCGCCTACGATGATGAAGTCAATGTGGGAACTAAGGACAGCTACACCGGCACCATCAACCTAAACGCTCAGTCTAAAAAGTTTGACCACCAAGGCCAACTAGACGTGCTTCAAGGCCAGCCTGATTCAGACAAAGTAGTTGCTGGCAATAATCTCGCTTATTATGATGCCTTATCGGGGCACTGGTATGTGATGCACATTTACAGTGTTGAGGAGAGCAGTACAGCCGCTACTAAGCATGTCACAACCGCTAACTTTACTAATTTGTGTCTATTCACGTTGGCTCATCATTATCCTGTTGCTATGGCTGGTTCAGATACAGCTATCAAGGCCGCTTTTACGAGTGTATTCAGTGATACTGGCTGGACACTCAAATTTAACACAGCCAATGCAATGATTCCGTATATCTCAATTGATGGTAAAACTAAAGCATCAACACTATTACAAACGTTATTGCAGGCCTATAACGTGGAAGTTGATTGCTACGTTGAAATTGACTCACAAGGTAATGTTCAATCGAAGACCTGTGAAGTTGTCGATCAGTTGAATGTCGATAAGGTTTATAACGAAGCAATCTTCGGCAAAAACGTCACTAGTATTAAACGCACGACCGTCTCAACACCAATTACCAAGCTGATTGCTTATGGTGATAACAGTAATACCATAGCCGCTGCCAATGATGGCAAAATTTACATTGTTGACGATGAATCTAATCGTAAGTACAACCCAGACTGGCAGAGTGGACTGTATTACGAGGGTGTTATCACTGCTAATAGCATTGAACATGCGGCTGGATTAAAGTCGTGGGCTGAACAGATGTTACAGCTTTTCAATCACCCCAGGACATATTATGAGGTTAATGTGACGCCGACTTTCAACCCACCATTAGGGGCCACCATTCGCTTTAAGGATGACCAGATCACACCAGCCCTAGATGCCAGTGGCCGGGTGATTCAGCGGACGATCTCTTTTGCCAATCCATATGGTAATACCGTTGGCTTTGGCGAATACGTCACGGTGCCAGTTGCCACTCCAGCTTGGTTAACGGGTTATCAGAGTGCCATTAGTAGTGCCATTGAGAAGGCTAGAGCCGATGCCAGTTCCGTTAAACCGGTTGCATTGACCCCTGATGGCAATAACTTCACGGACCCCAGTCAAACTAAACGGTTAATCTTACAGGCTTGGGAAGGTAGCACTAATATTTCGGCCTATATTGATAGCAAGGGGTTTATCTGGCGCCGATACAACCAAAACGGCACTGTTGATACCAGCTATGCAACTACGGGATTTTTAGTACAGGCACCCTATAGTGCCGTTGGTACTTTGCATGGCACGATTGAAACGGGTTATATTCAATCAGACCCTGAGGTGACACTAGATACCACTAGTATTAAGCATTGGGGTGACTTTCAACGATCAGATGATACGGTAGGGTCATATAGTGCCGTTCAATATATGTGTCCGTTAAGTAACGGTCAATATTTAACTAGTCGTGCGTTGAATACCGATTCAACCAAAGACACGATGTATGTTTTGCATGACAGCAACTTTAAACCACTTAGTAAGATGATTATGCAACATGGCGGCCACGGAGCTAGTTTTGATGTTGAAGAAGTCAATGGGGTACCCTATATTTGGGCAGCAACTTACACCGACAATACACACAGCGTGTCAACCGTCTCACGTTTCCCCTATGTCGCCGGGACAACCATGCAAGCTAATGATAGTCGAATTGAACGCTACTATTCCATGAACGGCTATATGCGCGTAAGCATGGATTTTAAACATGGTTATGTGCTAGTTGGTGACGGTAATGGTGCCATGTATATCATGACGCTAGCTGATTTAAAGAATGGCAGTTATAACATTAAATACGCCTTTAGCATCTTCAATTATGGCTATGAGGCTAGTCAAACGTACCAATCACAAACGCTTGATTTCCCATATGTTTACTGGGATTCCGGTGACGTTGACTTACACGATAATCGCATGTTGTATGGCGTTAATGTTGTGCATGGCGGTCAAGAGTTCGCCCTAAACTTAATGCTTGATATGGACTTTAAAACTGCAGATGACGTGATGGAACCTGAAACGGTCAAAGCAACCTATGATTCAACAGGCAACTCAGCTTTGCTGTTAACGTTCAACTGTTGGGTCAATGGTAATCCGATCGAACGAGTCTATTCGCTACCAATTAAAGCTAGGCCAGCTGCTGACATCCTAAATACAAGTACAACTGATGATAACACGGCCGATTAGAAGGGAGGTGAATTAAATGGCAGAATCTAACGCAACTCAGGTCATCTTAACCGATGATGGCATTAAGATTATCAATGCTCAAAATACAGCTGATAGTGCAGCTAGTCAGGCAGAAAATGCTAATAGTGCCACTTTAATCGCACAGTCAACAGCTAATGCTGCTAAATCAGCCGCAGATAGTACCTACGATTATGCTAGCTCTGAAATGGCCGTACATTCAATGGCTACCGCTAAGGCTCAAAGTGCAGCTGATAATGCCTTTAGCCAAGCTCAAACAGTTTTTAGTCAAGCCGATTCAGAAATAGCCGTACAGTCTACAGCTACCGCTAAAGCTCAGAGTACGGCTGATAATGCATTTAGCCAAGCGACTACAGCAATAGATAATGGTCAAGCAGTTAGTCAAGCAGTGACAGCCTTAAAAGATGGTTCCACGCTAACGATTGCGGAACTAGGAAATGGACTAGCTACAAAGGTCGCTAACTCAGACTATGCTAGTTACCAAACACAGACAGCTAGTCAAATTGCTAGCAAAGTTGATAATGGTGCTTTCTCAGCTTATCAAACGCAGACTGCTGACTTGATAGCTCAAAAGGTAGCCACTAGTGACTTCTCAGCCTACCAAGCTACAACCGCTAAGTCGATTGATAATAAGGTATCGTCTAACGACTTTAACACGTACAAAACCCAAACTGCTGACTTGATTGATGACAAGGTTTCTAGTTCACAATATAGCTCTGACAAGACACAAACGGCTAGTCAAATAGCGGATAGGGTAAGTAATAGTGCTTTTTCAACTTATCAAACACAAACTGCTAGTCAGATAGCCCAGAAAGTTGATAATGGCACCTTCTCAGCTTACCAAACAACTACTGCTGACTTGATTGCCAGCAAAGTAGCTACTAAGGATTTCTCGGCTTATCAAGCTACAACCGCTAAGTCGATTGATAGTAAGGTAGAGTCTAGTGATTTTAACACGTACAAGACACAGACTGATAAATTAATTTCTAGCAAGGTTTCCACTGTTGATTTTAACAACCTAGCGATAAGCAATCGTAACTTAGCACTTGGAACGGCAACAGCGTTCAAAATGACTGGTAACGGTGCAGGAAACAACGCGGTACACATGTATTCACTATCTAACACGATAGCAAAAGGAACTACTATTACGATAGCTTTTGATATTACATCAACAAACGCAACGGGTTTCTACAATGCGCAATTGTTAGGTGGTTCGTGGCAGGGTTCTGGTGCTGCAATACCATTGACTTCTGGAACACAACATCAATCATATACTATCACAACAAGCGCTGACTATTCAGACGGAATTCAAATGCGGTTAGATGGCTCAACTTCAACGGTAACTGTTTCCAACTTAATTATCTCTAAATCTTCAAAAGAGGTAGGTTGGAATCCAGCACCTGAAGACCAAGCTACACAGTCTCAAATCACACAATTAAGTGGTGATATTAACCTTAGAGTTACTAAGGGCGACTTAATTGATGAAATTAATCTTCAAGCCGGTAACACCCTAATTTCATCTAGCGGTCAGTTAACACTAGCCGCTGACACGATTTATTTTGATACTAAGAAACCAGTTATAATTCCTAGTGCTAATATCACGGGGACGTTAACGGGTAAAAACATCAATCTAGATATTAATGGACTGATTAATTCGCCATATACTGGTATTGAACAGTCTGCTGATCAATACTACCATCCATGGAAGTTGAACACAGGCCAGTTAACAATCGGCCAGGGATATATAACTTCTGTATCATCTGGAACACGTAGCATCAATGGTGTTCCTAAACAGTTCAATTCTTTGCAAGGAACCTTATCGGCAAGCTACTTAAAGTTCACCAATGACTATGGTGCTCGTACTTATATTGACGCAGATATGTTTACCTATTCTAATCAGACGAATGATACAGCTATGGTTGCAATTAGCGCTGGTGGCATTGGAATCAATATGGGAACACCACATGCCCCAGCGTTAACTATTAGTAATGGCTATATTGACGCATCATCATCTTCATCATATGGTGTATTTGGTGCTATAACTTTAGGTTATACTGCTCAAACCATCAACTCTGATAGCAGTATTTTCTTTGAAAGCGGCCATGGTAGTGGCAATCCAGGTATCAATATCTGGGCTAAAGGTTTCCAATCATTGTCATCAAGACTATCAACTAAGCGTCAAGTAAGATTGTTGGATGATGAGCACTCGAATAGTTTGTTGCTTGGAGCTGACACGGCAACCTTCAAATATAATCAAGACACCAATGCTGACAATCCTAATGAAGGTGTCATCATTGATGATGTCAACACATCGAAACAATATAGCTTACCAAATGAGCTTATGACTCGGGATGGTAAAGCGCCAACAGACTTAATGAGTTTCATTGCTAGGGTAATCAGTCAAAACAAATATCAAGCACGTCTAATTGAAGATTTGCAAATTAGATTAAGAAAGGTCGAAATTAAAAATGAATAATAATTATTATTATGTTTCAAAAACAGAGCCTGTTAGAAATGGTGATGGGACTAATGTTTACTTTACGTTTTCCTACCCTGATGGTGGTTCTCAGTTGAATGGAAATGTAAAACTAACTAATAAAGAATATATTGAGGCTTTGGAAAACGGCACTGATGACGATATGTATTCAGGGTTGTATAAAGCGATTAAAGCCAAAATTATTGAGATTAACACAGCTGTCACGACTACGACAACGACTGCAAAGGAGGCTTAATATATGAATGTCGATGCACAGGCTTTGATTAACAAGCTGACGAGTAACTATGCCCAAGCGATTGCCCTTAAAGACCAGCAATTAGCGATGGCTCAAGTTCAAATTGACCAGCTTAATGCTAAGTTGGCCGAGAAGGAGGCGCCTAAAGATGGCGAAAACGCTTAGTTTTACTGATATGTCCCCACGGACGGTTAAAATCGGTGATACGACTACCAGTTTCACGTTAATTTGTGGCAATGATAATGTGGCAACGGACTTAACTAAAGTCACTTCAATTACCGTTAAATTGGGCAATACTAGTGGCTATCTTAAATCGGCCACAGTTGACCCAGCTAGTTTAACAGACCCAACGACTGGTCAAGTTACCGTTAACTTTACTGCTGACTTGATGACTAGTTTACCAGCTGGTAGCTATTCAATCGAAGTATGGGTGGTTGATAGTACCGGGACGTCAATCTACCCTAGTGATGGGTCAACCGGGTTTACTATTACCAATAACATTCAAAGCGCCAATGGCAGCACGATTACAACCATTACTTTTGATGATTTTGTGGAAGCAATGAATAAAGCCGCAAGTACTATTGCTAAGGGCGATAAAGGCGACAAAGGTGATACGGGTACTGTTGATAATGCCGGATTGACCACAGCACCAGCTTTTGTTGAGCTTAAAACGCAAGTTGATAATAGTGCAATTGGGACTAACTTATATGTTGACACTCGTGACTTTGATAATTCTTCCGTGTGGAGCACGTTTAATAACTGGAGCAAAACTGGTGATAAATATGATGGCCTAACAGTTATGAAAGGTGCTCAGAACTATAATGGCCTCGGGCAAGCTATTCAAGCTAAGAAAGGTGAAACGTACACTTTTGCAGTCTACGCTAGATATGCAAGCGGGACGGGGACGTCATATATATATTTCAGATTAACTGACGCCAACACCAACATATCATCAGCTGCAGTCTCGTTGGACGAGAATTGGAAAAGAGTGTCTGGGACTGTAACAGTGACTGAAGACGGCCCGATAAATGTACGCATAGAAAGAGGTGGTTTGAATACAAACACCTTGCTAATTGCAGGTCTTAAGCTCGAACGAGGGTCCGAGGCAACTGACTGGTGCCCTAATCCATCAGAAATTTTGACACAATCAGATTACGCAAAAATACAAGCAGCTATTATAGCACTAGGAGGTTCTTTGAAATGAGTTTTGATTTAAGCGAATTTTTAACAGAAGGGTTAATTAGCAGTATTAACAATGGATTGATTCCATCGGACTTAGCAACTGTATACGCTGGCAATTATCTAGTAAAATCACTGATTACCCAAGCTCAGGTTACTCAGGTATCTGATGCAATTACAGCCTACAAGGCCGCACAGGTATCAGCGTATCAAGCACAGCAGCAAGAGGCGAATCGGACGTCTGCGCCGGAAGACATATTAAAATAGGAGGCAGACAATTGAATAAGCACAAATTAAAGGCACTCATCTTAATGGTGGGCGCCATTTTTATGGCCTTTTTAATGGTCAATGTTACCAGTCAGGCTGCTCGCATGGACATGGTCGATGTGTCGAATAACAACGGCTACATGAGCACCGCTGAGTACACATCCATGCGTAACGAGTTCGGTGTTAAGGCCCTCACCGTTAAGATTAGTGAAGGCACAACCTTCAAAGATGGCTATGCTGCTAGCAATATCGCTAATTGTCAAGCGGCTGGCTTATACGTCAACGGCTATCACTTTGCCCATTATAAAACTAAGGCTCAAGCAATTGCCGAAGCTGACTTTGCTGGTCAGGCAGCCAAAGCGGCCAGACTACCAGTGGGCGCAGTATTGGCAACGGACGTAGAATCGGCTGAAGAACAAGGAATCTTGTCACAAGCAACCAATGACCGCAACAATGCCGCCTTCATGAAAGAGATTCAGAAGTTTGGTTATCGGGCCGACATTTACACGTCTGGATCATGGGCTAACAACAAGATGACCATCAAGGGCAAAACAGGGTGGGTTGCTGGCTACCCCTATGTCATGTCTGGTCAGAAATGGTATACGAATAACAATGCCTGGCAATGGTCTGGGTCAGCCCATTTCCGGATTAGTTACGGTGGGTTTGACGTTAGTCAACTTTATACTGATTACTACACAGCTGGTCAAAAATCAACGGTCAAACCGACCAATAAGGATGCGGTTAAGGCCAACAACCAGGGAGCCAACAAAAACACTTCCAAGCCATCTACGTCAGCCAAGTGGGTCAAGGAAGCGAAGACCTACACACTCAAGACTGCGGTTAAGCTGCGCACAGGCGCGTCAACGTCATCAAATGCGATCACTATTTTGCCAGCTGGAACCACGGTTAAGACGGACCAGGCCATTATTCAAGGTGGCTATCGTTGGGTGCGTCAACCACGTTCACATGGGTATGGTTATCTAGCAACCGGCCCGGCAAGCAATACGCTGGAATATGTAAAGAGTGGTGCAACTCATACGTATTACACAGTCAAGTCTGGCGACAGCTGGTGGACAATCGCACAACGCAACGGCCTGAGCATGACTACACTAGCTAGCCAGAATGGAAAGTCAATTTACACCACTATCTATCCTGGCCAGCGATTGGTGGTGCGGTAATGGCACAATACGACGATACAACCAAGTTATTAATGGATATTCAAAAGGATGTGGCCGCCACCAAAACGAAAGTTGAGAACATCGAAGAAAAGCTGAATCAAGTTGATGACATTGGCGATAAAGCGGACAAGGCCCTGGCCAAGTCCATCGAGGTTGAGCACGAAATAGGACGGGTTACTCAGATTCAGAATTGGGTTATCGGTGTCCTAGTTTCCGGCACTCTAGTCACGTTAGTTATTTACATCGCAGAAAAGTTCCTTTAGGAGGGAAAATAATGATTAAAAAAATTAGCTTCAAGAATGCCGACGGAAGCTTGAATGGTAAATTGATCGCTGGGATCGTTTCCTTGCTAATCGTTTTGATTCAACAAGTCTTTGCCATGTTTGGCATTAAGTTTACTGGTGACTGGACGAGTATTGTAGCCGTTGTTAACACGGTTCTAACCATCCTTGGTATGCTGGGCGTTATTACTGACGTTCAAACAGTGACAGCACCAACAGTTAAAAGTGACGAGGAAAGCCAAGTTGAAGCGACGGCTAATAAGGTTGCTGACGAAGTTAAAACACCAACGTCCGCAGTTGCTGCAGCGGATAGTTCTGCATCATCTGACACCGAAACGGCGTCAGAATCCGCCTCACAAGCAGCAAAATAGTGCTATAATTAATCCCCTGCGCTTCGGCGTGGGGGATTTTTATGTATTACCCGCCTAGGAATTTTGGTGCACATTTGGTGCACGCCGTGAAACAAAACGTTGCTATGTCAGTACCTAACCACCGTATACTACTCCGGGTGGGGTCATCAAAATTTTATTTATGAGTAGTGATCATAAATTTAAAAAGCGTCAGAACGTTGGTTTAACAACGCCTTGACGCTTTTTGTGAATTCAGTTTTTTTGATGGGATGATACACAAATAACGTTTCACCAATTATGATGAGATGTTATTTTTCTAGTTGATTTAGTCAAAATCGACATAGTCTTTAGTGACTGTGTAGGACGTAAAGTCTTTATCGGTGGCGAATTTTAGCTGTACTTTTTCATTTTTGTTCCAATTTTCGGTATTAATATACTGTGTATCGGTAGTCACGTTCGACTTATCTTTTAATTTGACTACTGCGGAAAATGATTTAATATCATAGCCCGTAGTGTTTTTGACAGTCGCACTATATTCAATAAAACCAGAGCCATCGTCAGATTTATCGTTGAATTTAATGGATTTAATTAAGCTATTTAAAGCTGTATTTTTGGCTGTGTTCTTGTTGGTTGCATTTCCTGATCGTCTAAGTTCCACTAAATAAGAATTATACTTCTTATTAATTTTTAGATGATATTTTTTGTCTATTTTTACTAGAATAGCGTTGCGAGCATCATATGCTTTATCCCATTTAGTTTGAAAGTCAGCGTCATTATAAGACTTCAGTGCTTTTTTCTGATTTTTTAAACTATTGATGTAAGCGATGGCATTTTCCTGTAAGAAAGTGCTCTTGTACTTCTTAGAGGAGTAGTCCGAAATCCGTGTAAGTTCAGCATTAATAAAAGCCTCATAATCTGATTTTTTAATATCTTGAATTTCAACGGCGTCTGTTAGTTTCCAGCGTGCTTCAAGTCCGCGTTCTAGACTAGCGATAAAAGCTTTGTCGTCGTATTTTGTTTTTGTCGACTTGCTTGACGAACAGCCGACTAGCGTAATTGATAATAATAATGCTAGGATAATACCGGCTAATTTGTGTAGATGATAGTGTGTTTTCATGATGAATCCTCCAGAGTAATGCTATCGTATTAATAATGTGAATTGTTATCCGGCAGTTATGTTAGGATGACGAGGAAAAGTTTCCCCAAGCTTTCCCGGTAGGCAATATACTAAACACTCTGTCGCTATCTTTTTATCGAAAATACTAGTGTTTGTTTTGATACTACATAAGATAGTGGGGTATTTTACATGTAAATTATGGGTAAGAAAATATTAATTTAATTAAAGCTTGTCTTGGTAGTTGTCACTAATTTGTTATTAGTAAACGTGAATGAAACAGATGCCCCCGATTTTCCCTTAATGCTCGTATAGTTGATGATTTGGGCACTTAGCGTACCTGAACCAGAGATTGATTCGGCATTAGGTGTACCTAGTTTTGCTTCGACTGAGCTAAGTGTATCACCTTGCTTGATTCCGTTAACCGTGGCAACTGTTAACTTACTATTTGGCGTTAATGAAGCATTGCTGTAGGCTTTAGCAACTGCCTTACCATCGTAAAAGCTGGCCGTGACAGTTGCGCCACTTAATGTTTTGCCCACATTTGTCCAAGTGTATTGGATGGCTTCTTTATCTAGCCCTGTAATACTAGTCTTAGTACTCTGATCGGGTTTACCAAACATGTTTTTGACCTTAGTCTCATCCGTTGCCGTGCCACTATTAGGTAGTGCGACCTGAATATCTTTATAGTTCGCGAGTGTGATACCGCTACTAATTGATTTGGAACTCGATGTTGACTTTTGGCTAGTTGTCGACTTGGAACTAGATGATGCACTGCTAGTATTACCGCACGCAGTAAGTGTTAATCCTGCTATAAGTGCCACAGTAATGGTGGTGATTTTCTTCATGGTAATTCCTCCAAAATAATTACACCTTTTTATGACATAAGATTGTTGGTCAAAAGATGGTAATTGTACCGAATAGACTTGTATTATAATTTTATAAAATTGTTTAAAATATATCGGAAAGCGCTTACGATACTGCTGGAATTAAAGCAAGATACGGGCGCAGCTACTAGTATTCAAAATTGATAATAATTAACAGTTGTATAAACAATAACTATACATGGATACCTCAACCAATAACTACTATACAGTATAGTAGTGTTAATATTTGGTGGTATTTTCATTATTTTTTTAATAGCGGTACATATTTATACTATAACCATTATTGAAAGCAGATGTATTTTCTGGCCGACTAACTATTATAGGCACTCGCTACCTAACGGGTTATTAAAGTTAAGCGATCTTACTGAAGATTATGTCAGCCGATGAAATAAGCGTTCAAATACTGGTATGATCAATAGCACTTGGATTGGTGGTTATGTGAATGTTTTGAATCAAAAACTAGCAACGTCACAAACAAGTTATAGTTTCATCAGAGCTATTGTGAATGTTGTTATGATTGGCAACCATTTATCAACATGAGATGCACCTCAAGTAATCTTAAGAGCGTATGCTTTGACACAATGTATACAGACCAGCCGTTAAATTATCAAAATGAAGACCAGCAGCGTTTGTTTAGGCCATGTTAACTATGAAGCGAGAAGGCTCATGCCCCTTGTCGATTATTCCCATAAATAGCTGTACAAAAACGCCCGCCACCAGTCACAAATGACTAGTCAGCGGGCGTTATAATTAGTATTAGCGAACGACAATCACGTTACAAGGTGCGTGGTCAACCACGTAACTCGTAGTCGAACCAACGGCCACGCGGTGTGGTGAATTGGTTCCGGTGGCGCCAAGCACAATCAGGTCAATTTCAGGGTGCTGCTTGGCGTAGTCCTCAATGGTATGTTTTGGGATCCCATAACTGATTTCAGTCTTTAAGTTAGGCGCGGACGTGGTGGCGACAAATTGTTGTCGCTGCCGCATGGCGTCCTTTGCGTGCGCGGCTTCCGCATCCAATAGTTCGGATAGCACTGGGTCAAGCGCAGGGGTGTGGTAAGCACTGTCATCGACGACATACAGTGCCGTGAGGTTTGCTTGGTGACGTTGTGCAATGTTGACGGCCTCGGTAAAGGCAGCTTGGGCAGCGTCGGAACTATCAACAGGAACTAGAATATTAGTATAACGGCTTGGCATCTTAACCACCTCCAGTTATCTTTATTATAATTATAATGGATTAATAGCTCGCAATAAAATTAAACGCACCTAGTGGGCAAGTTTCATGAACTAGCGTATATTATAGACAGTAAATTTCTTTGGGGGTCAGGCATGATTAGGCAAGTACAAAAGACGTTATTAAAATTTGAACGGGTTGTTGAACGTCAACGGTATTGGCGCGCATTGCGCGATACGTTAACGTTACTTTTCCCGTTTGTCTTAATTGGGGCGTACGTTAGTTTTTTGAATCAAGCAATTTTTCAGCGTAATGGTTTTTTGAATCATATTTATGGCATCAGTCGTTGGTTTCCAGGTTTTAAGCGGTTGACCACGTACACGACGATGCTCAATCTGAGTATTAACGGCATTATTGCCGTAATTGCCGCCTTTGCTGCGGCTAATTTTGTGGCTCGATCGGCACACCGTGATAATTTACTGGCAGGCTTGACAGCAGCAATTAGTTTTATGATGCTTAATATTAATTATAATTTTTTTAGTGCGCATGGGCAGGCTAGTGGTAGCCGCTTTTTAGAGAATAATTTAGGCACGCAAGGTATTTTTTTAGCATTATTAGTTGGTTTATTGACGGGCTGGTTTTTCAGCCACTTAGCCCGGCGCGCACATAGCCATCAGGAATTAGAGACACAGACTCATTTACTCGCACGGGCGCGCAATAATTGGGTACCGATGGTCGTTGCATTACTTGTTTTCAGTCTACTAGGATATGGACTTAGCTTTGTTAGCAAAGGTGGGTTGAACGGGCTATTTTACGCAGTCTTCACCTTGCCATTCAGCAATCCTGGTGCTGCGATACTGGCAATTGTTGGGGTAGCTTCACTCAGTAACTTATATTGGTTGATTGGTATCATGGGGCCAGTTGATTTTAGTGGTAATAGTGCAACGAGTACGGTTCAAAATTTGGAGTATGCACTACAACACGGTTCTGCGTGGGGCGCGCCTAATCCGGTGACCTTGCATACGTTGTTTGACGCCTTTGCGAATGTCGGTGGTCCGGGGATGACCCTCGCACTATTGATTGCGATTTTGTGGCGTTCACGTAACCATAATTATCGGCTGGTCGCGAAAACCAGCGCGTTACCAGTGTTATTTAATCTCAATCAGCCCTTACTTGTTGGGCTACCGATTGCGTATAGTCCGCTATTAGCCATTCCGTTCTTGTTAGCGCCGCTTGCCAGTATGGTGATTACTTGGTGTGCTTTGAAGCTACAATGGATGCCGCCGGTTGTTTATCCGGTTAGTAAAACCATGCCCGGCTTTTTAACAGGGTGGCTAGGAACTGGTGGCGACTGGCGGGCGTTGTTAGTCAGTCTAATCAATATCGCGGTCGCAACTGCGATTTACTTACCATTTATTTTGTTAGCAAATCAAGTCGATGAGGGGGCGCAGGCGGATGCTTAAACGAGATTGGTGGCGGTGGTTACTCGGGCTAGGCTTGTTGATTGCCGTCTGCTGGCCAGCTTATACTTGGAGTCAAGCTAATATTAAAACGTTAAAAAACACTGGTCGCACCCGGATGGCCCCGGTCATTATGGTGCCCGGGTCAAGCGCATCGCAAAATCGGTTTGATAGCTTGATTACTGAACTGGGGAAGGAAACACCGCAAAAGCACAGTGTGTTGAAACTAACGGTCCAAACGGATGGTTCAATCAAGTACAGTGGTTCGATTGCAGCTAATGACAATGAACCGTTTATCGTGATTGGCTTTGCCAATAACCATGACGGTAAGGCCAATATCGATAAGCAGGCGGTTTGGTTAAATACAGCATTTAAAGCACTAGTCAAGACTTATCATTTTAATCATTTCTACGCATTGGGGCATTCCAACGGTGGTCTGATCTGGACCCTTTTCTTAGAACGCTACTTAAAAGAAAGTCCTAAGGTACACATTGACCGGTTGATGACGATTGCTTCGCCGTATAACATGGAATCGACGAGCACTACGGCCAAGACGAGCATGTTTAAGGAGTTATATCGTTATCGGACGGGGTTGCCACGCTCGCTGACGGTTTACTCGATTGCGGGAACCGAGAATTATACGAGTGATGGGACCGTGCCGTACAATAGTGTCAATTATGGCAAGTACATTTTTCAAGATCAGGTCAAACATTTTACGGAAATTACAGTAACGGGAGCCAATACGGCGCACTCGGACCTCCCACAAAATAAGCAGATCGTTAGCTTGATCCGTCAGTACTTGTTAGCCGAAACGTTACCGAACAAGGAACGACAGCAAAACGCCCAACGGGTACAAAATTAGCGGTTACTGGTCGTTCATGTCGGCACTTAGTTAACAGTGCGCAACTCGGCGAGACAGTGAGTGATCCGGTTGTTCGAATGAAAGGACCGTGAACGCTAGTTGAAGGTAAGTGCCAGCATCGTAGCTGACTAATTCAGGCTATGAAGGCAATCGTTCCAGCCGTTTTAGGACCAACCTTTTGGGGCACGTTTCGACAATATTGACAGAAAAGCTCTGTAAAACTATTTCGGTTTTACAGAGCTTTTCTTAGTATGTTTTTAAGGTAACGCTGGTACTTAATATTAACGATTTGGTTTATTTGTGCTAATTAACCTTAGCGACGATGTTTGACATGGTGAGTGCGGGCTGGCCGCTTAGTGCGGTGATGGTGTGAAGTTTTCGTTCGGTGTTTAACGTGTAGCGTTACGCGAGTTCCCCGAACTCGGAGCGCTTGGGCATTTGTTGCTGGCGTAGCTAACAAGCCGCCACAGATACCTAATATAAGTAACGCTGAGATCCCGTAATGCATTTTCATAATAAACCGCCCCTTTAATTGAAAAATCCTTATTAAGTTTATAAGTAATTTCGGTCAGCGTCAACTTTGGCAGGGTGGTTGACTTTACGAAACGTTAACGGCTTGTTAACGAATAATTCACAAAAAGCCCGTTAATTTGATTGTATTTTGAATCATTTTCCTTTATGGTGAGAGTAATATAAAAAAGGGAGTTTGGCTAAATGAATATTGAAATCTTAAACTCAGCAATTCAAGACTTACATTTCCAAATCGTTTACGATCGTTCCGAAGATGATGAGAATCCTGGTCAAGGCCAATTCAGTTACACGACGGCCAACCCAGATGTTAAGAAGACGTTTGGCGATGACGTTGTGCAAGCACAATTACAAGTGACTTACAAAGAAGAAATGTTTGATCTTTCCGCCACGGTTTTTGCGATTGTTCGCTTAAGTGGTGAGATGGTCGGCATTATTGAACGTCAATCTGATAATAAGTCGATTGAAGATGACGAACAAGCAATGTTGGATAACTTAAACGGGGCCATCATTCCTGCCTTGTCTGCGAAGGTTCGGGCCTATGCAGCACTACTATCAACGGAAGCTAGCAATTTTGCCATCATGCCGGCTGATTTTGATGATAGTCAGCCGAATGATGCTGAATAAAGCAAGTGAGCTTGTCAATTGACAAGCTTTTTTTGTATCATGATGCTTAGTGATTATCATTGTGTAAGCGCTAACAAAGATGCTATAATTAGGTTGGTCAGGGTTGACCAAGCAACGGATGTTGTCATTATGAGGTCAAAAGGTATTTATGGTGACTTCAGCAATTATTGCTTTGATTAGCTTACTGGGAAGCTCAAAGCGGGGGTGACTGTTCAGCAACGGTCAACACACATAGGGGTCTATGGTTATAACACACATAGTTTGGGATCGACCAGTAAGTAAGCACGCCTGGTGGCTAGATTACTTGGGTAATTTAGCCACCATTTTTGGTTGCGTTTGATCAGGGACCCGCGACAAAAAATGAAAACTGTCGTGGTGAAATTACTGTCATTTACAGTATGAAAGCGTATACTGACGGTGAGAGGGGTGAGCGTCATGTTTAAACCAATGGCATCTATTTTTACTAACCATCAAATTGCCGGGCATTACCGAGCGATTGAGCGGGCGCAAAAGTGTGTCGTCCCGTTTCATTTTGAAATTCAGGGACGGGAATATCCGCAACCTAAGCCGGAGCGGAACTGGCTGCGACGACTATCGGGGACGTCGAGTGAAAAGTACGCAATGGTCGAATTGACACCGACTAAAGTTGTACTCTGGTCGCCAGAAGGCCGCAATCTAGGGGAAATGCCGCTCAGCAATGTTCGCCGTATTCAAATCGGGGCGATTCGCTGTCACGTTACGGCTGGTCTTGATCCCCGGCACGCATTTCGGTCCACAATATTTGTGCTAACAGATACCGGCAACTATTATTTTGCTAATTCTGATATGGAAGTCTTACCAGCTATTTTTAAATTCGCCCATGAACACCAAATTCCAGTTGAGGATCCGTTACGATTAATTCCATTATTAAAAGTCGGCTGGCGGGTCGCAGCCGTCACGTTACATGAGACGTATGCGCAACTCGTCGCACACACGGGTTACCCGGCGGATAAGGTCTAGCCTAATTATTAGGGTCGGCGTTGGGGGTTGAGCGGACGCCGTCATATCTAATGGCGATTAATCATATAAAAAGCCGGACTGTCTGCGGACAATCCGGTTTTTATGTGCAATTAAACTTTTAAACTAAGCCTTGAGCAAGCATCGCATCGGCCACTTTAGTAAAACCAGCGATGTTGGCACCGCTGAGATAATCACCGCTAACGTGATATTCGTCGGCAGCAGCAACTGAATGTGCAAAAATATCTTGCATGATTTGCTTGAGGCGGTTGTCGACTTCTTCAAAAGCCCAACTTAATCGCATGCTATTTTGACTCATTTCTAGTGCGGAAACGGCGACCCCACCAGCATTGGCTGCTTTGGCTGGACCATATAATAAGTCAGCCGCTTGGTAAGCTGCAATTGCTTCGGGACTGCTTGGCATGTTAGCACCCTCAGCAACTACTTTAGCGCCATTAGCAATCAGGTTCTTGGCTTGGTCACCACTGATTTCATTTTGCGTTGCGCATGGTAAGGCGATGTCATAAGCAACTTGGGCATCCCAAACGCTGCCTTCATGGTAAGTCGCACTGGCAACGCGGTCCGCGTATTCCTTGATACGACCACGTTCGACTTCTTTGATTTGCTTAACGATCTTGAAGTCGATACCATTTTCGTCGATCACATAGCCGTTAGAATCTGAGCAAGTGATGACTTTACCACCGAGTTCTTCGACTTTTTGAATGGCATAGATGGCAACGTTACCTGCGCCGGAGATGGCGACCCGTTGTCCAGGGAAGGAGAGCTGGTTCGCTTTTAACATCTCGTTAGTGTAATAAGCTAAACCATAGCCAGTGGCTTCGGTCCGCGCGAGTGAACCACCGTAATCAAGGCCTTTACCGGTCAAGACGCCGCGGTCAGCACCACGTAAACGTTTGTATTGACCATATAAGAAGCCAATCTCACGGCCACCAACGCCAATATCACCAGCTGGAACGTCGGTATCAAGACCGATGTACTTGCTCAGTTCAGTCATAAAGCTTTGACAGAACCGCATGATTTCGTTATCGGATTTGCCTTTCGGATCAAAATCAGAACCACCCTTACCACCACCGATGGGGAGACCGGTTAAGGCATTTTTGAAGATCTGCTCAAAGCCTAAGAACTTAACGATACTGAGGTTAACCGATGGGTGTAAGCGCAAACCACCCTTGTAAGGGCCGATGGCGGAGTTGAATTGGACCCGAAAACCACGATTAACTTGGGCATGACCGGCATCGTCGAGCCACGGAACTCGGAACTGAATGACGCGCTCTGGTTCGGTTAGTCGTTCTAAAATGTTGGCTTCGATGTATTCGGGATGCTGTTCTAAGACTGGCGTGATGGTTTTAAAGACGTCGTTGATAGCCTCTAAAAATTCAGTTTGATTCGGATCACGGTGTTCAATGATTTGGTAGACGTGTTGGACATATTCGGTTGCTTGACTCAATATGATCATCCTTCCTTGAATAAGTTAACTATAATCTTAATTCTAATGGTCATGTTCGGAAATTGCACGAGTTAAATCAACTAAATTTTGATAAAATTTTAGTGACTTTGGTCAAAGCGTAAGCTGATCAACGGGATTGATTTGGTTCGGCGGACTAACAATAATTCGCGTTTTAATGCAAATTCGGTCGGGGGAGTGTATGCTGAAAGCATCAAAAAGTAGTGGTCATGTTCAATCAGCGAATGGACTACTCACCAGGGACAGGGGGGATTGTGATGCGCAAACGTCGTTGGTTATTAGGGTTAATACCAATCTTATTGGGGTTGATTGGTATTGGTATTTGGGGATCACAGCAGTTAGGTCAAGGAGCACGGCAAGTCACGCCGAAGACGCTCAAAGTTCAGCAGGCGGCTTCAAAAATTAAACCGGCCACTAAGAAGAAGCGGGTGACACCACAGAAGCGTCAGCCACGGTCCGGACAACTCAGCGAAGCACAGGCCATTAAGCAGATTGATCAGCTAATTAAAAGTCATCATATTATGGGGACGTTACTGCTGACGACCAATGGGCCAGCGGGGGTTCGGATTCGGACGTACGGTTATGCGGATGATGCCGGTCGGATACGCAACACTAAGACGGAAGCTTATCCGTTGGCGTCACTGCAAAAGGCAGTCACGGGGGCCATTATTCAGAAGTTGATCAATCAGGGTAAGTTAAGCATGACAACGAAACTCAGTCATTTCTATCCGGGGATACCATATGCTAACCAGATCACTGTTCGGCAACTCTTAGATCACCGTTCCGGGATTCGGATGGCCGAGATGACGCCGAAGTCGATCTTGCCAACTGAAACGGCGCGGTTGAATTTTACTTTGCGGCATTTGCTGTCAACGGGTAACCATGCGTATGCTTATTCCAATGCTAACTTTACGGTTCTCGCGGGAATCATTCGTAAAGTAACGCACAAGTCGTATCAAACGGCGCTCAATAATGATATCATTCGGCCATTAGGATTGAAGCATACTTATGAATATAATGATATTCCGGGTAACGTGTTGAATCCGTCCTCGTATCGCTTGACGAATGGTCTGGGACAAGGCGGCATTATTTCTAAGCCACTGCAGTCAAGCGAACTTGGTTGCGGCAGTTTGTACATGAGTGTGGGTGATTATTATAAATTCATGTACGCACTCCAAAGTGGTCAGTTATTGGGGTCAGCGGGTTTGCGGTCGGTCGCCGATAATTTCCAGCTCAAATATTCTGCCGGGGTTTATTACCAAGCCGGCCAATTGATCCGGGTTGGTGGTAATGATAATAATTTCCACACCTATTATATGGGGTCACGGAATGCGAAGGTCGCCTTGGTCTTATTTGAGAATCAGGGGGTCTTCGGTGGTGACAATCAGGTTGCTTATAAGATTCGTAATATTCTTCTGAAGACAGCACCGTTTTAGGCGTATTTTCACACTAACTAGGTTGCAGATAACTTACGCTGCGATTGGGTTAGTGTGTTTTTTGTAGTCTGCTTGATAGCCACTATAAATGACGTTAAGCTGGTTGGCGCTATTCGGGTTACAACATCGCCGTGATTAGAGCACTGCCCCTAGTCGATGACGATTAAGTCGCCAGTAGGAGTGTTACTAATGACTAGTGGTGGGCCAGAAATGTTGCGAAAACTCTTAAAATAAGTAAATATTCATCTGAAAAGATGGCGAATAAGTTGAAGTAACGCTATGATGAGGTTAGAAATTAAATGATGCAGGTGAAAGTTAATGACAAAACCAATTAAGGTAATGACGATTTTCGGCACGCGACCAGAAGCAATCAAGATGGCACCGATCGTCTTGCAATTACAGCAGCAAGCACAGTTTGAACCCGTAACGGTGGTGACGGCCCAACATCGTGAAATGTTGGATCAGGTTCTAGCCATTTTCCACATTACACCGGACTATGATTTGAATATTATGAAGCCCAATCAGACGTTAGCGGGGATCACAAGTCGGGTGCTCACCAAGTTGGATGCGATTATGGATGCTGAACAGCCGGATATCGTATTAGTCCATGGCGATACGACAACCACGTTTGCGGCTAGTGTTAGTGCTTTCTATCATCAGATTCCAGTTGGTCACGTGGAGGCGGGCTTACGGACGTGGCAAAAGTATTCGCCGTATCCAGAAGAGATGAATCGGCAGTTGACGGACGTGCTCGCTGATATGTACTTTGCACCGACAGAACTGAGCCGCCAGAATTTGTTGAAAGAAAATCACCCCGATGCGGCTATCACTGTTACCGGGAATACGGCTATTGACGCCTTAAAGCAGACGGTTTCAACGGACTATCAACATGCCGCCCTCAATTTGATACAGCCCGGTCACCGGATGATTTTACTGACGATGCACCGGCGTGAGAACCAGGGGGCCCCAATGGAAGCCGTCTTTACGGCCATCAAGCGAGTCGTCGCGCAACATCCTGATGTCGAAGTGGTCTACCCAGTGCATCTGAGCCCGGCAGTACAGACGGTGGCGAAGCGGATCTTAGGGGATACCGACCGGATTCACTTGATTGAGCCACTGGATGTGCTTGATTTTCACAACATGGCAGCCCGGAGTTACTTTATTATGACGGATTCCGGTGGGGTGCAGGAAGAGGCTCCCTCATTGAATAAGCCAGTGTTGGTTCTGCGGGATACTACCGAGCGGCCGGAAGGAGTTACTGCCGGGACGTTGCAACTAGTGGGGACGAATGGTGATCAAGTTGCGGCCGCCATGACGACATTATTAGATGACGCCACGGCATATCAGCGGATGGCGGATGCTGAGAACCCATACGGAGACGGTCATGCTGCGGAATATATCTTACAAGCGATTATGAAAGAAATTGGTACACATTAAATTATTTACATTTTTGTATAAACAGTGTAATATATGGACTGACATAGTGATAATAATTTTCACTTCTCCTGTAAAGATGTGAAATTAGTGAAGTAGCCGGAGATGGATGCCGCGGGGGTATCGCTGCCGGTTATTTTTTTGTGCTAAAATCTGGACGACTGATGGGGCGCTATTAGCACTACGTACCACTGAGTACCCACTACTTGATTGGTAGCGTAAAGGTGGAGGTATAGTTACTGCGCTGTTGCAAGTAATTGTCAATAACAATTACCACTTGATGGTCTGATTGCCAGCCCCTAACACGTTAGAAAACAGTAATCCTAGTGTAAAAGGTGTTTCCTACTGAATTCCATTGTATAATTGTAGATACTATAAGTGAGCGTTGAGGATAAGTGAATGAATTTAAAAGCCCGTTACCCTAAAATTACGAAAAGCCTGGAGATCATTATTCGGCGATATGGTCAAGCGAACGTCAGCAATAATGCGATTGTGTTGGCTTATTACGCGTTGATGTCAATTGCACCGATTATTTTGATTGCTGGGAACATCATTGCCCGGTTTAATCTGAAGACGGGGCAGATTTTAGCATACGCGCAAGAAGTCATCCCTAGTAATGTTTATCAGACGTTCAAGCCGATTTTAGTCTCGTTCTTATCTAGTGGTAGCAGCAGTAGTTTGTCGATTGGGATTTTGGTGACGGTCTGGTCGGCGTCTAAGATTATTGCCGCGATTCGTCGGAGTCTGAATGAGGCTTACGGTGTGACAGATGCGCAGAATGCTATCCTGACGAGAGTTATCGCCTTCTTCTTGACTTTGGGACTATTACTCTTAATTGTGGGGCTGGCGATTTTCTTCACCCTGAGTCAGTTGATTCTGGATGTCATCTTGAACTTGACGAATCTTACCCGGGCAATCATTCCGAATTGGATCAATCAATTATTAGAAAATAAAAACTTGATTACTTTCGTTGGGATGTTCGTTGTTGCCATGTTGCTGTATTACTTTGTGCCGAATGCCAAGGTTAAACTCCGCTATATCTGGACGGGCGCGTTAGTTACAACGATCGGTTGGATCGTGATTTCACAAGGGTTCCGGGTGTATATCGAGTTATTCGCTAAACGGATTACGACGTATCAAACGATTGGGAGTTTGATTGTACTGATGTTCTGGCTGAATTTCTCAGGAATCTTATTGATGTTTGGCGGGGTCGTCAATGCCTCGGTACAAGAATGGTTTGAGCACACGATTGAGCCGAAATCACCACGGATGATTCGCCGCATTCGCCGACAATTTTTCAAACGTAAAAAGCCTAGTAACGAAAAGTAGTCAGAATTTTAAAAGTATAATCAGAACTTTTTAATTGAATCCGGGCGTTTAATCCTGTAAAATCAAAACTTTTTGCGATTTACATATCAAACGATTCGGATTTTGTGTATAATGGTGTTCGTGTGAAAAAAGTGCCGGTGCTTTCTGAAAGTAAGAGGCGTCTATTTCAAAATAAACAGGCGTAACAACGCCACAGGAGGAGAAAGATAGTGATTCATCAGCTTTTGGCAGAGTTCATGGGAACCGCCTTGATGATTATTTTTGGTGTCGGTGTACATTGTAGTGAGGTTTTAAAGGGGACCAAGTATCGCGGTTCTGGCCATATCTTCGCAATTACAACATGGGGTTTTGGGATTACAATTGCCCTCTTCATTTTCGGCAATGTCTGCATTAACCCGGCCATGGTGTTAGCCCAATGTATGTTAGGGAACATCTCGTGGTCATTGTTTATTCCGTATTCAGTTGCAGAAGTTTTGGGTGGGGTCGTTGGTGCTGTGATCGTCTGGATCATGTACGCGGACCACTTTGCCGCTTCTGCTGATGAGATTTCCCCAATTACGATTCGGAACTTATTCTCAACCGCACCCGCTGTGCGGAACTTACCACGGAACTTCTTCGTCGAATTCTTCGATACATTTATTTTTATTTCTGGGATTTTAGCTATTTCTGAAGTGAAGACGCCGGGGATCGTGCCGATTGGTGTTGGGCTCTTAGTCTGGGCCATTGGGATGGGTCTAGGTGGTCCAACCGGATTCGCCATGAACCTTGCACGGGACATGGGTCCACGGATCGCCCACGCCATCTTACCAATTAAGAACAAGGCTGACAGCGACTGGCAATATGGGATTATTGTTCCTGGGATTGCACCTTTCGTTGGGGCTGCTTGTGCGGCGTTGTTTATGCATGGGTTCTTTGGGATTGGGTAGATAATATTTGTTTTAAAGACAGAAATATCAATTCTGTCTTTTTTTTATTGTAAAATAACGGTTGAGCAAGGTTACATATGTGTTTGCTATTTGATTGAGCTAAGAAAAAAGATAAAGATGTTACGTGTGTTAACGGATAATTAGACGAAGCACTGGACGATAAAACGTTAAAATCCAAAAGACATTATTATAGAAAGAATATTTTCGATGAAGATTACGTATTCTTTGACAATTATAAGTGGGAAGTTTTATTTGAGGTAATAGTTAAATTGAAGGAATATCTAGCAAATAAGCAATAGAAAGAGTAGTGAACAGCTACTTATACATATCATAAAATCAATTCTAAGAACAGTGTTTGAGTAATAATTTGTAGTTAGCTAGTTTTACGGATGAGTGTCATATACTGTATTTATATAGCAAAATTAGTACTAATATAATCAATGTCAGAATTTATGGTAGTTAATTTAAAAAGCGAGATCAAGATTAGATTTTTATCTAATTTTGATCTCGCTTTTTAAACCATATGATGAGAACTATTTAAACAAAATGGTAACAAATAATTATTTTTTTGTTTAAACATATCATTGTGAAAAAGTGCAAATCAATACCTACGTTCAATGTATATACAATGTATCATATTTTTACTTTTGATATTTCTGTCTATAATTTTCTATTTTTGCAATTTCTCTTTTATATCAATGCTTTTTGCGTATTTATAAAAATAATATTTTTATTTGCTTGTTTATGTTAGGGCAAATTCTATAATTAATCCGAACAGAAATTAAAAAGCCCAAAGCAATCACTTACAATGGTAGTAGCTAATTCCAACCAATATAGGGAGTGATTACTTTGGGTACATCTACTTTATCACGTTTTCAACGTGGCGCACTAGCACAACTGGTCAATGAGGGGAATAAATCTTACCAAGTAATGGCTGACGCCTTAGGCGTCGCCAAAGCTACGATTAGCTATGAGTTGGACCGGGTTAAACCTTATGATCCAGAATTAGCTCAGCAAGATGCAGATCGCAAAAGGCGGAATTGCGGTCGTCGTTCGATGCTGACGGCAGCATTAGCGACTTTAATTACCAATCACTTACGATTAACCTGGTCACCAGAAACCATTGCGGCCGCTTATAACTTGAGCACTGCGTCAATTTATAATTGGCTTAATCGTGGCTGGCTCCCCTTCAAATTGACTGATCTACCCAATCGGAATGTCCGCCAGCACCGAGTGAGCGAAAATCGGGGGAAATTTACAAGTGGGACTTCCATCGAACAACGGCCAACAACTGTTAATCAACGGTTAGCTTTTGGTCATTGGGAAGTAGATACGGTGCTTTCTAGTCGAGGTGAGTCACGATCATGTCTGGTTACATTCGTAGAACGTAAGACCCGACTTCTATGGGCCATCAAAGCCCCTAATAGAACGGCTAAGGCTCTAAACACCGCCTTTGGCAAGTTTATGGGGGCCTTCGGTCCCCAAGTAAAATCCATTACTGTTGATCATGGTAAAGAGTTTGCCAATTATCAGGCCTTAGAACAGGATTATCAGATCAAAGTTTATTTTTGCCATCCATATTCACCATGGGAGCGAGGTTCCAATGAATATTTTAATAGACGGTTACGCTGGTTCTTCCCGAAAAAGACCAATTTTAGCCAAGTAACGACTGATGAGATCCTAGCAGCACTTGAACTAATTAATCAACGACCATTAAAAATACATCATCAACAGACTGCCATTGAAAGATTCCGGGCTTGTTCGGATTAAACTTGTAATTTGCCAGATGCAATTATTAGTAGCCTAAAACGCGATGATAATGACTAAATAAAACGCGTGGTAAAATTAGTTAATGAACAGAATGATGCCAGGCTCAGTAGTTCAAGTTTCTTACATTCCCCCTAGGTTTTCCCCGCCGTTCACGGTACAATTAGACAAGAGCTCAAATTCAAGTGAAAAGGATGTCCGACATGAATGACGATTGGATCACGGTTTTCCCCGCGGATTATAATAATTCGTACCACTTAATTTTGAAACGGGGGACGGCCCATTTTGCGTACTACTACTTTAAGGTCGATAAGTTAGATCAGCGGGTCATTTTCTATGATGATATTGAGCGTAGCGGCATTTCAATCAAGACCCAAATTACGCGGACGTTTATGCGAGCACTCGTCAAAGCGATTGATTGGCATCCAGTCGGTAATAGCATTATTATCGAGATTTATCCAGTTGATCGCAATGAGACTAGGGCAATCCGGCTTTCTTGTGATATCTAGCGCCGAACGTGGTGCCATAAGCTAACTGAATATAATAAAAAATCCCCGGTCAGCAATTGACCGGGGATTCTTGTAATAGCAGGTAACGCGGATTAAGCCTTTGGTGCGGTGACAATTGGTGTTTCGATGGTTTCAACGTACTTGGCGGCGAGTGGTTCGGCAACGAGGTTCTCGCCGTCCTTAACGAACAGCTTCGTGGCTGCTAGATCCGCCATGGCTTTGCTAACGACATCCTTACTCAAGTTATCGTTGGCGTAGTGTAACTTCAAGTGGTGAACCTTGTTAGTACTAGTTTTAAAGCTTAAGTCTAAAGTTTTCATGGGCGTTTCCTCCTATATTATGAGTGTGTTAAGCGACGGGTTGTGGATCGTAGCGGTAAGCATTGACCAAGTTAGCGGCCATGAATTGATCGCCCGTCAAGACTTCGACGACCTTACCAAAAGCAGCGAGTTGTTCGTCAGTCGCGTCTTGGGCGATGCCGTTAAACGTTTGTTTACGTTGTTCGTCCAATTCCGTTGTCGTTTGAACTGTCAGGGTAGCTTTTAACCAAGTTTTAGTCATGATGAGTTCCTCCTCGAATTTTGTGGTGGTAGGCTGGCCAGCTTACATTAATACAGACGGCTGAGCGAGTCGATTTGTGCACCGTTTGATTAAACTTTTTTGATTGGCGAGCGTTTAGTCGGCAAACTCGGTGACAGTTTGGACAGTAATACTGATAATCGTGTCAGCAAATAGTGGGCTGAGGACGGCCATTAGAGTGGCGAGATCAGCGTCCGTTAGCTCCCGACCAGCGGACCAGTGTTGATGCGCCTGATGTTGTTTGGTGTCAGTTGTTGTAATAATGAGGTGAGTGTTCATCCAATTATGCATATGGGGCTCCTTTCGTATTGAGCAAATGTCGGTTTTAGTATTAGTTACGGGCTTGTTGCTGATAGAGTTGGTGAGCTTTAGTGAGCAAGCGGGTTCGCCAGTTATAGACGGTCCGACGGCTGACTTGATGACGGTGCATGATGCTTGCAACCGACTGTTCTTCCAGAAAAAATTCAGTAAGGTAAATGCGTTCACCCGGACGACATTGTGCTAAGAGTTCCGTTAATAATGCGGCTAATTGCCAATGGATCTCTTGATCAGCCATCGGGTCAATGGCGATGGGCAGGGCGTGCTCCAGCTTGACCTGCGATTGCGTCCGCAAAGTTTGTTTACGCAAATAGTCAACGGTTCGCCACTTGATGCGCCGAAAAGCAAATTTGCGAAAGTCTGCCAAGTTGGCAGGCAGTTCAGGCTCATAGTTCTGATAGGCGGCTAGCCAGGTCAGATGTGCCACGGTAACACAATCCTCAAATTGCGGGTGATATTTGGTCACGTGTGCGGCCTTCAAAGCGCCATACAACAGGCGTTGGTGTTCTGGCTGTGCGAGTAGGTCAAAGGCGGCTTGATTATCAAAACGGTCAGCGTGCATTGAAATAACCTCATTCTATCGTTAATTACCTTGGCCAAGGTTGAGTCTAGTGTAGTGAGTGGTCAGTAATGGTGCAGGTGGTGAAAACGGACTGAAAAGTGACGATTTGTTTTCATTATTAATGTTCCGGTTAGATTTGAGCAATTCAATGACCAAGTGCTTTCCTAGATTGTATGTAATTGTTATGATGTGATTAATCTAATTAACCGCGAACGGGCGGGGGCGTTCAGCCGGTGAATGTTAGAGAAAATACTTATCTCTAGGGGGCTTTACCACCTATGACCCAAAATATTGACGATCCGCATCACGTTAACTCTTTTTGGCATCTCGAATCTGGTACTTGGGACACCCGACAGCCACAGCGATTATTACCAATAGCGACGCGTTCAGATATTGATATAATCGACGTGCTGGAGACAATTTTTCTGCTTGACATTAAACACTTGGCATGCGCCGAGAATACCTTGATTTTTGACCGTCAACGGGGACTGATTAAGACTAAGCTGACAACGCGACAAATCATGATGACTTATGCAGTCCAACTAGGCTTTTCTGGGACCCAACTAATTAAACGGCTGGCTAGTCAGTTAGGACTATCGATGCATAAACTACCGGTGATTCATGGTGCTGCTATCTTGATGCCGCTAGGAACGGCCAAACGGGGAACGACTAGTTGGTATAATCGACATTATTTGGCGCATATCGAAGATCAAGGCTTTATGACTGCTTTGATTTATGACGGTCCCATCACGGTTCGCGTCGATGCGAGCAAGCGGGTCGTTACTCGTCAATTGGCTAAGGCGGGGCAACTGCAACTAGCAGTCCAGGAACACCATCACCGCCGCGCAGTTCCAAATCAGTCATCACCGACCGTATTGGATGCGGATCAAGCGATGATGCAGTCATACACCGATCAGGTCTTAAAACATTATGGAATTTTAGCACTGCCTGGGGAAATTAGTTGGTTGACCCGGCAGTTTTTCGGTAAACTATAATCGTGATGATTAAATGAGAGGAGGGTGATGTCCGTGACGAAGAAAGTGACGAAAATCGTAGCCCAGAAACGTGCGGGGCGCTACAACATATACTTAGACGAGCAGTATGCTTTTCCAATCAGTGAGTCAGTGATGATCAAGTTCCGTGTTTTCAAGGGCATGGAAGTTGATGAACAACTACAAGCGGCAATGATTGCGGCTGACGATGTATCCAAGGCTTATACGCGCGCATTAGATTATTTATCACATCAACTGCGGACGGAGAAGGAAGTCCATGACAAGCTGCGGGATGAAGAAATCGACGAAACGGTGATTGACGCGACGATGCAACAATTACGCGAGTTACGGTTATTGAATGATCAACAGTATGCCGATGCCTTTGTACGGACGGCTAAACGAACTAGTGACAAGGGACCGCGGGTGATTCGACAAAATTTGCGGCAAAAAGGCGTTGGTGAGCAGTTGATCGATGACGCTCTCGCTGGGCAATTTAGTCCTGAAGAACAAGTTGATAACGCCGGTGAACTAGCGCGCAAGTTGGCTAAACGTTATCACCGGCAAGCCTTCAAGACAATGCAACAAAAAGTTCGTCAAGGGATGATGACGAAGGGGTTTGACAATGATACGATCACGGCGGCGATTGCTAGTTTGGAATTGCAACCGGATGAAGATGAACAGTGGGCCGCCCTTGTGACGCAAGGCCAGAAGTTGTGGCAACGTAATCGCAAGTATGCTTTTCGTGAACGCACGATGCGCACTAAGCGAAGCCTGTTTCAAAAGGGTTTTATGATGGATGACATCAACCGATTTATCGACGAACAAGTCGCGGATGAGTGAAAAGGTTGAATTACCTGCCCGCACGCTATAAAAATCTGGTATAATGTTTAATGAAATTCGATGAAAATTTACCCTCAAGTTAGAAAGTTGGGTTAATATGGCGCGCGAGGCTAAAGGACCTAAGGAAGGCGACTTCATTACGATCAAAAGCTATAAGCACGACGGAAGTTTACATCGAACTTGGCGCGATACAATGGTACTCAAAACAAGCGAGAACGTACTAATTGGTTGTAACGATCACACACTGGTTACCGAAGATGATGGCCGCCGGTGGGTGACGCGGGAACCTGCCATCGTTTATTTTCATAAGCATTATTGGTTTAATATCGTGGCGATGATTCGCGATAACGGCGTTTCATACTATTGCAACTTAGCATCACCATACGTGTTAGATAAAGAGGCTTTGAAGTACATCGATTACGATCTGGATGTTAAAGTCTTTCCCGATGGTGAGCGGCGGTTGTTGGATGTGGATGAGTACGAAGAACACGGTGCCCAGTGGCGTTATTCGGCTGATACTGATCGCATTTTAAAAGCAAATGTGAAAGTGCTGGTTGATTGGATTAAGAATAAAAAAGGCCCGTTTTCGCAAGACTACATCGATATCTGGTATAGTCGCTATCAAGAATTATCACGTCGGCAATAGTTCTGCTGACGGTCTGTCAGCGGCGTAATTAAAGTACAAAAGGGAGTGACCCCGTGGTGGGTGCTCCCTTTTGTGTTGGCTGGGCCATCTTTAGTGGTGTTGATTAAAATGACTAACTGACCGTCACAGTTGACACCGTTTGCTATAATTAGGAAAATAAAAAATGACCCACAAGCATTACTTGCGAGTCATTGGGGAACTTGAACGATCAATATAATTAAGCGCCAAAGTTGACTGGTCGTGAATAACCGACTGCGTGCCACCAAGGAACGTAGACTTTTTCATTCTTAACGCCGTTATTTTGAGCATCGATCATCTTTCCACCACCGACATAGATGCCGACATGCGAAATCGAGCCGGTATTATTGCCGAAGAAGACGAGATCGCCCTTTTGAGCGCGTTGCTTAGAAATTTTGGGATACTGACGGTATTGCGCTTGCGCGATCCGCGGCAGGGTCTTTTGGGCCGCTTGCTGGAAGACATATTTGGTATAACCAGAACAATCGAAGGTGTTTGGACCGACTGCACCGTAAACATAACGATGACCAAGCTTAGACTTGGCGACGTTGTAGAGGTTGGTGAAGGATCGGGTGCTCTTCTTAACGGAACCAGTCTTGACCCAGCCCCGAACGCGGTTATTCGCACTCGTGATGAAATAATAATTAGCCGTCGTACGATTTGCTAAGCGGACTTGCCGTTGTTGGGTAACAAACCAAGTTGGATTGCCGTAACGACGGAGCGTACCGAGATTTTTGATTTTGAGATTGTTAGTTGCGCCACTCATATTATAAAGTCCACCCTGTGGATTTTTAGTAAGGTAGGCGCTTCGTGTGACGGTCGTGGTTTTGATGATACGATTGGTTGCTTGGGCATCGACGTTAGGCGCTTGCCAAAGTCCAATTGCGAGGCCTAAAATAGTAACAATTAGTGCGATAAGGCGTTGTCTCATATGTAGTTCCTCCCCGAAATTCCCCGTGTCCATTCCATTCATTAACGCTGACCTTATCATAAGCGGTCATTGTAACAAAGCTGTTGCAAATGGGTTGCGGTTCGATTAAGTAATGTCAACAGCTTGAGTGGATTAATAATAATTGATGAGATCTTGATTGATAGGAGTGACGAAGATGGCTTTTTTGAAGATTGATAATGGTGAACTACTTAAAAACATTCGGCAGTTTGCCAAGAAGAATGGGCTCACCTTAGCGGAAGTCGCAACCTTAGCGGGGTTGAGCGCGAGTGCCATCTATAGTTGGAAAAAGCACACGCCGTCAGTGGGCACGCTTAAAGAAGTGGCCCAAGTGCTCGGTACGAGTTATACCAAGTTGGTTGGTAAGGATAAAGAACCGACTGCCAAGACTACGAATGCTGCGGCGGTCGATCTGAAAAAAGTAGTTGAAAACAAGAAAAATCAGTTTGAATATGACGGCCAGCCAATTACTAATGAACAGATGAAAATCATTCGCAACGTCTTGAAATCAATGTTCAAGACGCCACGCCTTTAATTTTAAGTAAAATCCGGTTCTTTTAAGTGCAACTACGGCGTGCTTAGTGTAAAATATTGCTCAGTTACTCGAATAATTGCTAGCAGCGCTTGACGGTTTTAGACGAATGGTGCACAATGGCAACAATTATGGAACGAATTGGGAGATGGGCGTATGAAAAAAGTTACTACCGCATTAGCAAAAAAGAATATCAACCAGTTGTTAACGATTGTTAATCAAAGCCACGATACCATTGAGGTGGAAAATCCCAATACCCAAGATTCGGCGGTGATGGTTAGTATGAAGGACTGGTTACAGATTGTTAGTCAGTTAGCCAAAACGAATCATCATGATATGGAATTTAGTTAAATCAATCAAGCGAACTAACTAGGCATCAGCAGGCTGGTTGTTAGTCCGATAATTTTAAAAAGGCACCGTCGACAGTGATTGTCGATGATGCCTTTTTAGTATGGTTTAAAGCGTTGCGGTTTGTGTTAAGATTTGCTCGATTTGGCCACCAATTGTATTCATAGTCGACCATTTTGCTTGATTGGCAAAGAAAACCATCGCAATTTTACTATCATTAGATCCGACGTAAAGGCTGTACAAATTGTTATCAGCACTTCAACACAGATTTGAGCCGAAGTCCGCATCTCAAATACTGGTCTTCCACGCTTCAAGGCAATACTGTTGAAACGTGTTCGGGTCAGACCAGGACTTCCAGTTAGGGACGCTAGGACGCCAAGCGGAAGCCCACCGCTTAACGCCCTAGCTAGGCTAATCCTCAGTCCCACCCGTCTGAACCGCACACTCTTGAATCACTGAGCATCATCAGAAATACCTTCCAGCCGGGATCGTGTTTGAATGTCAGCTATTGATGGTCTCAACTTTAATTAAACTAGTCGCTGTTTCATATACAGCAACAGCTTAAGATGCAATTATTTGGATTGGCAGTAACTGCAATCAGCTATTCCACAATCAATTGTACCAAGGAGCGTAAGCGTTTATCAGCCATTCGAGCGGTTTTCCGACACGTGCTCGGTGCCACTGAAGCCTATACTTGCTACGCCAACGGACTAATGCCAAGACCGCATTAATCCGTTGGCGTAGCAATGTTCGGTTTCAACCCGTGGTCTCTCACAGGCTTTTAGATCGGAGGGGCTGGATGACAATGCTCAGTAGCCAAATTATTCTTAGCTGGAAGCGAATTTCTTCCGGCTTAGAATAAGACTCGTATTTGAGATGACGCGGGCCGTGCGTTAGCTCAAATCGACGTCGGCTACGTTCCAGCAATTGGCACCCAGCCCCAGAGGTCGGCATCGAACGTGCATTGCTGACGAACAGTAATCTAACAACGGCATCTTTTTAACCAAATTAATAACAAATTACTAACAAAACACGTGTCATCATATATGAGCGCAGTTAACTGAGTATCAGTTTAATCAGTCTGACTTTCCGCATACTTTGTCTTGATGTAATCTGCTGAAACTTGTAATTTCTTTAATTCTTCATCGGTCAGATCCAATTGAACTTGTTCAACGATGCCGTCGCGACCAACGACTGCTGGATATGAGAGGTAAACGCCGTATTCTTCCCGGAAGTTTGAGACGGGGAGTTCGGTGAGTGCGTCATTTAAGACCGTGGTAGCTAAGCGCACCGCAGCCGTTGCAACGCCGTAACTCGTATACTTTTTACCATGAAAGACTCGGAAGCCGCCATCCCGTGATTCGGCATCTAATTTTGCTAAATCCAAGCCGCGTTTGGCCGCCAATTCAGTAATGGGCTGGCCCAGAACTCGGACGGTTGACCAAGCCGTGAATTGAGAATTACCATGTTCGCCTAAGTTGTAGCCGGCCACTGATCGTGAGTCGAGGTGTAAGGCACTGGCAACAGCGCGTTTCATCCGTGCAGAGTCCAACAATGTTCCGGTTCCAATTACGTGATTCTTAGGCAAACCAGTGACTGCTTGGTAGATCGAGGTGATGACGTCCACCGGATTGGTGATGACAACTAGAATTCCGTTAAAGCCACTCGCCTTGATCTTAGCAGCAACGTCTTTGACTTGTGTGCTGGTGAAGGGCAGTTCAAGAAAGCGGTCATTAGTTGGTGAATCTTGTAACTTAATATTACCAACGGCCGAAATAATGACGTCGGCATCAATTAGACTGCTATAGTCATTGACGATAATGTTTGTGTGGTAAGGTAAATTGGGCATGGCGTCTTGAAAATCGAGAGCGTCAGCTTCCACTTTGCTATTATTCGTATCGATTAGGACGAGGTCGTCTGCAAATCCGTTGGCAACGATGTAGTGTGCAGCGGTTGAACCGACGTGGCCCATTCCAATGATGGCAATTTTACGTGACATAAATAAAAACTCCTTTAAAAGTTTATCGTTCATTAATTAAATTACCATTATTCTCATTGATTTTAAATAGAATTTGTGAGAAATTTCAAAATCGTATTCGAATGAATTGAAATAGGGTATAATTAACGCATTATATGGTTGTATCAAGAAAGGGAGGAGCGCGAGTGTTTAAGCGCCTAAAAGATTCGGCCTTGTTATTTTGGTCACTTGAGATTTTAATTGTGGCGACCTTGATCTGGGTCTGCACGAACATTGGCTTTTTATTTCAGCCGATTGGTACCTTTTTAAGTGTCGTGTTCATGCCAATTGTGATTTCAGGATTTTTATTTTATATGTTGAATCCCCTAGTCAAATTATTGACGAAGGTTCATTATAAGAAGTTTCGGATTTCGCGAACCGGGGCTGTTGCGATTGTATTTGTGCTATTATTTGGCCTATTAGCGTGGGGGGCCGTTTCCTTGTTGCCGCGGTTAGTCAGTCAGGTCACCCAACTGATCTATAACCTGCCAAGCATTGCGACTGAAATGCAAAAGGCCGCGACTAAGATGATCAACAATAGTTCGGTGTTACAAAAAATCGACATCTCTTCGTATACTAAGCAGTTTAATGGGGAAATCAGTAAGTACGCCCAGAACTTTTTGTCATCATTGTCAAGCAGTGTTGTGACCGTGATTTCCACGGTGACGAGCGTGACAATCATGGCGATTACAATTCCAGTCGTGTTGTTCTACATGTTGAAGGATAGTGAAAAGTTCATCCCGGCCATTAGTCGGTTCTTGCCTAAGAAGCAACGGCCCGAAGTCATTGGTTTATTACAAAAGATGGGCGATACGATTTCAAGTTACATTAGTGGTCAAGTGATCGAATGTCTATTCGTGGGGACGTTTACGGCTATTGGTTATATGTTAATTTCCCAGCCATACGGGTTATTACTCGGGGTGATTGCTGGGTTAACGAATATTATTCCATATGTTGGTCCGTACATCGGGATTGCGCCATCATTAATTGTGGCGTTTACCAAGTCACCGATGCAGGTAGTGTACGTAGTCATTGTGGTGGTGATTGTGCAACAGGTTGATGGTAACTTGATTTACCCGAATATTATTGGGCGAACACTCAAGATCCATCCGTTGACAATTATTATTTTGTTGCTGGCGGCGGGAAATATTGCCGGTATTTTGGGCATGATCCTGGCGATTCCATTCTATGCCGTGGTACGGACCGTGGTCGTGTACCTCTATAATATTGCTGAGCTACGTAATGAGGAGCACTTGCGTAAGCAAACAACGGTCTATCAACCACAGCCACCCAAAGCGACTAAGGCTGATTTGACGGCGAACTCAAAATTAAAGAAGTAGCCTGTGCTATAATGGGTGAATTAATCTTGAACGCGTCACAAGGAGTGATTTTTTGAAGAAAGTAATTACGTACGGGACATTTGATTTGTTGCACAAGGGTCATATCCGGTTACTCAAACGTGCACGCGCTTTGGGTGATCATTTGACGGTGTGCGTCTCAACCGACGAGTTTAATGCCGAAAAGGGAAAGCATGCGTATACGTCGTATGAAGACCGCAAGTATATTCTACAGGCGATTCGCTATGTTGATGAAGTGTTACCTGAGAAAAGCTGGGATCAGAAAATTAGTGATGTTGCCGATAATGATATTGATGTTTTCGTGATGGGAGACGATTGGCGCGGTAAGTTCGACTTTTTGAAAGATTATTGTGAGGTCGTCTATTTGCCCCGCACCGCGGGTATTTCATCAACGCGTATCAAGCATGATTTAGGTAGTCATCTAGACGAACAGTAGCATCGTTTGACATTGAATTAAGCGACTATCAAATACCGTCGTTACTCAGCAAGTGGATTGTGAGTAACGACGGTATTTGATTTAGTGCGGTTTAAGCTGACATAATGGTTAACTGGTTACCAGATTAACTGATATGTAGCTGTCACCAGGCTGGACTCATAGATTTAATGGAAAATAGCATTTAAGGCCAACACGCCACCGAGACCACAGAAGGCAATAATGGTTTCCAACATAGTCCACGTGAGCAAAGTCTGCTTGACGGTTAGGTCGAAATATTCTCGGAACATCCAGAAGCCAGCATCGTTAACGTGTGAAGCGGCGACACTCCCAGACCCGATGGCAATTACCATTAAGGCCGGATCGATACCTGCTTGAGTCATTAATGGGGCAACCAGACCGGCTGCAGTTAAGGCTGCGACGGTCGCTGAACCGAGTGAGACCCGCAAGATGACGGCGACTAACCAACCTAAAATCAGTGGTGAGATGCTGCTGCCGCTAAATAACTGGGCAACGGCTTTGCCGACACCACCATCGATTAGAATCTGCTTGAAGGCCCCACCACCACCAATGATTAGGAGCAGCATGGCGATTGATTTCGTAGCATCTTCAATAGTGGCTGTCATCGCTTTATTGGTCTTGTGTTGATGAATCCCCATAGACCAAAGTGCGAATAAGAGTGAAATCAGCATGGCGATACCTGGGGCCCCAATCAAACGGATGATTTGATCCGTTGTTGAGGGGTTCTTAGGTGTGACACCATGGTCGACGACCAATTCATAGACAGTAGTGATCGTCATTAAAATCACGGGGAACAAAGCAGTCAATACACTCAGACCAAAGCTTGGTGCTTCGGATACTTTGAATTGCCGTTTATTACTGTTGAGTGGTAAGTGTGGTTTGGCTGCGAAGGCCTCTGGCACCATTTTTTGTGCCCACCGTGAGAAGAGTGGGCCCGCAATATAAACAGTGGGGATCGCGATAATAATCCCAAATAATAACACGTGCCCAACGTTAGCATTTAACGTAGTCGCAATGGCCGTTGGTGCCGGGTGGGGTGGTAAGAAGCCGTGGGTGACGGATAGGGCCGCCCCCATAGGTATTCCTAGGTAGAGAACTGGAACTTGGGCTTCAATGGCAATGGCAAACACGATTGGAATCAACAGGACGATACCCACTTCAAAGAATAGTGCAATCCCAATAATGAAGGATGCAATCACAATGGCAATTTGTAGACGTTTGCGACCAAAGATATCAATCAACGTGGTCGAAATTGTATACGCACCACCAGCATCTGCCACTAAGCGGCCAAGCATCGCGCCGAAGCCAAAGACGAGGGCCAATTCACCGAGCTGTCCGCCAATGCCGTTTTGGATACTAGTCGCAATCTTTGTCAGGGGCATTCCTAGACCGATCCCGACGACAACCGCCGTAACGATCAAGGCGATATAAGTATTCAATTTGAACTTAATAATGAGAATTAATAATAATAAAATGCCGAGTGTCAGAACAACGAATGGCATGATGGTCACTTCCTAACGGTTTAAAGTTGCAATTTCATGGTATAAAGGTGCTAATTGCGCCGTAACGTGGTCAAAGACGACTTGATGTTGATGATAGCGTTCGTGGTTGACGGCATTAGGTTGATACGTTTCGGTAGCCCCAATCATGGCATGAATGGCATTTAAATCATCAATGTGGCCAAGTGCTTTTAAACCAATGACCGCAGCTGCCAAGCAGGAACTCTCAAAACTAGCCGGGATCGTGATTGGTTGGCCTAAAACGTCCGTTAAGATTTGACGCCAGAGACTTGAACGTGCAAAGCCCCCGGTCGCCCGAATCGCGTGAACGGGTTCGGCAGCGGCGGTCAGTTGTAAGACGGTGTTCAAGTTCATCACGATGCCTTCCAAAACAGCCCGGGCAATGTCAGCTTTGCTCGTCGTGGTCGTCACTCCGAGCAAAGAACCGCGCGCATCGGCATTCCAGAGTGGTGCCCGTTCGCCACTTAAGTATGGGTGGAATAATAGGCCATGGGCACCGACGGGAACGGTCGCGGCAAGCGCTGTCAATTGATCATAAGGATCTTGTTGATTAGCACGGGCCGTTTGACTTTCCGTGGTAAATAGTTCGTCGCGAACCCAGCGAAAGACTTGGCCACCGTTGTTGATCGGTCCACCGACAATCCAGTGGTGGGGGGCGACGTAGTAACAAAATAGACGTCCCTCGGGATCTAAGTACGGCTGCTTAGTCATCACACGCACTGCCCCAGAAGTACCGATCGTAATAGCCGCGACACCAGGTTCATCGGCACCAACGCCTAAGTTAGAGAGGGCACCATCGCTGGCTCCCATGATGATTTTAGTGCGGGCTGTCAAGCCAAGGGTTGTAGCGGCGTCAGGCGTTAGACCATCAATTACGGCATCAGTATCAACTAACGGTGGCAGTTGAGTTCGGGTGATGTGAGCATAGTCTAGGGCAATTGGTTCCCAGTCAAAATTATAAAGGTTGAATAAACCAGTGGCGTTGGCCATCGAATAATCCATTTGAAGTTGACCAGTCATTAAGTAAATCACGTACTCTTTGATGCCGACCACGTGGCAGGTTTGTGCCAGTAATTCGGGTTCATGGTGAGCTAGCCAGTGTAATTTGACGAGTGGACTCATCGGGTGAATCGGCGTTCCTGTGAGGTGATAAAGCTGGTCACCGAGTGGTTGAGTCTTCAGCTTGGCCGCGTCTTGGGCCGCACGATTATCTGCCCAAGTGATGACTCGGGTCAGCGGTTGTTTGTTGTCATCTAGCAAGATCAAACTGTGCATGGCGGATGAGAAGGCGATGCCCTCGATTTCATCAGCATCAATGCCAGCGCTCACTTGATGAATTGTTTGTTGAACCGCCCGCCAGATTTCACGGGGGTCTTCTTCAGCTGTCGTAACGGTATCGTGATAGAGTGGGTAGCCAACGTTGGCACTCGCAATTACGTGCCCCTGATGATCGTATAAGACAGACTTGGTACTAGTCGTTCCTAAATCAGTTCCAATTAGATAAGTCATGGTGCTAGGTTCCTCCTATTCGTGATCGACAGCGTGCCCGCCAAATTCGTTGCGTAACGCAGCGACAACTTTACCAGTGAAGGTATCATCAGTCTCTGAACGATAACGCATCATTAAGGCCATCGCAATAACGGGAGTTGCAACTCGCTGATCCAAGGCGGTGTCTAAGGTCCAGCGGCCTTCTCCGGAAGAATGCATGACGCCTTTGATTTCGTCTAAGTTGCCATCCTTGCTGAAGGCATCTTCTGCGAGGCCCATGAGCCAGCTGCGAATAACCGAGCCGTTATTCCACATCTTGGCAACGGCGGCGTTGTCGTAAGTGAACTGGCTATGCTGTAAAACATCAAAGCCTTCACCTATTGCTGCCATCATACCATATTCGATTCCGTTATGGACCATCTTCAAGTAGTGACCACTACCAGTAGGACCGGTGTACAAATAACCATCGGGGGCGGCGATTGCTTTAAAGATTGGTTCAACTATTTTGAAGATAGCGAGATCTCCACCAATCATGAAATTACCGTCTTGCCGCGCGCCAGCTTGACCACCGGAAGTACCGACGTCTAAAAAGTTAATATGGTGCGTAGCTAATTGTTCGCCATGGCGAATGCTATCTTGATAGTGCGAGTTACCACCGTCGAGGACGATATCACCAGCACTTAGCGTAGTTGTTAATTGATCAATGACACTAGTTGTTGCTTTGCCAGCGGGTACCATGATCCAAATAATCCGGGGTGTTGGCAATTGGTCAAGTAAATGACTGAGATCGGTTGCCGTTGCAATCCCCTGATTGGAAGCGGTCTGGAGATTGGTTGGATTTAAATCCATACCGACGGGCGTGTGTCCGTTGTCTTGCATATTCAATGCCAAGTTCATACCCATTTTTCCTAAGCCAATCAATCCTAATTTCATAATGAAACCCCTCTTTTAATTGAAAATTATAAGTGCTTTTTGTATTCGCTTACATTGTAATAAAATTATTTACATAAATCAACCTTATATTTGTAAAATGTTTTCATGCTCAGCCAAATAATGGCAACTAAGCCCAATTTGACGGGCTTAGTTGCCATGTGGATTTTTTGTTAGATTGCTGACCAAACCGCTGCGCCGATACTTGGGAAGAGGGTGACTAGTTGTTCACGTTGTGCCGGAGTCAGTTGATATTGAATAGCTGGTAACAACGCATTGATGGTGTTTTCAGCTTGTTCACCTAATTCGGCCGCACCAATTAAGCGCTGTTCGTTATCGGTGACAAGTAGGTTATGGCCCACCACGTCGCGCGTAGTTTGCCGGAACCAGTCGTCTTTTAGATCATTGACGGTCACCGTTGCGTCGCTGGTTGTATCGGTCGGAATGGTGCCGACTTGGGCTAGGCGTGGTGACGTAAAGACGACCGATGGAATGGCCGGATACTTGATAGGGGCAGAGGTATCGCCCGTAAACAAGTGGATTAGATATTGTGATTCGAAGATGGCCGTCGGGGTCAGTTTCGGTTGGTCTTTAGCAAGGACGTCACCAGAGGCGTAGATCCCAGCAACACTCGTTTGTAAATGATCATCAACGGTAATACCGGCAGCGGTGTAATCGACACCAATCTTTTCAAGACCTAAGTTGGCTGTGTTCGGTTGGCGACCGGTAGCATCTAAGATCCAATCAGTTGTAACCGTATCATCGTCACTGATCACAGCTAATTGATCACCTGCAGGCTGGATGGCAGTCGGAATCCATTCCCGTTTGAGATTCAAGCCCTGGTCAACGAGCTTGGCCAGTAGTCGCTCAACAAAGGGTTGGTGGAAACTACGGAGCGCTTGATCGCCACGCATAAGGAGCGTAACTTGACTGCCCGCGGTCAACGCCATGTTGGCAAATTCAAGACCGATGTAGCCGGCACCAATTACCGTAATGTGGTGCGGTAAAGTCGTTAAGTTCAAAAAGTCATTACTATCATGAGCGAGGTCGGACCCTGGAATATCGAGGCGGTGAGGGTGCTGACCCGTTGCAATGACGATCTTATCAGCGGTGTATGTCTTATCCGCTACTTGGACCGTGTGGGTATCGACAAAGGTACCACGGCCATGAATAAGCGTGACGCCAGCGCCAGTCATTAACCCAGCAATCATATCCGGTAAGCCTTCAATGACAGCCCGTTCGTGTTCGAAGTTCGCTTGCCAGTCGATCGTTGGTTCACCGGTCAGACCGTAGCCTTGAAAGTTGGCAACTTGGCTTTTTAACGCAACTGGCTGGTCTAAGGTGATTTTGGCATTGCAACCGCGGTTGGGACAGGTACCACCAATCAGATCAGTTTCGATGACGGCTACTTTTTGACCACGTGCCGCTAACGGAATGGCCCCGTCAAAAGTACCGTGACCACTACCTAAATATAAAACATCAAATTTTTCTGACATATTAAAATCCTCCTCGTTCCCAAGTGACACTTAATTTAAAAACAAATACATTGTACACAACTTAATTTATAATGCCAAATAGAATGCAACATTAATTTAGTTTGATGGTATGTAAACCGGTTACAAACAGATGATAACGACTTAGTAAGGTGAATTCGCAATGAATCATCGTAAGATAATGGGTGGTACTGGATTTTTTAGTCAAATATCAGTAAAATATGTAAGGCTATGTTTTTTTACGGTGGGACGGTACCACCGTGCACGTTGAATATACAGGTTATGATGAAAGGAATTTTTAATGAATAAGACAGAACTAACCGCCGCGGTCAATACCCGGCGTACCTTTGCGATTATTTCTCACCCGGATGCCGGGAAAACGACCATTACGGAACAGATGTTATTGTTTGGTGGTGTCGTTCGTCAGGCCGGTACGGTCAAAGCCCGTAAAAGCGGTAACTTTGCTAAGTCTGACTGGATGGAAATCGAAAAGAAGCGGGGCATCTCAGTGACGAGTTCCGTGATGCAATTCGATTATGATGGTAAACGGATCAACATCTTAGATACCCCCGGACATGAGGATTTCTCTGAAGATACTTACCGGACGTTGATGGCGGTCGATTCCGCAGTCATGGTCATTGACTCGGCTAAGGGGATCGAACCCCAGACGAAGAAGTTGTTCCAGATTTGTAAGATGCGGGGCATTCCGATCTTTACGTTCATGAACAAGTTGGACCGTGATGGACGTGAACCATTGGATCTGCTGAACGAAGTCGAAGAAGTCTTAGGGATTGAGACGTATCCAATGAACTGGCCAATGGGCATGGGTAAGGGACTGAAGGGCTTATATGATCGTTATAATCATCGTGTTGAGCTTTACCATAATGAAGCCCATGGTGAAACGTTCTTACCATTAGATGATAATGGCGAACTTGATCCTAGCAATGAATTAACGAAGGATAGTATTTATCGTGATACGTTGGATGAAGTCGAATTGATCAATGAAGCCGGTAATGACTTTGACGAAGCTAAGGTCATGGCCGGAGATATGACACCGGTCTTCTTCGGTTCAGCCCTGACTAATTTTGGGGTCGAAACGTTCTTGAAGACTTATCTCCAGTATGCGCCTAAACCAGCGGCTCATAAGACGCGCGATGATCAAGTGATTCAACCAACTGATGATGAATTTGCCGGTTTTGTCTTCAAGATTCAAGCGAACATGAACCCAAATCACCGTGATCGGATCGCCTTTGTCCGTATCTGTTCTGGCGAGTTTGACCGGGGGATGGACGTGGTCTTGCAGCGAACTGGCAAGAAGATGCGCTTAAACAACTCTACGCAATTCATGGCCGATACCCGTGAAACGGTGGAAACAGCCGTGGCCGGTGATATTGTCGGTCTTTATGATACGGGTAACTTCCAAATTGGAGATACGATTTACGCGGGCAAGAATGCGGTTCAATTCGAAAAATTGCCACAATTTACACCAGAATTGTTCATGCGGGTCACGGCCAAGAACGTCATGAAACAAAAGTCTTTCCATAAAGGGATCGAACAACTGGTTCAAGAAGGGGCCGTGCAATTGTACACGTCGTATTCAACCGGTGACTACATTCTCGGGGCGGTCGGTCAATTGCAATTTGAAGTCTTCAAATTCCGGATGCAAAATGAATATAATTCGGAAGTTGTCATGGAACCAATGGGTAGCAAGACGGCTCGCTGGATTGATCCTGAACAATTGGACGAAAAGATGTCCAGTTCACGGAACTTATTAGTCAAGGATCGCTACGGTGCACCGCTCTTCTTATTCGAGAATGCCTTTGCGGAACGCTGGTTTGCGGATAAGTACCCAGATGTGAAGTTGACGTCGAAGCTGTAGGATCTAGCTAATGCTGCCGGATTTGAGTCAATCGTGATAAGTCACTTTTGGCGCACGTTTTGACAATATTGATAGAAAAATCGTCTCGATTTCTTGAGACGTTATGATCTGAATTAGTCCTTGTCAAGCTGACAGATGAAATAATATAATTTTGTGCTTCACTAAACGGCCTTATTCCAGTATTCTGCTGGGGTAAGGTCGTTTTTTGCTGATGAACGGTCTAGGTTGTTGAATATAGTAGATGCCTTCCGCAACTAATTGCGCTTAGAGCCGGCCTGGTTTCAAGTTGGAACTAACGGAACGGTATCGACGCTTCATTTGATTGTGTTTTAATACAAAGCTGTTATCAACACATGAGACGTTTGTGCCAGTTACTGTTTGGGATAAATCATGATTAAAACGTGCCAGTTAGTTGAATTACTATTCGTCAGCACGTGTGCATCCTAATCCGACCTCCGGGGCTGGGTGCCAATTGCTGGAACGCAGCCGACGTCGATTTGAGCTAACGCCCAACCCGCGTCATCTCAAATACGAGTCTTATTCTAAGCCGGAAGTAACCCACTTCCAGCTAAGAATAATTTGGCTACTGAGCATTGTCACCCAGCCCCTCCGGTCTAAAAGCCTGTGAGGGACCACGGGTTGAAGCCGAGCATTGGCTGGCCAACGGATTAATGTGGTCTTGGCATTAGTCCGTTGGCGTAGCAAGCACAGGCTTCAGTGGCACAGAGCACGTTTCGGTAAGCCGCTCGAATGGCAGATAAACGGCCACTTAACTTGGTACAATTGCTCGTGGTATATTCTGATATTGGAACTTCAATTAAACACTAAGTTATCATTGACTATTTTTAATACTAGTATCGTAATTTAGAATCAGACAAACTATCACAATAGCATTATCAGTCTGACAGTTGAATGACAAAATTACTGATCGTGAAAAGCAACGACTAGTTCATCAAAAATGGGTACATTTATGTCTGCCATTCGAATACTATCCCGACTGGAAGGCGTTTCGGCCAATGCTCAGCATTTCAAGAGTGTGAGGTCCAACCGGGTTGGGTTGAGGATTAGCCTAGCGATGTTGCTAAGCGGGTGGTCTTCCCCGATTGGCAATATTGTGTAGCTAACCGCAGACCCAGGTTGGCCCGAACACGTTTCGACAATATGGCATGCCTATAGAAGACCAGTATTTAAGACGTGGGTTTCGGCTTAAATCTGTGTCCACCGCGTTCCAGCAATTGGCAGAAATGCCTGGAAGTCGGCGTAGGACGCAGTTAATTAGGCAGGTTTACGCTAACTCGAATTGTTTCCAGCGGGCCCAAACTGGCTGCTTTTGACCTTAACTGTTTGGCACGTTTTAATCATGATTCATGACAGATTAATTAGCACAACGCGTGGGCCACTGATCATTACTCACAAGTGGCTGTCATATGTACTCGGATGTGACCATGCCGGCGTAAATTCACCGTGTAAACCAACATTGTAGCTCTGCTAACTTATTAGAATTACGATACAATCGACCTGCAACTCATATTGTGTAGGGGGCGATGAGAGTGAGATTAAGAGGGCGCTGGTTATTGGGACTATTATTAGGGATGGGGTTATGGGGTGAAATAACGGTTCAAGCGGCGACTGACATGGTTCGTTGGCCGGTGGTACAAAGCTTGACCCCTCGTAATTGTGAACTTAAAGCTAAACAAACCCGACTATATCAACTAAATTATGCAACCATGCAAGTTACACCACGCGGGATTGCCCGGACTACTAAAAAATGGCAACGAACTGGGCAAGTGATGCTAACCCAAAACGGTCGGCTAGTGACTTACTGGCAAGTACATCAGCTGCGTTCTAATCAATCCGGTTGGGTCATTGCCGCCAATGTTCAAGTAACTGGGACGCGTGCTAATGATATTGTCACGCCTAAGCGACAACCAATGCATCCAGTGACTCAGTATCAACAAGTAGCTGCGGTAACTAAAACGGTAACTAAAACTAGCTACTTGTCACTGAAAGGTGCGGGGCGTTATACCACCAACCGGATTTTATTCCACCCAACGGCTGCGTACGTGGCAACGCAGGGAATGCAAAGCCGACCAGACAAGTTGATGCAAAGTGGCGGCTACCGCGACCATTATCATTTTAAAACGGCGCTATATTTGCCTCAACAACTGGGAAGTCGGACGTTAAATGACCCTCAGAGTGCGACCTTTTCAGCTGATAACCGCTACTTGTACGTTATGTACGTCAATGATCAGCAAGTTGCGGGTGCCGACCAGACTGGCTGGGTCGTACGCTATGATTGGCAACGGTTGATGGCTTTAGGTGCGGGGCAATCAGGTAAGATGGCGATGTTAAGAGTTGCAGCGGCCCACCAATTTGATGGGACCATGACAGCCTTTGACCGGCGGGTATTGGCTGCCATTGAAGTGGGACCGGAATTTACGGCTGGGCATGTGCAATCCTTGGCTCTGAATCCCAAAACGAACGAACTTTGGTTTATTGCATCTACGGCAAGTAATCAGTTAGCAAGCGTTGCCCGATTAAATCCGCAGTCCTTAACGCCGGATCTTAAGATTGCTTTCGCAACGGGTAGCGGGCGCCTAGGTGACGAACTAACTTTTGATCGCGCCGGTCGGGCCTATTACTGGACCCATGCGAGCCAGTTGCGCAATGGAAAAGTTAATCTTTATCGGGGGACTATTAGTCCGTCGACCGGTGTGCACTTTGAACAAGTGTCACAAGGACTGGCTAATAATCCCGGCTTTTTTGCACAGTCGATGGGCTATAACGAGGTAACGGGCCGCCTATATCTCGTTGCTGATGAGAGCATTACGTCTATTCCGGCGGCTCAATTGGGTCATTTGACGGCTAGTCAGGTCGGCGAGGCTAATTTTGCTGGTGATCGTGAATTTGAAGGGTTAGTCTTCATGCATCGTAAAGATGTGGGCTTCTTGCTGACGAATCGTGGGATTGAAATGATGCGGATTGTCGTTGATAAGTAGCCGTTTAAGCATATAAAATCGCCATCATCTAGACATAGTGAAACTAGATGGTGGCGATTTTTAAGTTGGTTTAAAATAGCGAGAAGACTACTGGGAAAAATATTAATGCCCGTGAATCTTAAGCAAAGGGTGGGTCTAATTTAGTTAAGTAGCGACCAGGCAAGTAACCTTGGTCCTGAAGTCGATACCAGACAACCCCATTATCATCAGCCATTCGTTCAATAAGATTGACGGTGTCGCCATGGCTCACAGTCGTTAAGTAACGACCATACGGTTCAATGTAGGTATGGACCTGTTTGCCAGGGACAAAGCTGACGACGCCAGTCTGCCGCACTGGGCGTTGATTTTGGACGCGATAGCCGGCTGGTAGTTTGAGCAATAAATTATCGCCCGTGGTTAACTGCAGATGGGTCTCCGGAATCCACTGGTCATCACCAATCGAATACCAAGTTTCATGGGTAACTAGGCGCACTCGCATGTACGTTTTGTAAGTGCTGCCGGGTTGGAGCTTAGTCAAATAGTTGGTCGTGGTCGCCCCAGGATAAGGGTAGACCGCAGTCAACTGATTGATTTGGATAAAACCAGTACTAAGGTCCGTTTGCTGCCAGTTTTGATTACGGTAGAAGAAGAGCACTGTCTTTGAGGTGGTCGTGTATTCACCGGTGACGTCCCCAACGGATCGGAGCAGTTTAAAGCCAGCAACAGTTGGCGCGGTGACTTCGTAAGGGGTTCCTAATTGCCCCCGGTACATTGTCGGCCGACCAATCAGCTCGCGTCGGTCAATATCGTAGGCGTACATCCAGATCGGTTGGCCGGCTTGACGTTCGTAAGTTAACGTAATGCTAGCTTGCGGCGTTGTAAACCAGCGGGTCAGTCCTTCAATATGGACGAGGTGATAACCAGCGATATTAACAGCTGGTAAGTGAATTTCTTCACCGATAGTTCCAGCAATCATATCGGCAGCCTGTAATTCGTTACCGTCTTGGTCAAGGTGATGGACAAGAATTAGCGCTTCCGTTTGGTTAACAGCGGGAGTCGCAGTATCTTGAGCGGTAATCGCCCGTGGCGTGGCGGTTGTTTCGTCAACGACTTCTGTGCTATTTAAGGCTTGTAGCATATTTTTGAGCCGATCGAGAAATGACACGTGACCACTCCTTTCATTAATAAATTAATTATCACTAGTATAACGCATTCACGACGGTTCTGGCACGTCTTAAATAAAATGTAAAATACCGACTTGATAAGACGTGTATACTGATATTTAATTACAGGGGGCGTTAACGGATGAACTTGAAACAATTACAATATTTTTTGGCAGTCGCCGAAGAAGGACAAATGACGGCCGCTGCTAAGCGATTACATGTTGCACAGCCACCGTTGAGTTATCAGATCAAGCAACTAGAACTGGAACTGGGGGTCACGCTCTTTAATCGGTTGCCACAAGGTGTGACGGTCACCGAGGCTGGCAAATTATTGGTGGGATATGCCCAACAACTTACCCAACTATCGGCGACGGCAGAAAATAAGGTGCGTGCCTTGGCGCATGGCATTACGGGGACGATTAATCTGGGTACGGTGTCATCGTCGGCAGGAGTGATACCCAATCCAGCATTATTAAAGTGGTTGGCCCAACATCCAGATGTGCAACTAGCCATTACAGAAGGCAATACGTATGAATTGTTAGATGATTTGCATAAGCGGTTACTGGACGCGGCGGTGTTACGAACGCCGTTTAACGCGCAGCATTTAGTCTGTCGTTATTTTCCAGCAGAACGAATGGCGGCGGTTATCCCTAAACGATATACTCAGTTTGAAAAACGGCGGCAATTACGATTAAGTGACCTCGCAACGTTACCATTGATCAAATACCGGCGTTTTAATGAATTATTTCACGTCGCTTTTCTGGAAGCTGCGGTTACGCCAACCTACATTATGACTTGCGATGATGCCCGAACGGCGATGCACTGGGCGAGCCATCAGGTAGGCGTTGCCCTTGTTCCCCGTTCATTAGCAGAGACGTATGACGGTGGTGATGTCTTGATTCGTTCATTGGCCGACCATCGTTTTGAGACGCGGCTTGCCTTGACGACTACGACTGAAGCGTTGGCGACACCGTTAGTAGCGGGCTTGATGGCTCAATTTAAGCAGGCGCAACCGCTAGACAAGTTTAATTAATTTGCCATCTAAAAATTTAATCACAGTAAAAAGACGAATACCCGATTTGACGGGATTGTTAACGCTTGCGCTGGCGATTAATTGTTAGATCACTTGAATGTTGAATTGTCGCTAAGGCCTTTCACATCAGTCAGTAGCGTACCTTCATTGAATAATTAGATGTGGTCACCATTAAATGGTACACTAACAGTTGAAACTTAAAGGGTGAAGGTGAATAAAATGATTTATTCGTTAGGGCTGATGCTCGGTGTTGGGGTAATTGCCGGGATTTTTGGGGCCATTTTAGGTATCGGTGGTGGTATGATCGTTACGCCGATTCTGACACTGGGTCTGGGACTAGATATCAAGTATGCGATTGGGGCCAGTATTATTGCCGTGATTGCAACGAGTTCCGGTTCCACGATTGCTTATTTACGTGATGAGATGTTGAACTTACGGGTTGCCATGTTTCTTGAAATTGCGACCACGGTTGGTGCCGTCCTCGGTGCGGTACTGACTGGGGTGCTGAACGCGACTTTCTTATATTTCTTATTTGGTGCGCTACTAGTGTTTACCACGTACAATATGATTCGCAAGTTAATGAGTAAGAACGGTGAATTACCGTCAGTCAAAGACGATAAGTTAGCGACGCAGCTGAATTTGAATGGGACTTATTACGATAAGGCGCTCAACAAGCAAGTTGATTATCAGGTTGAAAACGTGCCGGGTGGCTTTTCCATGATGTTCGGAGCCGGCTTTGCCAGTGGTTTGCTCGGAATCGGGAGTGGTGCTTTCAAGGTACTCGCTATGGATACGATCATGCATATGCCGCTTAAACCATCATCAGCGACTTCTAACCTGATGATGGGTGTTACGGCAGCAGCGAGCGCGATGGTCTACTTCTTTAATGGCTCGATCAAGCCCGGAATCGCGGCACCGTTGGCAATCGGGATTATCGTCGGTGCCTTGATTGGCTCACGGATCATGACGCGACTCAAGCCCCGGTTGATTCGGATGATTTTTGTGCCTGTGATGCTCTATCTGGGGATTCAAATGATTGCTAAGGGATTCGGGGTGACGATCTAATGGATAATCAAAAACCAACTAAAGCCCAAGAGATGCATGCCGTTGAAATGATGATTGGTTATATTTTAAGAATTGGTGTCATCGTGTCAGCGATTGTGATCATTATTGGGATGCTTCTGATGTTAATTGAAGGCAATGGCGGCTACGCGAATGGTATGGAACCCCACACGGTTGCTGATATTCTAGCCGGTATTGTGGCGCTTAAACCGTATGCCGTGATTATGTTAGGTCTATTTCTATTGATTTTAACGCCAACATTGCGGGTCGCCGTTTCGATTTACGCTTTTGCAGTAGAAAAAGATCAGCTATATGTTTGGATTACGACGGTCGTTCTGGTTATTTTAATTGTAGCGTCAGTAATTGGCTATTTAGGTAATTAAACCTAGAATTAAGCGTTTGAAAGTGTCCCGATGATTTGAGCTTGCCGCAGGTCGATGTCAGATTGACCGTTGTTAATAAACGGGAAAGCATTCAAAAGCTGTTGCAATAATAATTGGGGGGCCATTGGGCTAACGTCATGGATGTGCTGACAATTGTTAGCGGTTGACGATCACGTTATTATAATTAGTAAAGTCATTTAAATAATAAGAGAATGCTGATAAAAAATCAGCATTCTTTTTTTATTGACGTGCTTTTAGCTGTTTTGACTAACCCTAAAAAGTCTAATTATCGTCAAAATTGGATTGATTTGAATTATTTATTAAGAAAAATTGCCGATTGTGTTCACTTGATAATTGAACATTTATATGGGACTATAAACGTTGATAAACATGTGTTTTAAGTGATGCTTGATAAAGCAGATAATATCGATTAACCAGAATAATTAAGACAATTATGACGAAATAATGATAAAAATTAGAGTTTGGGATTGATTTTAATTTATTTATAATATACAATTACTTTAACTTTTCGAGGGAAAAGCACACACAGACTATTTTAAAGTTAGGGGTTGGGTTATATGAATTTCAAAACAGCTGCAAAAGTAACCGTCGTTGCCGGCGCATCCGTACTATTCTTAGCTGCTTGTGGCTCAAGCAAGAGTTCTTCAAGTTCTAAGCAAACGGCCAATTGGACCGAATCAGCGGAATTACCAACAATGGACATTTCTAAGTCCACCGACGTGGTTAGTTCGAACGCGTTGAATAACACCAATGAAGGGTTATACCGTCTCGGTAAGAACGGTAAGGTTACACCCGGAATTGCAAAATCCACTAAAGTTACTAATGGTGGGAAGACATATACGTTCACTTTACGGAAGAACGCAAAATGGAGTAACGGGGATAAAGTTACCGCTAAAGATTTCGTTTATGGTTGGCAACGAACCGTTAATCCTAAGACTGCGTCACAATACGCATACTTATATTCAGGGATTAAGAACGCCGACGACATCGTCAATGGTAAGAAGCCCGTTTCAAGCTTAGGGATTAAAGCCGATGGCGATTACAAGTTGACGGTCACGTTGGACAAGCCAATTGCTTACTTTGACAAACTGATGGGCTTCATCAACTTCTTCCCACAAAATGAAAAAGTGGTTAAGAAGTATGGCTCTAAATATGGGACGAGCAGCAAGGCCATGGTTTATAACGGCCCTTACAAGATGACTGGTTGGACGGGGACAAACCTTTCTTGGACCTTGAAGAAGAACAATGATTACTGGGATAAGAAAGCTGTCAAGATGGATAGCATCAAGTACCAAGTTGTCAAGGATGCTTCGACTGGCTTGAACTTGTTTAACTCTAATAAGGTTGATTACACAACCCTTTCGAGTGAACAAGTCAAGAACTATAAGAATGATAAGAACTACTTAGTTCGGAAGACGGCCTCGACTTTCTATATTGAATTTAACCGTAAGGACAGCGATGCGACATTGGCGAAGGCTTTCAAGAATCAAAAAATTCGTCAAGCCTTGTCATTGGCTATCAACCGGAAGTCATATGTAAACAATACCTTGGGCAACGGTTCAACCGTTTCTAAAGGGTATGTTTCTGAAGACTTAGCTAAGAACCCAACGACTGGTAAGGACTTTACGACCGATGCCGCTGTTCCTTCTGCAGTCGACTACGACTTAACGAAAGCTAAGAAGTTGTGGAAAGAAGGAATGAAAGAAATTGGCGAAACAAAGCTGAATGTTAAGCTACTTTCTGACGATACTGATGGTGGTAAGAAGACGACTGAATTTATTCAAGGTGCTTGGGAGAAATTGCCTGGTCTGACTGTTACTAACCAGAACGTGCCATTCAAGACCCGTCTCCAACGGTCACAAAATGGTAACTTCGATACAGTGGTCTCTGCCTGGAACGCTGACTTCACTGATCCAATTTCCTTCTTGTCACTCTTCACGTCTGACAACTCATACAACAATGGGAAGTACGACAGTGCCGCTTACGACGCTGCTGTGAAGAAAGCTGAAGGGGCCGATGCCAACAACAAGACGGCTCGCTGGGCTGACATGGTCGCTGCCGAAAAGCAATTGATGAATGATCAAGGGGTCATCCCAATTTATCAACAAGCTTCAGCAACGTTGACACGAAGTGATCTGAAGGGCATCATCTACAACACTGCGGGCTCTAACTACAACTTCAAGTACATGTCCGTTAAATAATGATGTAAATCCACAAAAAAGTGTGTGTGCTTTAACTGAATGAATGTGAAGCAAAGGGGTAAGGATTGACACATTGTTAATCCTTACCATTTTGTTTTATAATGAGGGATGTCATTATTTTTTAAGTTGATTTTAATAGAATGCGAGGAATTCTCATGAGAAAGTATCTTTTAAAGCGGATATTTTACTTGTTCCTGACATTATTCATTGTGGCGACTGCCACGTTCTTCTTGATGAAGTTAATGCCCGGAACACCGCTGCAAAATGAAGCTAAATTGACGCCTAGTGAAAAGGCATCGATTTTAGCCCAATATGGGTTGGATAAGCCCGTATGGTTGCAATACTTCATTTATATTGGCGGAATCTTCAAAGGGAGCTTAGGTTTATCCTTCCAGTTCTCTGATCAAGCCGTTAGCTATTTAATTGGTAGCCGGATGGGACCATCCATGCAATTAGGTGGTCAAGCCATGGTTGTTGGGATCATCTTTGGGATAATCCTTGGGGCCGTTGGGGCCATCAGAAAAGATACTTGGGCTGACCGCTTAGCAACGATTTTATCGATTCTAGGAATTGCGGTACCAAGTTTCGTATTGGCAATCTTGCTTCAATACTACCTTGGTTTGAAAGCCGGTTGGTTCCCAGTTGCTGGTTGGGAAGGCTTTGCTTACACGATCTTACCAACGTTAGCTTTGGCCGCCAGTCCGTTGGCCGAGACGGCGCGGTTTATCCGAACCGACATGGTCGACGTGCTAAGTTCGGATTATATTGAACTAGCTAAGGCGAAGGGGCTTTCTAAGTTCGGCATTGTTTACCATCATGCGTTACGGAATAGTCTGATTCCAATGGTTACTTTGATTGGGCCACTAGCTGCCGCACTGATGACGGGTTCAATGGTTGTTGAAAACATCTTCTCAGTACCTGGGATTGGGGAACAATTCGTTAAATCAATTCTGGTTAACGACTACCCAACGATCATGGGTGTGACGATTTTCTATTCAGCACTCCTTTGCTTACTATTATTGTTGACCGATATTGTCTACGGAATTATTGATCCGCGGATTCGTTTAAATGGAAATGGGGACTAGTTAATGGCAGAAAATCCAAGCAGTATTGATATTAAGCCCGGCGACTTCGAGCCGTTAGACAAGCAAGCGGGTCCTGACAATGAACGGATCGCAGCGCCTTCATTGACGTTCGGCCAAGATGTCTGGCGGCGGTTGAAATCAAATAAGACTGCCTTTGTCAGCTTTATCGTGTTAGTATTCTTGTTCTTAGTGGCGTTTGGTGGCCGCGCAGTCTATCACGTTGATCCTAACGCACAATCACCACGGTACGCGAACTTACCACCGAAGATTCCGGGTGTTAGCATCCACGGTTTGAATGGTCATTTGACCCAATCTGGTAAGGATGTCGATGCGTACGCGGCAGCTGGTGCCAAGTCGGACGTGCATTATCTTCTTGGGACTGATTATCTCGGCCGGGATTTACTTGCACGGATCATGTATGGGACCCGGATCTCACTTGAAATTGCGCTGATTGCTACGTTGATTGACCTGACGATTGGGGTCGGATTCGGGATACTCTCCGGTTGGAAAGGTGGGCGCGTCGATTTGTTCATGCAACGTGTGATCGAAATCCTCTCGTCCATTCCACAATTAGTTATCATGGTGTTAATGGCTACTGCCTTTACAAAGACTGGGATGGCCTCGATCATTGCAGCCATCGCAATCACTGGTTGGACGACGATGGCGCGGCTGACCCGGGCACAGACCTTGCAGTTGAAAAACCAAGACTTTATTTTGGCCGCACGGACACTCGGTGAGTCGCCCGTCAAAATCGCTTGGAAACACTTGTTACCAAACCTTTCAAGTGTCATTATTATTCAAACGATGTTCACAATTCCGAGCGCGATCTTCTTCGAAGCGTTCTTGAGTTATATCGGGATTGGGATCAGTTCACCACAAGCTTCATTGGGGACGTTGATCTCTGATGGGCAGAAGAACTTCCAATTCTTGCCATATCAGATGTGGTACCCGGCTATCGTGCTGATTATCTTGATGCTCGCCTTTAACTTATTAGGTGACGGGATGCGCGATGCGTTTGATCCAAAGTCGAAACGTTAGGAGGACGGCAGCACTATGGAAAAACCAGAAAATGTGATTGAAGTTCGCAATTTGGAAATTAATTTCCATACCTATGCGGGCGAAGTTAAAGCCATCCGTGACGTTAGCTTTGATTTGCGTAAGGGTGAAACCTTGGCAATTGTTGGTGAATCAGGCTCTGGTAAGTCAGTGACGACCCGTTCACTGATGGGCTTGTTAGCACCCAATGCTGAAATTAAACGTGGGAGTATCATGTTCCACGGTGAAGATATTATTAAAAAGTCCGAAAAAGACATGCAACACATTCGTGGTAAGGATATTGCCATGATTTTCCAAGATCCGATGACTTCGTTGGACCCAACGATGCGGATTGGGATGCAGATTGCGGAACCTTTGATGAAGCATAAAGGGTTAAAGAAAAAAGAAGCAATCGCCCAAGCGTTGGAAATGCTGAAGCTGGTTGGGATTACTAATCCTGAAGGCCGCATTAATGATTATCCGTACCAATTCTCAGGTGGGATGCGGCAACGGATCGTGATCGCGATTGCGTTAGTATGTTATCCAGAAGTTCTGATTGCCGATGAACCAACTACGGCCCTGGATGTCACGATTCAAGCCCAAATTTTAGACTTGATGAAGGATTTACAAAATCGAATTGATACGTCGATTATTTTCATTACCCATGATTTAGGGGTCGTCGCCGGTATGGCTGACCGAGTCGCCGTTATGTATGCCGGTAAGATCGTGGAATACGGAACGGTCGATGAGATCTTCTTCAATCCACAACATCCATACACGTGGGGGCTATTAAATTCGATGCCGACCTTAGATACTGAAAGTGGATCATTGTCAGCGATTCCAGGGACGCCACCAGACTTATTGGAACCCCCAGTTGGCGATGCCTTTGCAGCGCGGAGTGATTACGCAATGAAGATTGATACCGAAAAGGAACCACCGTTCTTTAAGGTATCAGATACGCATTATGCAGCAACTTGGTTACTGCATCCAGATGCACCTAAAGTCACGCCACCGGCTGAGATTGTCCGACGGCAACAAAAGTTTGCGGCCATGCAAAAACCGCAAGCGCCAATTTCAGATCCTGCAGTAAAGGAGTAAGTAGACATGCCTGATGAACGTAAGAAAATTTTAGAAGTACGCCATTTAAAGCAATACTTTAATGTTGGCAAACGTGATGAAGTTCGGGCCGTTGATGACGTCTCCTTTGACATCTATGAAGGTGAAACATTCGGTTTAGTTGGTGAATCTGGTTCCGGGAAGACCACGACTGGTCGCTCCATCATCCACTTATACGAACCAACTGATGGTGAAATTATTTTTGACGGCAAGGACGTTTCTAAATTGCACACTAAGAAGGAACGCCATGAATTCCGGCGGGAAATCCAAATGATTTTCCAAGATCCATACGCCTCACTGAATCCGCGGATGAAAGTTAAGGATATTGTTGCTGAAGGCATCGATATTCATGGTTTAGCCAAGGACGATGCTGACCGAACGAAACAAGTAGAAGACTTGCTTGAAACCGTTGGGCTCAATAAGGATCATTCTAGCCGGTATCCACATGAATTCTCTGGTGGGCAGCGGCAACGAATCGGGATTGCCCGGGCGTTAGCCGTGGAACCTAAATTTATCATTGCTGACGAACCGATTTCAGCGCTGGACGTTTCGATTCAAGCGCAAGTTGTCAACTTAATGAAGGAACTTCAAGTTAAGCAGAATTTGACGTACCTATTTATTGCCCATGACTTGTCGATGGTCAAGTATATTAGTGACCGCATCGGCGTCATGCATTACGGTAAGATTCTTGAGATTGGTCCAGCTGATGAAGTCTATAATCATCCGCTGCATAAATACACCGAGAGTTTGATCTCAGCAGTGCCGGTCCCTGATCCGGAATTTGAACGTAATCGTAAGCAGGTGCCTTATGACGAAACGACCGAGCACGACGGCAAGAAACGTCGAATGGTTGAAATTGCTCCGGGACACTTTGTACGAGCTAGTGAGGAAGAGATTCCAGTCTATACGAAGCGGGCAGTTGAGGCCGGCTTAATCACAGAATTTTCTGAATAGTGGTTAGTAAAACAGACATCGAGTGCGAATGCTCGACGTCTGTTTTGTTATTCAGTAAAATGTTTGAATCGACTGTCTTGATAAGTTAATTGATTGATAACTATTATAATTAACTCATGTTAACTGGATATATAAAATTAATATATATAAAATATTCGTAATGAATGACGATTGAAATACTGATGGCATAAGGATGGTGAACGCTCCTTGATTAGATAAACTGTGACCCGTAGTCAAAGTTATTTGTGTAAAGCGTGTAATTATGCAATAATAATAACGTTAATAAAGTTTATTAACAAATATAACTATTCATCTTAATAATTGATTCGCACCATTTTTAAAAAAATATTGCGAGTAAAACGGTGATCTCATTGAGGTTATCTAGGATGCGGTTAGCAACAAGCAATGACCAATTACATCAAAAAGGTTGATTTAATAGGAATCAGCTCGCACTATTTTTTTAAAAATCATGCGAATGGCGGTTTGATTGTGTGGATGGTTAGTGAAAAATGACAACTTTCAGGAAGGATGCGATTAATATGCAACAATCTATTAATTATATTATGAATATCATGCACCTTGAACGCGACTTAAAACGACTTACATCTAACTGGTCGTCCGCTACGGGGCTTAGTTTGAATGAATTACGGATTTTAGTCTACGTTGAACAACATCCAGGCATTCAAATTGGTGACGTTGCAGATGCCTTGAACGTGGCTAAGGCCTCATTGGCACAAAATATTGGGACTCTGATTACCCAGGGATGGTTGAAAAGCCAACCAATTAAACAAGACCGGCGTTTGCGGGTGTTAACACTCACTAAAACTGGTCAGGAACGAATGAAAGAAGTCGATGCCCAGCTGACCCAATCACTCGATACAACGCCGGCAACGCAATTAGCAGATCAATTATCGGCCTTACAACTATAGACTGACGTACACGCTCACGGATGATTAAGTGAAGGTATAACCTTAACGCGGGACAAAGGGGAAGACTCTTTGTCCCGCGCTTTTATTTTGAGATTTACTGATGAGGGGAGCGTTATAAGTTAATAATTACTCAGCTTAGTTTACGCTAGGTTAAGTAATTTGGAGTTAATAAAACTGATTGAGGTGTAATAAAACGTATGCATTATAATGTTGAACCGCTGCGAACTACGCAAGAAATCGATGATTTTTTGTGGGCTGTGTCGCAAGCGCGTTATGGGGAACGTAACCGCATGATTGTTTTGGTCGGTATTAATACCGGGTTACGAATGAGCGACATTTTAAGACTAACGGTTGGGCAAGTTCGAGGTAGAGACCGCGTCATGATTATGGAACAAAAGACTGGTAAGAAGCGTTGGCTGTTCTTGAAAAATCTAAAGACTGAATTGGGCCGCTTTACGCGCTATCGGGCCACTAGTGAACCATTGTTTTGTAGTGATCGGGGTGGTGCGTTGACTGTGAATGGTGTCTATCGGGTCTTCCAGACTGCTAGTGAGTATCTTGAACGTGATGATATTGGGACACATACATTGCGTAAGACCTTTGGATATCACTATTATCAACAGACGCATGATATTGCTGGTTTGATGATGATTTTTAATCATTCTAGTGAACAGGTCACAAAGCGCTATATTGGAATTGAACGGGACAACTTAGAGCGGCAGTTATGGGACTTTAAACTAGGGGTTTAGTTGCTCATTGACTAGCTATTGGGATTAGGAGACACTAGATTTGTGATAGAAGCAGTGGTTTACGTGAGGCTATAGTAATAAAAATATTTTTATGGAACGTTTCACGTTTGGATGATGCTAATATGTTGTAAAATACAGATGTATTCATATCGGAACACTACCATTTTAAAATAGTGAGTGGTGTATGATAAATGTGAGAGACAATGGTTTACGATTGGAGGGCAAATTATGTTAATGTACGTTAATTCAAATCTTTTTGATAGCCCCGCCCAAGTGTTGGTGAATACTGTTAATACAGTTGGTGTTATGGGGAAGGGAATTGCACTTCAATTTAAAAAACTTTATCCTGAAATGTTTAGGAACTATCAACATTTCTGTGAGAGCGGTGCTTTGACGGTAGGAAAATTATATCTATATAAAGCACCAGGAAAATGGATCTTAAACTTTCCAACTAAAAAGAATTGGCGAAATAAATCGCAATTGGCATACATTGAGGCCGGCCTACAAAAGTTTGTAGCGACCTATCAGGAAAAGGAAATCGAATCTATCTCGTTTCCACAATTAGGGACTGGAAATGGTGGCCTTGATTGGGAACGAGAAGTTCAACCGTTAATGGAAAAGTATTTGCGAAAATTGCCAATTAAAGTCTATGTCCATATTTATACTGGATGGGAAAAACAACCAGAGTATAAGAATATCAAGGAAATGCGTACTTGGATCGAGAGTGAGCCGGATTCTTTGAGCTTTACAGAATTTAAGCGAGATTTCATTACGGCTCAAACAGGGACTAACTTCGTTGAAAAAAATCGACGTATTCAGATTGTTGATGATGATGAACCGGTAGATGCAACCGCAGGAAGTTTTATGAAGATTACACATCAGGATACCAATATAGCTTATGCGATTACACAGACTAATTTCACTGACATCTGGACTCGACTTCGAGATCAAGGAATACTTTTGGATGTTGATTTGCCACAGTCGGTGCTGGAACATCAAGATAATGGTCTTTTAAAGCAATTATTAGTGAAAATACCCTATATTACAACGCTATCGGTCAAAATAGGCGAGGATAAGACCACGGCGCTATCATTACGTAAGCGGGCCCTATCAGAGCGTGCTACCAAGAAGTCGGCTGCTTACTCTGAAATTCTAATGGAGGGGTAGTATGTTATATCAAGATACTGTGGATCGTCTACTAAGTGGCAAGATTGATATTGGTCTTAATCCAACTAAACGAAAATATTGGCCACGTTTTGCTTTTCACTTCACCGATATTGATAACGCAATTGATATTTTAAATCAAGGTTTTTTAGTTTCGAGGGAATATGCTAAAAAGTATGGTGTAATGCGCAATGATAATGCTAGCAATGTGGTGATTAGTCAGACTAACGAGAATGTTAAGAGTATGGTGCGGCTGTATTTTCGGCCGCGGACGCCAACGCAGTATTATAACGAAGGTTTTCAGACTTCGTATAGGTGTAACCAGAGTGATCTTCAAGCGAATTGTCCGGTACCGGTGTTCTTTCTGTTTGATCTGGTAAGTCTTTTAAAGTGCCCTGATGTTCAATTTTCAGATCGGTCGTTGGCTAGTAGCGGAACTTCGCTAATGAGAACACCGACAGAATTTAGTCGATTGCCATTTGATAAGATTTATCATGATTCAGGGATGGCGGGACTAGATAGTTTGCAGCGAAGAAAGATTACGCAGCATAAACACGCGGAAATTGTTGTACCGCAAAAGCTTGATTTGAGTTTACTTAAACTGATTTATGTTCGATCAATTGCTGAAAAAACGACCTTATTGGAAAAATTACATGCTGATTGTAATTTTCGGTATGATTCGCTTATACAGGTGGGTGATGAATCTACTTTTTATATGGATAGAAATTTCATTCAGAGCGTTAATATGAACACTAGGTATCTGCATATCAAGAGTAATGTTAAAGATCCTTATCCTAAAGAATGGGGCAGAGAGACTAAATTTGCCATCAATCCTGACAGTGAAAATCGTTACTTGAACGTGGTTGTTAACATCTCTTTGCCAAGCGGAAGGATGGTTAGTTGGCCGGGATCTGATCATCGGGCAGTTTTACACAATAAAATGGATTTTAGGTGGCCTAATCCTTTAAATAACTATCAAGTAGAAGTTTTGATTGATGGTCATGTCGCTTACTATAATCACTTTGAACAAATTGATGATGCGCCATTTTAGACGCGAGACGGGCTGGCTTTTATCTAAAATGACGATTGACATTGGTCGTTAAAAAATAAGGGAAGTATCCGGATTAATCCGAATGCTTCCCTTATTTAGGTCTGTTTATTCAGTCTTAGTTTCAGCCGCCAAAACAATCTTGCCGTCTTCAACTTTTGCGACCATATTCTTAACGTCGCCATGGTCCAAATAGAAGTCGGCGATGCGATCTTCGATTTGTTCCTGGATAACGCGCCGAAGTGGCCGAGCGCCCATTTGTGGGTTGTAACCTAGTTCAACGAGCTTTTCCTCAACGGGTTCTGTCACGTGAACATGTAAGCCTTGGTTAGCTAACATGCCGTTGACATCTTCGATCATCAAGCCAACAATCTTCATCAAGTTTTCCTTGGATAGCGCGTTGAATTGAATGATGTCATCAAACCGGTTTAAGAATTCTGGTTTGAAGTAATCTGTCAAGCGGCTAGTGATGTCGTGGGTCTTACCTTCAGCAGCAGCACCAAAGCCGACATTAGCCTCACTGTCGCCAGTTCCAGCGTTGGAAGTCATGATGATAATCGTATCCTTGAAGCTGACCGTCCGGCCTTGTGAGTCGGTTAAACGGCCATCATCGAGAATCTGTAAGAACATGTGCATGACATCCGGATGAGCCTTTTCAACTTCGTCTAGTAGGACCAAGCTATAAGGATGACGCCGAACTTGTTCAGTTAACTGACCAGCTTCTTCATAGCCAACATAACCAGGCGGTGAACCAATCAACTTAGCCACTGAATGGGGTTCCATGTACTCACTCATATCAAACCGAATCATGGCATCTTGTGAGCCGAACAGTTCTTTAGCCAGTTGTTTAGCCAATTCAGTTTTACCGACCCCGGTTGGGCCGACAAACATGAAGGAGCCGATTGGCCGACCAGTCCCATTGAGACCAATCCGATTACGCCGGATGGCCCGGGCAACAGCTTCAACCGCTTGGTCTTGGCCGATGACCGTACTCTTAAGATCAGGCGCTAAGGTCTTCATTTGGGCTTGTTCCTTAGCCTGCAAGTCACCAACTGGAATACTTGTCTTTTCTTCGACAATTTGTTCCATATCCTTGACTGTTACAGTGGCAGTGTCGTTATTAGGCTGGTCTGAACTTTCATCGGGCTTAGCTTTTTCTAACTTAGCTACTTGATCACGATAGTAGGCCGCTTTTTCGTAGTCTTCCTTCTTCAAGGCGTCCTGTTTCTGCTTTTCGGCCTCATCGATCTTTTCTTGGATCGTCTTTGGATCAACCGTCTTCAATGTTAAGTTCTTACGTGAACCGGCTTCATCGAGTAAGTCGATGGCCTTGTCGGGTAAGAAGCGATCTTGAATGTAACGGTTTGATACCTTAACTGCCGCTACGATAGCATCTTGATCATACTTAACGTGGTGATAGTCTTCATACTTCTTTTGAATACCCTTCAGAATCTTGATGGATTCTTCGACACTTGGTTCGTTGACCGTGACCGGTTGGAACCGGCGGGCGAGGGCGGCATCCTTTTCGATGTCGCGGTATTCATTTAATGTCGTAGCTCCAACTAATTGGAAGTCGCCACGAGCAAGGGCGGGCTTTAAGACGTTACCCGCATCCATACCACCTTCAGCATTGCCGGCACCCATGATTTCATGGATTTCGTCAATGAAGAGAATGATATTCGGATTACTTTGAACTTCCTTCATTAATTGCTGCATTCGTTGTTCAAATTGACCCCGAATACCAGTCCCTTGAACAAGGGAAGCCACGTCCAAACGAATAATTTCTTTATCTAACAGTTTTTGTGGAACTTGACCAGAAACGATTTTCTGTGCTAAACCTTCCACGACCGCCGTTTTACCAACACCAGCTTCACCAATCAAAACGGGGTTATTCTTGGTCCGGCGATTTAAGATCTCGATAACACGATTGATTTCGTTATCGCGACCAATCACTGGATCAATTTTGCCCTGTTTAGCTTGCGCGGTTAAGTTGAAACCGTATTGACCAAGGAGGCCACCGCCGTTGTTATTGCCACGACGATTACCGCCATTAGGACCAGCTGGCTGGGTCGGTGGGGTCTGTTGTTGCCGGTACGCGTTAGAATCAACGCCGCCCTGCATTGCACGGAAAATGTCGTCAAGACCACCAAAACCGAATGGATCTTGTGCCATATCAGCACCTCCAACTCCGTTATTTGGTTGCTGTTCCTGATTCTTTAGCAGTTGATAGCAATTTTGACAAAGGTTGATTTGTCGCCGCTGACCGTTGACGCTCGTATATAAATGAATCGTCGCTTCGTTCTTATGGCAATTGTCACAAAGCATTATGCTGTCACACACCTTTCGCATCAGAAATATAACTAAATCGATTAGGATCATAGTTAAAGGTTCATCGGCTCTTTGACCTTTGTTGACCTTTGATTATTAGTATAGCGAATTTATGGACTGTTGCAAGTGAAAAGCCTCAGGGTCAAAACTGGACGTGCGGCCTAATTAATTCGCAACGACTAATTGATTCAAATATTTCTGAAGAGTCTGGATAGTTGCAACTCATAGCTTGTCATGTAACCGGATTCGTTGTATATTAATTATCTGGCTAGGATAAGTTATGTGTGCAACTGTCTGTCTATATTATAGTACAAAGCGGTTTTTTTGCATGCATCGAGCCTGACCAGTTTTGATGTTTGTTAGGAATGGCCTTTCATTGGCAGTCACCAACTGTCAGTGAGCGGCGGAGGGCCTTAACCAACGGCATTGATTGTGATGCAGCAATGTGTCAACCTAACTTTGAGGAGGCGGTAATTGTTTGGCAACGGATTATACTCAATTAATGGAAGCGTTACGTCATGGCGAACGCGAAAGTTTTACCGTGACGCCGGATGAATTTATGGCTTTTCACGATGCTTATATGAAATATGAGTATCGGAAACGAGTCATTGGTATGGCGGACTTAGATGGCCGTATCGTTTACCATTTCGAGAAGGATGGTAAGACAACCAATTAATAGGCCTAGCTTGAATGAAAGGGCTTGTATTTTAATTGGATAATTGCTATCATCATTATTAAGGGCTCTTGAGCATACGTGTTGGCGGCAACTCGAATGGACTCGGAACCAATTTTAAATTTATTTATCTTGAAGGAGATCGAATAGTTATGGAAAAGAAAGAATTTCACGTAATCGCAGACACTGGTATCCACGCACGTCCCGCAACTTTATTGGTACAATCAGCAAGTAAGTTCAACTCAGAAATTACGTTGCAATACCAAGACAAGTCCGTTAACTTAAAGTCCATCATGGGTGTTATGTCACTCGGTGTTGGTAAAGATGCTGACGTTACCATTTCTGCTGAAGGTGCCGACGAAGCCGACGCCATCGCAGCTTTAACTGATACGATGAAGAAAGAAGGATTATCTGAATAATGGCTGAAAAGGTACTAAAAGGAATTGCGGCCAGTGATGGTATTGCAATTGCTAAGGCCTATATGCTAGTTGATCCAGATTTATCATTCGAAAAAACAACGGTTTCTGATACGGATGCCGAAGTTGCACGGTTACATGACGCTTTCGATGCTTCCAAGGCTGAACTAAAGGTCATTAAAGACAAAGCGGTTGAAAACTTGGGTGAAGAAGAAGCGGAAGTTTTTGAAGCTCATATCACCATTTTGTCTGACCCAGAGATGCTTGGGCAAATTGAAGGTAAGATTAAGGATGATAAAGTCAATGCTGAAGAAGCGTTGAAGGAAGTTACTGATACTTTCATTTCAATGTTCGAAGCAATGACGGACAATGCATATATGCAAGAACGAGCTGGTGATATTCGCGACGTGACGAAGCGGGTCTTAAGCCACTTGTTAGGGGTAACCTTACCAAGTCCAGCTTTAATCGACTCCGAAGTAATCGTGGTTGCCCACGATTTAACACCTAGTGATACGGCTCAACTTGATCGCAAGTATGTTAAGGGCTTCATTACTGACATTGGTGGTCGGACTAGTCATTCGGCTATCATGTCACGGACGCTTGAAATTCCAGCGGTCGTTGGTTCTGAATCTGCTACGACTGATATCAAAGAAGGCGACGCGGTTGTCTTGGATGGTATCAATGGTGACGCTTTAGTTACGCCAACGGATGCTGAAGTTGCCGATTACCAACAAAAGGCTAAAGACTTTGTTGCGCAAAAGGCCGAATGGGCGAAGTTGAAAAACGAAGCCACCGTTTCTAAGGACGGCAAGCACTTTGAATTAGCTTCTAACATTGGGACACCGGACGATATGGACGGCGTTTTGGATGCTGGCTCTGAAGCCATTGGGTTGTTCCGGTCAGAATTCTTGTACATGAATAGTTCAGAATTACCTGACGAAGATACCCAATTCGAAGCTTACAAGAAGGTTGTCGAAGGAATGAACGGCAAACCGGTTATCGTTCGGACCATGGATATCGGTGGTGACAAGGAATTACCATACTTGCCATTACCTGATGAAATGAACCCATTCTTAGGTTACCGGGCTATTCGGATTTCCCTTGATCGCGATGACATTTTCCGGACCCAGTTACGGGCGTTATTACGGGCGTCACATTACGGTCAATTACGGATCATGTTCCCAATGATTGCTACGCTTGATGAATTCCGTAAAGCTAAGGCCATTTTTGAAGAAGAAAAGGCTAAGTTGGTTGCGGCTGGTACGCCAGTTGCTGATGACATCAAGCTTGGTATCATGATCGAAATTCCAGCAGCAGCTATTTTAGCTGACCAATTTGCTAAGGAAGTTGACTTCTTTAGTATTGGGACTAATGACTTGATCCAATACTCCTTTGCTGCCGATCGTGGCAACGAACAAGTGTCATACTTGTATCAACCGTACAACCCATCGTTGTTACGCTTGATCAAGCATGTCATTGACGCTGCTCACGCTAACGGTCGCTTCACGGGGATGTGTGGTGAAGTTGCTGGGGACCAAATTGCGGTACCATTATTGATGGGCTTAGGCTTGGATGAATTCTCAATGAGTTCAACTTCCGTGCTTAAGACACGTTCATTAATGAAGAAACTTGATACTAAGGAAATGGCTAAGTTAGCTGATAAGGCACTTAACGAGTGTGTCACTAACGAAGAAGTCAAGGAATTAGTTGAAAAGAACGTCTTTGGTAAATAAACGATTAAGCTAAGAGCAAATCTGCGGATTTGCTCTTTTTTTGTGCGCCGGCATTGGTAGTACGTTAATCCATAATGACTGCAATGGTTGGTGAAAATTAGAACGTCCAGCCAGACATTACATTTGTAAGTGGCGTCATAAGGCTGGCGTTCTTAAAGATAGTTTTTGGCGCTTACCTTGGAAGTGTGCATTTCTAGCTGACATAATTTCAGTTGGGGTATATCCGCCTAGGAGGATGGCCAGGATTAGCATTGGTTAAAAGGCTTGTGGCGGGCTGTCAGCTGATAGTGCTGGAAAGCAAAATGTCGTAGCACGCATTTTGACGAGCGAGGAGGTAGCCGCTTGCTACGAGCTGGCATTGATGGTACTAAGGGACTTACAACGTGCTTACATCGTGGAGACAGAATATGGCTTAACATTTTCATAATCTGTGACTAATTTTCAGTCAGCGCTTAGATGGGACTTCTTTGCCACGAACTCTTAATTTATATTAAGATTATTTGCAACTCGGATATTTAACCAATATAATGTTTATAATATAGGCATTAAGTCGTATTTCGTCACGACCGTGTATTAATGGTCTAAAAGCGGTTAAGCAACATCAGTTAACGACATTGTTGATTGATGGAGATAAGGGGAGAATCTACGTGAATATCGGGATATTTACAGACACATACTATCCACAAGTGAGTGGGGTCGCAACGTCAATTAAGGTGTTGCGCAATCAACTCGAACGGGCTGGTCATCAAGTCTATATCTTTACGACCACGGATCCCCATGTTGATAAGAATATTTATGAACGAAATATTTTTCGATTTACGAGCATTCCGTTTGTTTCGTTCACGGATCGGCGAATCGCTGTTCGGGGACTGTTTAAAGCTTACCAAGTTGCTAAGGATCTCGGACTAGATATTGTTCATACTCAGACAGAGTTCTCAATGGGGATGATTGGTAAGTTTGTTGCCAAGCAATTAAAAGTGCCATGTATTCATACCTATCACACCATGTATGAAGATTATTTACATTATATTGCCAATGGAAAACTGTTAAAACCATACCACGTTAAGGAAGCCACCCGAGCGTATTGTTATCATCTCAATGGGATTGTCGCACCCAGTGAGCGAGTAGCCAAGACACTTACTGGCTACGGGGTCAAGGCACCAATTCGGATTATTCCCACTGGGATTGATATTAATCAGTACGAACAGCAATCGACGGCTGATTATCGACAAAAACTTGGTTATCAGCCCGAGACGCCCGTGTTATTGTCATTAAGTCGGTTGGCGTATGAAAAAAACATTCATGAAGTCATTGCGGCGTTACCGGCGATCTTAGCGCAAGTGCCAACTGCCCAATTGCTCATTGTTGGGGATGGTCCGGCACGTGAAACGCTGGAAAATCAAGTTCAGGATGCTGGGCTAACGGCGCATGTTCAATTCACTGGTGAAATTGATAATGATGAAGTTTATAACTACTATCAGATGGCGGACTTGTTTGTTTCGGCTTCTAATTCGGAATCACAGGGGCTGACGTATATTGAAGCGCTAGCTGCAGGGCTTAAAACGGTGGTTGCATCTAGCCCGTATACGGATCAGTTATTAGATGATCCATCACTGGGAACGACATTTACTAGTGAGGCCAGTTTGGTTAAGGACGTGGTGCGCTATTTACAGCACCCTAACACTTTTAATGATCCCAAACCTCGTCAAAAGAAGCTTTATCAAATTTCAGCGGAGTATTTTGGCAAGCAGGTCATCAACTACTATCAAGACGTGCAGTTGGCATATTCTGAATCAACGGATAAGTCGGCCAACATTAGCAATTAACGTGTGTCGAGAAACGAATGAGTATCACTGATAGTTCAGGGATGCTTATTCGGTATGGGCCACGTGTGAGGGGACGAATTATGTTAGACATTACCATGTTTTCAAAAGCCGACTCGGTCAAGGGTCAGGGGGTCGGCAGCGCCTATTTAGAATTAATGCGGTTGTTACGAACCCATTGGCAGGATGAATTTAATATTAAGGTTAATCGGTATGGTCATGCGGCAATTTCACATTACCATACGGTTAATCCGATGTTTTATTTATCCACATTTATGCCCAACCGTGGTCGTAAGATTGGCTACGTGCATTTCTTACCAGAGACACTCGAGGGGAGCTTGAAGCTGCCACGACCGTTTCAAGTAATTTTTAATCGCTATTTGATCTCTTTTTACAAGCGGATGGATCACATTGTGGTCGTGAACCCGACCTTTATTCCAAAACTAGAAGCCTATCATATCAAACGGGCGGATGTAACCTACATTCCTAATTTTGTTAGTAAACGTGAGTTTTATGAAATGACCAAGGCCAAACAGTTGCGCTTACGCCAGCAGTACGGTTATGATCAAAACAAATTTATGATTATTGGGACTGGTCAGATTCAAGACCGGAAAGGTGTTCCTGACTTTATTACGTTAGCGAAGCAGAATCCAGATATCCAGTTCGTGTGGGCCGGTGGATTTTCATTCGGCCGGATTACGGACGGTTATCAAGAGTTGAAGCGTGTGGTGGATAATCCGCCCGCTAACCTGTCTTTCCCAGGAATTGTGCCGCGTGAAAAATTGGTGGATTATTATAACATGGCGGACTTATTCTTGCTGCCTTCTTATAATGAACTATTCCCAATGTCGGTTTTAGAAGCCTTTAGTTGTGGTACCCCAGTCTTGTTGCGAGATTTGGATTTGTACCGGGCCATCATTGATGGTTACTACCAAGCAGCCAGTGATGTCGATGATATGCAACAGCAGATCGACCGCTTACGACATAATCCAGCTGGGTTGCAATTTTTACATGACAAGGCAGTGTTAGCTGCTCAGGATTATTCTGAGGAACGGCTGGCTAAGATTTGGCATGATTTTTATTTGCAACAGGCAAAAGAGGGGTAGTCAATGACAAGAAAAAACATCTGGTCATTACTCGTGATGGTTGCGCTTGGTGTCGGCATTTCTTGGTACTCGTTGCGCAACGTTAAGTTAAGTAATCTGATGGACGACATCCTCACCTTGAATTGGTGGTGGTTGTTAGTGGCTTTAGGCTGTGTTGGACTGTACTTTGGCCTAGAAGCGGTGGTCGTGCAAAAGTTTGTCAGACATCGCTATCGGAATTATACGTTTAAAAATGCCTTACGTGTGCCTTTAGCGGAGCAGTTATTCAACGGTATTACGCCGTTTTCTTCAGGTGGTCAACCGGCTCAGATTTTTGTGATGGCTCAGTCAGGAATTGATGCGGGGCGTGCAAGTTCGGTCGCACTGATGAAGTTCGTTGTCTTTCAAGCGATGGTGGTTTTAAACTTCCTATTTGCAATGTTAATTGGGTTCCATTACTTGGCTGAGAAGTTAAGCTACTTATCGTTATATGTACTGTTAGGTTTTCTTATTCACTTCGCAGTGATTGTTGGCCTACTACTGGTAATGTACTGGTATAACTTTACGAAGCGGGCAGTCAAGGTTGTATTGGCACCCGTGGGTTGGTTTATGAAAGCCGAACGATTTGCCAAGCTTGAAAGCAATATTAGTGAAAAAATCGACTCGTTTTACGAAGAAAGTGTTCGGATGACCAAGGACTGGCGGATGCTGGTCGAAGTTTGTATCGTGACATTTTTGCAGTTGTTAGTTTACTACTTGATTCCATATTTTATTATGCGGGCAATGGGGATTGATGACGTTAATTTGATCATGGTGACGAGCCTGAATGTTTTGATCTTCTTAGTCACATCTCTGTTTCCAATTCCCGGTGGGGCTGGCGGCGCTGAGTTTGGCTTTACCGCCTTGTTTGCAAAGTTTATTCCTAGTCATAGTAAGTTAATTCTGGCGATGTTAATTTGGCGGATCTTGACGTACTATCTAGGCCTATTTTTGGGGATGATCGCAATGGCGATGCGACCCGAAAAAGCTGAAGAAATTCCGATTGTTGCGCCTGATCAGTCGGATTCACAAGAACAGTAGTTTGAATGAGTCGACGTTATTGTTCGGCTCATTTTTCGCGGTTATTTAATTAGAGGAAGGTACTATGTTAAAGTTAATTAAACAGCGGTTAGTCTGGGGATTAGTGTTGATGACAGCTGTCGGCGGTTGGTTAAGTAACAGTCAAACGGCTCAAGCGGCCAGTAGCAAGGCTGATGAAGTCAAAGCAGCTTACGTAATGGATGCCAAGACTGGTCAGGTGGTCTACGCCCAAAATGCTGATCAGCAGTTGCCAATTGCATCATTAAGCAAATTGATGACACTCTATTTAGTTGAACGAGCCATTGAACGTGGTCAAATTAAGTGGACGGATACGGTGCCTATCAAAAAAAATGTTCGTAAGATGGCGACTAGTGCAACATTGTCAGTGATGCCAATGCCTGCTAAGGAGAACTTTACGGTCAAGGAATTATTCGCGGCCACCTTGGTCGGCTCCTCAAATAGTGGGGCAATTGCGTTGGGCGAGTATGTTGCTGGTAGTAATGCTAAGTTCATTAAGCTAATGAATCAACAAGCAGCCCACTGGCACCTAGATGCCAGTTTTATTAGTGCATCGGGGCTGGATAATACGGATTTAACCAATTACAATCTCAAACTCAAGGGGACCAGTGAGCAGGGGCAGAACTTAGTGTCAGCACGGGCAGTCACGATTATTGCGCAACATCTAATCAATGACTATCCAGAAGTTATCGATGTTGCTAACCAACGTTCAGTTAAAATTCATAAGTATACTGTCCCGACTTCGGTAGAGATCCTAAAGGGAGAAAAATCCTATGATCCCCGAGTACCGGTGGATGGATTGAAGACGGGATATACGAATCAGGCAGGCGCTTGCTTGGTGGCGACTTATCAACAAAATGGTCGGCGGATGATTGCCACAACGCTTGGTGGTGCTTGGCAGTTTACAGCTAATAACAACTTGCGACTGATGCTTAAAACGACGGAGCGGTATCAGTCAGTTGTTCCAAAAGAGATCAATTATCAGATTCCAGGAACAACAACGAAGGTTCGCCTGGTGACAAAGCGCAATACGACAATGTGGGCTAATAGTAAGCAACCATTGACGCAGACGAAGATTGCTTTATGGCCACTGCATCGAACGGAACCAAACTATGTGGCCGCGAACACGGCAGTTCTCAAAGTACGGTTGACTGACCCGCTATCGGGAACCACGCAAGAAGTGGTCTATCGGACACCGGAAGCATTAACAATGCTAGGGCCGCTACAATGGGCAACGACGCCGGCAAAAAGGACTGTGACGACGCCGACTGGTGCGTATGCGTTTGCAAAGTAAGTTGTCGTAGCCATATGGTTATGGATTGTAATAATGAGAATGAAAAAAGGGACGCCAACTGCTGGTAAACAGTAGTTGGCGTCCCTTTTGGGGATTACAGGATTGGATTGGTCATTGGCTAACGTTTCCGTCGAGTCCAAGTATTGACTGTCACGACACTAGCTGATTAAAGCATGGTCATGATTAGTTGACATGGTTAGTTGGATTTTGCATATAAGCGGTTAAGCGGTCCATGGCTTGATGAAGCTTTTCCATGCTGGCGGCGTAGCTTAGCCGAACGTACCCTTCACCCTCGGCACCAAAGCCGGTACCAGGAATAATAGCGAGTTGATTTTTACGCGCAAGGTCTTTGCAGAAGGCCATCGAGTCTTGTTGGAAACCAGCTGGAATCTTAGCAAAAATGTAAAAGGCCCCAGTCGGACGAGCAATTTTGAAACCAAGCTTCGACATCGTTTGGTAGACGAAGTCTCGACGTGCTTGATATTCTTGCCGCATTGGTTGTGCATCATCGATTCCGTTGGTAAGGGCTTCAACCCCGGCTTTCTGAGCAATCGTGGTCGCAGCGGTGACGTAATACTGGTGGACCTTCTTCAGTTGTGCGGTCATTTCCTTAGAAGCGAATAGGAATCCGATCCGCCAACCGGTCATAGCATGCGACTTGGATAAACCATTGATTAAGATCACTTCATCAGGAATAAACTTAGCAATTGAAACGTGGTCACTGCCATAAGTTAATTCACTGTAGATTTCGTCGGAAACGACCCATAAGTTGTGGCGATGGAAACAGTCAGCAAGTGCTTTGATTTCATCTTCAACGTAAGTGACCCCGGTTGGATTGTTGGGGTAGTTCAACACGATACCTTTGAAGTTTTCATCAGGATGGGCAGCGATGAAGTCATCGACCATCTTAGGCGTGATGACAAAGTCGTTGACGCCAGTATCCATGAAGAGTGGCTTGGCGTGCGCTTCTTGAATGATCGGAATGTAAGCTGGAAAGATCGGTGATGGGATAATGATGGCATCACCGGGGTTGCAAATCGTTGTCAAGGCAGTGGCAATGGCTTCCGTAGCACCTACAGTCACTAAGACTTGGTCATCAGCGTCGTAGTGGATACCGTACTTTGTCTCTTGAAAGTGTGCCGCTGCTTGGCGTAGTTCCAATAGACCAGCCATGCCAGTGTAGTGAGAATAATTATCGTCGATGGCTTTTTTAGCAGCAGCCTTGACGTGTTCAGGGGTGTTGAAGTCAGGTTCGCCGAGTGTTAATTTAACCATGTCAGGAATCGCACTAACTTCCTCATCAAATTGACGGATGGCGGAAACTTGAATGTGACTGATTGTTTCATTAAGATCGTCTCTAAATAATGTCATATATCCGAACTCCCTTTAATTTATAAGTTGTTCTAATTTTAGCACAACTTCTCATCGTCTTAGCAGGAAGTTAGGGTATAATTATAAGTGTGAAATTTTGTGTTAAAAATAGGTTTTCTATGAAAAAACGTGTTATTAGTCCTATTTTTTGCTAGAATGTAAACAAAACTTGAAGGAGCGAGATTAGTATAATGGATAAATCTGAACTATCAGCAATTCTCAAACGATTAGAAGCCATGCGGACAACTGAAGCAACCGAAGTGCAATCACGACGGTTTGAAAAGGAAGGCGTTCAACGTGGGCAAGTAGCGTACGATCCCGCCACCTCGACATATACGTTGCAAGAATTTAATCCGGACCAAACGTTTGAGTTCGATAACATTGATCTAGTTGCCATTGAATTATACGATTTACTAACGGATAACTAGTATTCCCCCAAAATCCAGATAGGTTTTCGATAGATCCATATTATGACGCGTTGTAATGTTGAAGAATTTTTGAAGAAATCTTCAAGATATTGCTAAGTAGGACGCAACCGTTATAATATGGATTTGTTAATAGCAATAACGGAGGAAGAAATTACCATGCCTAAATTTATAAAAAACACGGTTGGGAAGGTCAACACGACGTTGGGCTTTTACCTCCTAACCGTGGTCTTATTTTGGCTAAAGACATATATCGCTTATAAGAGTGAATTTACTTTAGGGGTTAAGGGACCCGTTCAGGAGTTTATCTTATTCTTGAATCCATTTCCGACAGCAATTGTGTTGCTCGGTATTGCCTTATATTTCCGGGGCCGATTAAAGTATTGGATCATGATGATCATCGACGCTCTACAGACGACGTGGTTATTTGCCAATATCTTGTATTACCGGGAATTTTCTGATTTTATGTCGGCAGGGGTAATTAAGAGTTCTGGTGCTGCTAGCAATAATCTCGGCAAGAGTTTAGGGCAGATTATTCACGGAACTGACTTTTTAGTTTATGCGGATGTTGTGCTATTGATTCTGTTATTAGCCTTCAAGGTGATTCGAATCGATCCGCGGCCCTTTAAGATTCGGTATGCGGCAACGCTGACCATGATTGGGGTCGCATTATTCGCTGTTGATCTCGGGATGTCCGAGCACGACCGTTCAGATTTGTTGACGCGGACGTTTGATAACAACTACATTGTTAAGTACTTAGGGCTGAACACATATGCAGGGTATAGTTTTTATCAGACTGAAAAGGAAAGTGCCACGCGTGCACAAGCAAGTAGTAGTGATATGAAGAGTGTCCTTGCTTACCTGAAGAAAAATCAGGCTGGCGAGAACGTCAAGTACTTTGGTAAAGCCAAGGGGAAGAACGTTTTTGTGATTCACTTGGAAAGTTTCCAGCAATTTTTAATTGATTATAAGGTTGATGGCAAGGAAGTCACACCCAACCTGAACAAGTTTTATCATGATAAGAGTACTTTGAGTTTTGATAATTTCTACCACCAAGTGGCACAGGGAAAGACCTCTGATGCTGAAATGATGATGGAAAACTCATTGTTTGGGTTACCAACTGGGTCAGCGATGACACAGTATGGGACGTCCAATACGTTCCAGGCGGCACCAGCAATTTTGTCGCAAAAGGGTTATACAACGGCAGCCTTTCATGGGGACGTGGCTAGTTTCTGGAATCGGGATAACGCCTATAAGTCCTGGGGGTATAATTACTTCTTCTATTCTTCTTATTACAAAGAAAAGTCAGACTATAACATTGGTTATGGCTTGAAGGATAAAATCTTCTTCAAAGACTCGGTTAAGTACTTGGAACAGTTACCGCAACCGTTCTACGCGAAGCTGATCACGCTAACAAACCATTATCCATATGAATTAGATAAGAAGAACCAGACGATCGATAAGACGACGACTGGGGACTCAACGGTTGATGGCTATGTGCAGACGGCCCACTATCTTGATCAAGCCTTTGCAGAATTTATTAGTTACTTGAAGAAGGCTGGCCTATATAAGAATAGTATGATTGTTTTGTATGGCGACCATTACGGTATCTCGAATAATCATAAAGCGGCAATTGCACAGTTATTAGGGAAGAAGTCAGTGACTAGTTTCGATCTGGCCCAATTCCAGAAGGTACCATTCATGATTCATTCGGAAGGAATTCAAGGTGGTGTCAACCACACGTATGGTGGTGAGATTGACGCATTGCCAACAATTTTTGATCTGTTAGGGATTAAGAACAAGGGGTACATTCAGTTTGGGACCGACTTATTGTCGAAGCAACATAACCAGACCGTGGCCTTCCGAAACGGTGACTTTGTTTCACCGACGTATACGAAGATTAGTGGGACAGTCTATGACTCGAAGACCGGTAAGAAGCTGACCGATATGACCACTAAGCAGAAGGATACCGTTAAGCAGATGCAAAACCATGTGACAACGGAGCTCTCGCTATCTGATCGTGTCATCCAGGGTGATTTACTACGTTTCTACACGCCTAAGGGCTTTAAGAAGGTCGATAAGTCGGATTACAGCTATAAACTGACAAAGACTCTGAAATCATTGAAGGAGATTCAAGCCGAGAACAAGACTAGTGTGCTTTCTAAGCACAAAGGGAAATCGACTGAGAGTCTCTATAAGACGGATGCACCAGAATTATCTAGTTCAAGTGACAGCAGTAGTAGCTCAAGTAGCAGTTCGGATTAAGTGAAGTAGTTTGGTATTAAGGATAACGCTAACGGCGTTATCCTTTTTTTTGTGATTGTAATGCGGCAAATCCGGTATTAAATATATAGTGCAGGCTAAGTGGAAAGGTCATGCGTTTAACTAGCAGGTCGGGTGGCGCCATATATTTGAGAGATATTGTAAGCTAATTATGGTAGGGCCAATTGTTAGTTGAGTCAGAGCTGTTGCTGAATACTAGGTTAATGATGCTAAGACGATGAACAGCGGTTGTAGGGAAGTTGCTGAGGGATGAGGCCAGGAGTGCGATGTTCAGCGAGTAGCTTTTGCTGTTGGCGCATTCAAAGACTGATTAATGAAAGTAAAAATATTCATTGAGGCTGGTAGGGCGAGTTGTGAAAAATAATGATTGAAAATTAAGAAAGTGGTTTGTTAAAGTTTTACTTGCTATCTTGGTGAAAACCCCGTAAAATATAGTCTATTGCGACATTAATCGGTGTTTAAAACTTTTCTGAAATTAATTCATAAAAAGGGTTGACCCGGGTCGTTATTCTTGGTATTATATTTCTTGTCGTTAAGAGCGATATGCAACATTACTCATTATTATGAATATTCAAATTGATGTGAGCATTTACATTGAATAGTTATTCAAAATAATTTATAAAAAGATGTTGACAGCTTGTTCTGATGATGATAAACTTTAATAGTTGCGTTGAGGTAATCAACGAACGATTTAGACCTTTGAAAACTGAACAAAGTTTCGACGAATCAAATGTGTAGGGTCTCTTGATTTTGAATCAAGAGCAAAAACATTTGCGAAGTCAATTCGCTAGCAAATAAATTTTAGTACAACTTTAAATGAGCTTTTTAAAACTCATCATTAATTTGAGAGTTTGATCCTGGCTCAGGACGAACGCTGGCGGCGTGCCTAATACATGCAAGTCGAACGAACTCTGGTAATGATTGGTGCTTGCATCATGAATTACATTTGAGTGAGTGGCGAACTGGTGAGTAACACGTGGGAAACCTGCCCAGAAGCGGGGGATAACACCTGGAAACAGATGCTAATACCGCATAACAACTTGGACCGCATGGTCCGAGTTTGAAAGATGGCTTCGGCTATCACTTTTGGATGGTCCCGCGGCGTATTAGCTAGATGGTGAGGTAACGGCTCACCATGGCAATGATACGTAGCCGACCTGAGAGGGTAATCGGCCACATTGGGACTGAGACACGGCCCAAACTCCTACGGGAGGCAGCAGTAGGGAATCTTCCACAATGGACGAAAGTCTGATGGAGCAACGCCGCGTGAGTGAAGAAGGGTTTCGGCTCGTAAAACTCTGTTGTTAAAGAAGAACATATCTGAGAGTAACTGTTCAGGTATTGACGGTATTTAACCAGAAAGCCACGGCTAACTACGTGCCAGCAGCCGCGGTAATACGTAGGTGGCAAGCGTTGTCCGGATTTATTGGGCGTAAAGCGAGCGCAGGCGGTTTTTTAAGTCTGATGTGAAAGCCTTCGGCTCAACCGAAGAAGTGCATCGGAAACTGGGAAACTTGAGTGCAGAAGAGGACAGTGGAACTCCATGTGTAGCGGTGAAATGCGTAGATATATGGAAGAACACCAGTGGCGAAGGCGGCTGTCTGGTCTGTAACTGACGCTGAGGCTCGAAAGTATGGGTAGCAAACAGGATTAGATACCCTGGTAGTCCATACCGTAAACGATGAATGCTAAGTGTTGGAGGGTTTCCGCCCTTCAGTGCTGCAGCTAACGCATTAAGCATTCCGCCTGGGGAGTACGGCCGCAAGGCTGAAACTCAAAGGAATTGACGGGGGCCCGCACAAGCGGTGGAGCATGTGGTTTAATTCGAAGCTACGCGAAGAACCTTACCAGGTCTTGACATACTATGCAAATCTAAGAGATTAGACGTTCCCTTCGGGGACATGGATACAGGTGGTGCATGGTTGTCGTCAGCTCGTGTCGTGAGATGTTGGGTTAAGTCCCGCAACGAGCGCAACCCTTATTATCAGTTGCCAGCATTAAGTTGGGCACTCTGGTGAGACTGCCGGTGACAAACCGGAGGAAGGTGGGGATGACGTCAAATCATCATGCCCCTTATGACCTGGGCTACACACGTGCTACAATGGATGGTACAACGAGTTGCGAACTCGCGAGAGTAAGCTAATCTCTTAAAGCCATTCTCAGTTCGGATTGTAGGCTGCAACTCGCCTACATGAAGTCGGAATCGCTAGTAATCGCGGATCAGCATGCCGCGGTGAATACGTTCCCGGGCCTTGTACACACCGCCCGTCACACCATGAGAGTTTGTAACACCCAAAGTCGGTGGGGTAACCTTTTAGGAACCAGCCGCCTAAGGTGGGACAGATGATTAGGGTGAAGTCGTAACAAGGTAGCCGTAGGAGAACCTGCGGCTGGATCACCTCCTTTCTAAGGAATATTACGGAAACCTACACACACGTCGAAACTTTGTTTAGTTTTGAGAGGTCTAACTCTCAATTTAATAAGCGTTTTTTGGGCCTATAGCTCAGCTGGTTTAGAGCGCACGCCTGATAAGCGTGAGGTCGATGGTTCAAGTCCATTTAGGCCCATTGGAACCGAACCAGTTGGTTCCAATAAGTTGAATACCTCATGGGGAATTAGCTCAGCTGGGAGAGCACCTGCTTTGCAAGCAGGGGGTCAGCGGTTCGATCCCGCTATTCTCCATTGACGACGTTGGTCGTCATTGAAACTTGTTCTTTGAAAACTAGATAATATCAAATATATTTTTTCATAATGAAACCGAGAACACCGCGTTTTTTGAGTTTTTTATTGAAGTTTAATTATCGCTAAACTCATTAATCGCATTTACCGTTAGGTAAATGAGGTTAAGTTAACAAGGGCGCATGGTGAATGCCTTGGCACTAGGAGCCGATGAAGGACGGGACTAACACCGATATGCTTCGGGGAGCTGTACGTAAGCTATGATCCGGAGATTTCCGAATGGGGCAACCCAGCAGTTTTAATCAACTGTTACCACTAGATGAATTCATAGTCTAGTTGGAGGTAAACGCTGTGAACTGAAACATCTCATTAGCAGCAGGAATATAAAGAAATTTCGATTCCCTAAGTAGCGGCGAGCGAACGGGGAACAGCCCAAACCAAAGTGCTTGCACTTTGGGGTTGTAGGACTGAACATTTGAGTTACCAAAGAATTTGATAGTCGAAGGATTTGGGAAAATCCGCCATAGATGGTGATAGCCCAGTAGATTAAATCAAGTTCTCTCAGTTCAGGATCCTGAGTACGGCGGAACACGTGAAATTCCGTCGGAATCCGGGAGGACCATCTCCCAAGGCTAAATACTACCTAGTGACCGATAGTGAACCAGTACCGTGAGGGAAAGGTGAAAAGCACCCCGGAAGGGGAGTGAAATAGTTCCTGAAACCATGTGCCTACAATAAGTCAGAGCGCGTTAATGCGTGATGGCGTGCCTTTTGTAGAATGAACCGGCGAGTTATGATCCCGTGCAAGGTTAAGACTAAAAAGTCGGAGCCGTAGCGAAAGCGAGTCTGAAATGGGCGTTTTGAGTACGAGGTTGTAGACCCGAAACCAGGTGACCTATCCATGTCCAGGTTGAAGGTGCGGTAAAACGCACTGGAGGACCGAACCCGTGTAAGTTGAAAATTGCTGGGATGAGGTGTGGATAGTGGTGAAATTCCAAACGAACTTGGAGATAGCTGGTTCTCTCCGAAATAGCTTTAGGGCTAGCCTCGGAATTAGGATCATGGAGGTAGAGCACTATTTGGACTAGGGGCCCGTCTTGGGTTACTGAATTCAGATAAACTCCGAATGCCATTGATTCATATCCGGGAGTCAGACGATGAGTGATAAGATCCACCGTCGAAAGGGGAACAGCCCAGACCATCAGTTAAGGTCCCTAAATGTATGCTAAGTGGAAAAGGATGTGGAGTTGCATAGACAACTAGGATGTTGGCTCAGAAGCAGCCACCATTTAAAGAGTGCGTAATAGCTCACTAGTCGAGTGATTCTGCGCCGAAAATGTACCGGGGCTAAGCATACTACCGAAACCATGGATGCGACCATTAGGTCGCGTGATAGGAGAGCGTTCTAAGGGCGGTGAAGCAAGATCGTGAGGACTTGTGGAGCGCTTAGAAGTGAGAATGCCGGTATGAGTAGCGAAAGATAGGTGAGAATCCTATCCACCGAATGACTAAGGTTTCCTGGGGAAGGCTCGTCCTCCCAGGGTTAGTCGGGACCTAAGTCGAGGCCGAGAGGCGTAGACGATGGATAACAGGTTGAGATTCCTGTACTAGTTAAGTGCGTTTGAGCAATGGAGGGACGCAGGAGGCTAAGATGTGCATTCTGTTGGATTAGAATGTCCAAGCAGTAAGTCTTGTGAAGAGTCAAATGCTTTTTACTTTAAGGACAAGCTGTGATGGGGAGCGAAATTTAGTAGCGAAGCGTCTGATGTCACACTGCCGAGAAAAGCTTCTAGTGAGTACTTAACTACCCGTACCGCAAACCGACACAGGTAGTCGAGGAGAGAATCCTAAGGTGAGCGAGTGAACTCTCGTTAAGGAACTCGGCAAAATGACCCCGTAACTTCGGGAGAAGGGGTGCTGATCGCAAGATCAGCCGCAGTGAATAGGCCCAGGCGACTGTTTATCAAAAACACAGGTCTCTGCAAAATCGTAAGATGACGTATAGGGGCTGACGCCTGCCCGGTGCTGGAAGGTTAAAAGGATGGGTTAGCTTCGGCGAAGCTCAGAATTGAAGCCCCAGTAAACGGCGGCCGTAACTATAACGGTCCTAAGGTAGCGAAATTCCTTGTCGGGTAAGTTCCGACCCGCACGAAAGGCGTAACGATCTGGGCACTGTCTCAACGAGAGACTCGGTGAAATTATATTGTCCGTGAAGATGCGGACTACCCGCGACAGGACGGAAAGACCCCATGGAGCTTTACTGTAGCTTGATATTGAGTGTTTGTACAGCTTGTACAGGATAGGTAGGAGCCATAGAAACCGGAACGCTAGTTTCGGTGGAGGCGTTGGTGGGATACTACCCTCGCTGTATGACCACTCTAACCCGCACCACTAATCGTGGTGGGAGACAGTGTCAGGTGGGCAGTTTGACTGGGGCGGTCGCCTCCTAAAAAGTAACGGAGGCGCCCAAAGGTTCCCTCAGAATGGTTGGAAATCATTCGCAGAGTGTAAAGGCACAAGGGAGCTTGACTGCGAGACAGACAGGTCGAGCAGGGACGAAAGTCGGGCTTAGTGATCCGGTGGTACCGTATGGAAGGGCCATCGCTCAACGGATAAAAGCTACCCTGGGGATAACAGGCTTATCTCCCCCAAGAGTCCACATCGACGGGGAGGTTTGGCACCTCGATGTCGGCTCATCGCATCCTGGGGCTGTAGTCGGTCCCAAGGGTTGGGCTGTTCGCCCATTAAAGCGGTACGCGAGCTGGGTTCAGAACGTCGTGAGACAGTTCGGTCCCTATCCGTCGCGGGCGTAGGAAATTTGAGAGGACCTGTCCTTAGTACGAGAGGACCGGGATGGACATACCTCTGGTGTACCAGTTGTGCCGCCAGGCGCATCGCTGGGTAGCTACGTATGGATGTGATAAACGCTGAAAGCATCTAAGTGTGAAACACACCTCGAGATGAGATTTCCCATTCCTTTATGGAAGTAAGACCCCTGAAAGATGATCAGGTAGATAGGTTAGAAGTGGCAGTGCGGTGACGCATGAAGCGGACTAATACTAATCGGTCGAGGACTTAACCAAGTAATTGGTGTTCCGGTTCATATGAAAATATTTGATATTAGCTAGTTTTGAGAGCACAAGTTTCTCAATAGTGTGGTGACGATGGCGAGAAGGATACACCTGTTCCCATGTCGAACACAGAAGTTAAGCTTCTTAGCGCCGAGAGTAGTTGGGGGATCGCTCCCTGCGAGGGTAGGACGTTGCCATGCGATTATTCCGACATAGCTCAGTTGGTAGAGCGCTTGACTGTTAATCAAGATGTCGACGGTTCGAGCCCGCCTGTCGGAGTTATCTACGGTAAGCCATGGAGAGTTGTCCGAGTGGCTGAAGGAGCAGCATTGGAAATGCTGTAAACGGGTTATACCTGTTTCAAGGGTTCGAATCCCTTACTCTCCGTTAGTTAGATATATATAAATATGACCCCTTGGTCAAGTGGTTTAAGACACTGCCCTTTCACGGCAGTAACATGGGTTCGAATCCCGTAGGGGTCATTATGGAGGATTAGCTCAGTTGGGAGAGCGTCTGCCTTACAAGCAGAGGGTCACAGGTTCGAGCCCTGTATCCTCCATCTGATGAGAATTTATTCATCAATAATTTAATAGACTCCATCATGAAGAATGATATGGCTCGGTAGCTCAGTCGGTAGAGCAATGGATTGAAGCTCCATGTGTCGGCGGTTCGATTCCGTCCCGCGCCATTTATGGAGGGGTAGCGAAGTCTGGCTAAACGCGGCGGACTGTAAATCCGCTCCTTCGGGTTCGGTGGTTCGAATCCACTCCCCTCCATTCTTTATAGGGATATAGTTTAATGGTAGAACAACGGTCTCCAAAACCGTCGGTGTGGGTTCAACTCCTACTATCCCTGCCATGATGGCGGTAGTGGCGAAGTGGTTAACGCACCGGATTGTGGCTCCGGCACGCGTGGGTTCGATTCCCACCTACCGCCCTTTGATTGGGTTATAGCCAAGTGGTAAGGCAATGGACTTTGACTCCATCATGCGCTGGTTCGAATCCAGCTAACCCAGTTGGGTTTGGGTAATAAATGATGGCGGTATAGCCAAGTGGTAAGGCAGAGGTCTGCAAAACCTTCATCACCGGTTCAAATCCGGTTACCGCCTTTCCTGAAAAGGTTATAATCCTGATCAGATTTATGTTCCATCTAGTTATTCTTTTGCCGGCGTGGCGGAATTGGCAGACGCGCTGGACTCAAAATCCAGTTCCCGTTGAGGGAGTATCGGTTCGACCCCGATCGCCGGTATCAAACCACGTATATTGTGGTATTCAATACCAAAAAGCAACTATACCTTGTGTATGGTTGCTTTTTTTGCATCATTCGTAATTGATTGGTGGCCAATTGAGTGCAATTAAAAGGAAAATAAACGTAAGCAGTAAATAATCGACCGGATTTCCAGTAGCCGCCATATGTATTATGATTACCTCATCAGATAAATTAGATGTCAGAAACAGGTGTGCAATTCGTAAAGTGAAGCGGGGGTGGCAATGTAGGTGTATCCTGTATTTGTGAGAGTGGATGCCCATTGGGGTGTTGTTAAGATAAACCTGTAATTGAGTTTAGTAGCATCGGTGATTTTGGGCGCTTGGTAAGACCGTATACTAAGCGGTAAAGTATTGAACAAATGACGTTGGCGGTGCTGAGGGGGTGTAACCCTGCTTTTTTTGAGCTCATTGTGCGCGACGAAATACTGGGTCGCTAGCTTAGTCTTGAACGTTACACTTTCCTGATACTTTTACCATTTTGATTGCAATAAGTTATCCTCACGGTCCAGGATGAACCGCGCTTACTAATACTTGCCATAAGTGGTGATTCCTCACAATTCTGTAAATTATTGATGTACTGGCATGATTGTCAAGCACGTCGAAGGCCTAACGCGTGAACCGTCGCTAGCCAAATAGCGGTAACGGTGCTAAAAAGTCGATATCAGTACGCTGGCTGGCGGTGCCTTCTGCTAGAATTGCCATCTGCTTGACCACTTGGGCACCAGCTTGGTGTAGGAGGGCGTTGGCAGCTGTCAACGAGCCCCCACTGCTAATGACGTCATCGATAATGATAACGCGCTTATGATTGATTAGTGCGGCATCAGTACCGTCCAAAACTAGCTGTTGTGGGGTGCTAGTCGTAATTGCGCTTACCGGTTCGCTAAGCGGGTGTTGCATATAATCCTTACGATTCTTACGTAAAACGATAAAGCGGGGGTGGTTTGTGGCCTGGCTTAGCGCCTGGGCTAGTGGAATGCCCTTACTTTCCATCGTGACTAGATAATCAAATTTAGTGGTGGTTAGCCGTTGACTGAGCTGACGGGCAGCATAGTCAGTTAATTCAGCGTCGCCTAATAGGACGAAAGAGGCAATGCTAGTCGTGGCGTTCAATCGAATCAATGGTAACTGACGTGTCAGTGGTCCTAATGTTAACTGATAAGTTTGCATATTTATAACCCCAATCCAATTATTGGTAAGCCAAATTTTAGTAGTGCCCCGGTCATTAGCCCCGCGAATGGATCGACAAGGGCGGTCACGACGAGGGTCACGCCCGCAACCGTGCTTAACGAGCCATGCAGGGCGGTGGTGGCATTTTCTGGGAAAATGACAATGGTTCCTAAGATAAACAAAAAGCCGGTAATTGCAGTACTAGGCACGATTTTTCCTAGCTTCGGCAGCCATCCCAGTAATAGAATCAGCATCATGATCAGCATCATTAGGATACCCGCAATTACTGGTTCAGGCGCGCTGGCTGTCGCGGAAATAATCGTTTCTACTGGTGCACCACCCAGAAGGCTTGTTCCTAGGTCTGCTAGTGCCTGGCTGCTAGTCAATAGATTTAGATTGACCGGGTTCGGGTGTTGCCCCGTCATTTGGCCAGTAATTAAGCCGTACGAGAGGTTAGCGCCGATATTAAGACAGGCTAGACTCAGTGCGCCTCGCAGAATTTTAAGACTGAACTGTGGTTTGACAAATTGTAATTTGCGAGTCGTCACGTGCTCCGGTAGTGTGACACGATAATGTGTCGTCGCTGCGTAACAGCTGGTCCCAATCACTGATACGGCAATTGTCCATACTAAATCTTTACTAATCAAATAAGTCGCACCCGCCAAGCCGATTGACAGCCACCCAAATTGGGGTTGTTCATGCGCCATTTGCAACGCGATTTTAGCCAACATCACGCCAACTCCCGCCATCATCGCTGCCATAAGCTGATTGCCCAGACTGCGAACAATGAGCGGCAGAGTACCAGTCAAGCCAATCACGAACATCAGACTCGCACCTAAAAAGATGATTGACGACCGTTCGCGTAAATTGTGTCCTAGGTGCCCGACCAGTGCAAGGGACTCCGCTTGAAATGAAACCGGCGCAACTGAACCAGCCACTCCGTTGATTAAACCAACTAATCCGAATGAAAATGCAGTCGGAAAGACCGCAAAACCGAGACTCATTGCCATGATTCCTTGTGGGATCCCGTTCAAAACGACCCCGATTGCTGCCAATAGATCCGCCAACCAATGCATACCAATACCGCCTTTTTTTATTTATACGAATAATATACGACTGATTAAGGTTTAAATCCAGTAAATTCGGCAATAAATCGGAACGACTGTGTTTATTAACTATTTATAGTTCGTGTTTATCTGGATGGCGATTAGTTGGCGCATGCTAGCAAGTGAGGTATACTTAGTGCTAATTAGTGAAGGGGGATGGCACCATGCCAACGATTAAAGATTATTACTTGGCAAAGCGGCCAACATTATTATTTTCGTTGCATCCAGAACCAACACAAGCGATTATCAATGGGACGAAGATTCTGGAATATCGTCGACGTTTTTTTGCACGCCCGTTTCAAGCATTTGTCTATACGACGGGGGCTAATGGAGGAATTCAACTCTTTTTGCGTTGTGATCAGGGCCTGCAACTCGCGCCTGAACAATTAGCGCTTGTAGGCGCATTGTTACAGCATGACGCGCCCACAACCACCGCTGCTTATTTTGAAGGCACTCAAGCCGGATTGGCGTTACCGATTACGGCTTTTACAACCTTACCTAACATTCCGTTGGCACAGTTACGTCGTCAGTTTAAAAACTTTGTCACGCCGCGGAATTACGTCTTTTTAGATCAGTCTGACCGGCAAGCACAGTTGGATTGGCTATTAACGCAACCTTGTGAGTCGCTAACTATTTTGGACTGGCGCAAACGGTATGCCGCACTGGCAACTTTGTTACAAAAATGAAGCCCAACTCGTGTTAATCAGGGCTGCACTAGTGAGCTAGTTACAAGCATCAAACAGCTACTCGTTTTGCGTTTGCTGAAAGGACTTAGCTGTAACAGCCGCCGCAAACGGGGGGCTATTTAGCATGGCTGATTGTATTTGTTCGTAAAAAAAGAACCTGCCACAAGTGGTCAGGTTCTAAGATTAATTACAGCATTTTTTCATAGACGTAACAAACATCGTCGACATGGTACACGCCAACCATCTCACCAACACGTTTGAAGTTCATCTTCGCAATCAGATGTTGCATCGCTTGATTGTCAGCATGGGTATCGATACGGATGCTCTTGATTTCGGGATGTTCCGCAGCAATATGGGCGATAATTTTTTCGAACAATTGGGTCGCGTAACCATGACCAGCATGGCTGGAATGAATTGCGACTCGGTGAATCACGACGTAGGGTGCGGTTGTATTTAACCATTGGGCATTAGCCGTATCGTAAGTCTCATCTGGTGATGGCACGACAGCGACGGCGCCGACCGTTGCGTTATCGTCGGCATTAAATAAGTACGCCGATCCTTGCATGATGTCGGCCGTGATTTGTTTGCGAGACGGGTAGTCGCCTTGCCACTGGTTGACTCCAGCTTCGGCAAGTTGATTACGACCGTCACTTAGAATGTCGATGATCGTATCGAGATCATCGAGGGTCGCTTTCTTAAAGTACATAATTCTGGCTCCTCTCTTGAACGGCGATTAACTGTCGAAACAGCAATCGACTTTTAAAAGTATACAGAATTTCCAGGAAAATGAAACTATTTTCTCCCGATTTTTAGAAGATTTTCAGTGATAGTTTTCAAGCAAAATCTTGCGGGCTGCTTGCGCCATATCATGTTGGGTATTGTAAGCAGCGACCGCGCTAGGTGCGTACTGGTAAGCGTTGGTCCGCAAGGTTTGTTCATAAAATTCGACATATGGTAAATGAGCATCATGAGCAATCGCGATGGCTCGTTGCCAATCAAAATCTACGGCGCGGTAATCCACTTGTTGGAGCCCCGTCTCGTCAATGGTCAGGAGCAAGTAATTCGCCCGTGGCTGGCGTAGGTGGGGATTAATAGCAGTCGGAAGGCCAACCGTCCCGGCGTTTAGAATCAGCTGGCCAGTAGTTGCGTAGCGCATGATGGGCTGGTGCGTGTGCGCATAGATGACGATATCGACATCGCCTGCAGCGGCTTGGTCAAAGTTGGCCTGATTGGCAGTCGGTGCGAGCGCGTGGCCACTAACGATAGTTGGCAAAACATGCTGGAGGCGGATAGTTAACGGGCCAACGTGTTTGATGACCGTCATTGGTAAGTTAAGTAACCGTTCAAAGTGTGTCGAACTCAGTTGGCGCCGATCAAAAGCGGTGAGAACCGTTGCCATAATTTGCTTAGGTTTGGTGAACGTGTTGGGGTTAGCAGCCATTACTTTGCGGTAGTTTTCCTCGTGATTGCCGAGAACGTAGGCGGTGGGCTGCACGCGGTCTAGTAAGGTGAGGCAGCGTTCTGATTCCGGTCCGCGGACGGTCATGTCGCCGACTGTCCAGTATTCGTCAACGTGTTGAGACTGGGCATCTGCTAGGACTGCTTCGAGTGCGGTGGCGTTACCATGAACGTCAGATAGTACTGCAATTTTTACCATGTTAAGGTGCTTCCTTTCTACTATGTAAACTAAGAGTTGGTCATATGTTTTATTCGGGCAAACGTGGGTTGTAAAAATTTATGAATGTAACCACTATGAAAAGCCATCGTAACTTTTATCTGTTATAATGGGTATGAAACGAAGTAATATATAGCACGTATATTCAAGCCAATTCGTTTCATGCCGTGATTATCCTTGCGATAATCACGGTTTTTATTTTACCATAGCCCATCGCATAAGTTTGTTCATTGAGACTCATTGAGACTCATTAAGCTCGACTTACGTGTGGTGCTAGTCAGTTTGTTATGAATGATGATCTAATGAGCCATTAGTTGGACTCCTGATCGTCAGTAGTGCCGCATGCTATTTCGACCCCTGGGCTGGGTGCCAATTGTTGGAACGTCCCCGACATCGGTTTGAGGCCACGCACAAGCCGCATGCTTCAAATACGAGTCTTATTCTAAACCGAGAGTAACCTACTGCCGACTAAGCGTAATTTGGCTAATGAGCATTTGACCCCTAGGCTCTTTAGTCTCAAGCCTGTGTGGACGACGGATTAAATCTGAGTATTGCTTGATCAACGTCAACGGGTAGATGGGGATTGGACATTGATGCAGCAAGCACAAGTTAGAGTGTCACTAGGCAATAAAAAGCCGTCAGCTGCGGGAACTGATACGTCCAGCTGACGGCTTCTACCACGTGCTTCAAAACACGTGGTTAAATGAAATTATCAGAATAAGCTATAGACCAAATAAATATTCAATATCGTAATTATTCCCGCTAAACCATACCCTAGCCACGTCACGATCGCCCGATTAACGTGAGTCTTCATGAGTTTGGCATCATTCGTCAACGCAACTAACGGAAGTAAGGTGAAGGGGAGCGCGATGCTGAGTGCAACTTGCGCGTAGATAATTAGATTTTCAAACGCGGCGTCGCTAAAACCGACTATCGCACCAATAATCAGGATGGGAATCAACGTGACGGCTCGGGTAAGCAAACGGCGTTGCCAAAGTGGTAAACGGATGTGCAAATACCCTTCCATCACAATTTGACCAGCCAAGGTGCTGGTGATCGATGAAATTAAACCGGTAATCAAAAGAGCCAATGCAAATAACCAACTCATGACCGGGCTAGCAAGTATGCCGACTACGGCAGTGTTTTTGAGTCCATCAAAGACGGCTTGAAGGCTAGCTAACGCGGTCGTATGACCAAAGAAGAGCGTGCCGCCAAGGATAAGTAAAAGTGCGTTGATTAGAAAAGCGGCAATCAAATGTACGGTCGAATCCCAATTGGCAAACCGCAACGCCTCGGTTACTTGAGCTGGATCATGGTAGTCATAACGACGACTTTGTGCAAGTGACGAGTGTAAGTATAAGTTATGGGGCATGATAGTCGCGCCTAGGATCCCTAAACTTAGAACCAGCGCAGTATGATTCTTGATAATCAGCGGCGTCGGAACTAAGCCTAGCAGGACGTGACCAAACTGAACGTGGGCACGGCCGACTTCGATTCCAAAAATAATTCCGACGGTTAAGATGGCCAGGAGAACGATTACCTCCACGCGACGGATGCCGAATCTTAGAAATAACAATACGACTAAGACATCCGCAATTGTTAGTAGAATGCCGACAAGTAGTGGTAGACCGAATAACATCTTTAACGCAATCGCGGTCCCAATCACGCCAGTCATGTCGGTTGCCATCATTGCGACTTCGTTTAAGAGCCACGCCGCGTAACGCACGGGTCGTGGCAACTTACTGGCAATGGCTTGCGCTAAGTCTTGCCGGGCAACGACGCCGAGTTTGATTGCTAAGTCCTGCATGAACATGGCTACAATGATGGCTAATGCTAAAACAGTTAAGAGTCGGTACTGAAACTGGCCACCACCAGCTAGTGAAGTCAGCCAGTTGCCGGGATCCATGTAACCGACCGCGACGAGCGCACCGGGGCCACTGTAAGCTAAAAATTTACGCCAAAAAGCAGTCTGGTGAACGTCAGGAACCGCCACGCTCTGATTAATTTCTTCAAGGCTCTGATGACGATGCGATTGCATGATTCGATGCCTCCTGTTTTTGAACGGCCAGGTCGGCTAGAAATTGACTGAAAGCCGTATCTTTATTCATCGGCGGCACTAAATCAAAGCGATTACCACCGCTAGCCCGAAACGTTTGATAATTTTGAACATAATCTTCTTCGAGCGTTTCTAAGCAGTCCACCACAAACGATGGGGTGACTATTAATACGTTGCGTTTGCCCAATTCAACCAGCTGCATGAGCTCATTTTTTAAGTAGGGCTTTAGCCAGGGCATCGGGCCGAACTTGGATTGATAAGCGGTAATAACTTTTGCCGCCGGTAATTCTGGCAATTCAGCTAACACGGCCTTGGTTGTTGCTTCGCACTCTTGCTGATAAGGATCACCGTGACGCACCATGGCGGTAGGAATACTATGGTAACTAAAGATAACGGCATCGTAATTGTTAGTTTGGTAGCACTGCCAGACTTTGGCAGCTAATAATTGAATGTAAGTTGGTTGATCATAAAAATGGTCAATGAACGTATGTGGCAACCCGGTCGCTTCGACTTGACGATGAATGCCCCCGTGCGTACTCTGCGTGTATTGTGGAAAGAGCGGTAGAATGAGGGGGCGCTCACAACCGGCGGCAACCATTGTTTGCAAGGTCACGCCAATGTCCGGTTGGCCGTATGTCATAGCCAGCCGAACATCCCAATCAGGTAGGGCCGTTTGCACCTGCTGACAGATAGCCTGACTGTAGACGATCAACGGTGAACCTTGTGGGAGCCAACTATCTTGATAGAAAGTGGCCGAACGCCAGGAACGGGTCGGCAAGATCAGTCCACGCAACAAGGGTTGCCAAAGTGCAGCTGGCATTTCAATGACACTTGGATCACTTAAGAATTCTTGTAAGTATGTTTTTACATCCTTAGTTTGTGGGGATGCTGGGGAACCTAAATTAACGAGTAATAGTCCTGGATGCATAGAAACCCCTCCAATTAATATTGATAAATTAATCATAGCATAATCGAAAGCTTGTATATGGGGTTAATGGTTTATTTATTCGATTATCTAGTGATAATTATTTTAATGATGACATAATAAAATCTCCCACTAGCGTCCGAATTGCTAGCGGGAGATGTCACGTAATTAGTTGGTTGCTTCGTGAATCGAATAACGGCCAGAGTACAATTCAGCAGGGGAATACCAGCTACTGATTTATCGCGTAAGGCTGGCGTGTTCAGGCCTTGTTTCAGGGTAACCTGAACTGGATAGTTAGTAGTGTAGTAAAGCTTGATAAGTTGAGCTGACTAACCGTGTTATTTTGAAGTGTGGGCCCGCCGATAACGCTGGTTGAGATAATACCCTAGGTAACAGATGGCCACAAATGGCAGCGTATAATATAAAGCGATACGCTGATTAGGGTCAAACCAAATCAAAATACAAGAGAGACCGCTTAAGATAAAGGCTAACCACGGGACGACTGGATAGCCGGGCGTTTTGAAGGTTAACTGATCTAATGACTGCCCACTTTTGAGGTAGGCTTTACGGAAGTTGATTTCTGAAAGGGCAATCGCCATCCAAACAATGACGACGGCGAGTCCGGAAATGGAAACGAGCACGAGGTAGACGGAACCGGCGGCATAGACGCTTGATAGTAACGCCAAAATACCACCTAACATACTAGTAATCAGCGCAACTAGTGGGACATCGCGCTTAGTGGTCTGCTTAAAGACTTTAGGAATTGTGCCCTCATTGGCTAGTGACCAGAGCATTCGGGTGGACGCATATAGGCCGGAATTAGCAGCGGACATGATCGCAGTGAGAACCACGAAGTTCATCAAATCGGCAGCGTAGGGAATCCCGATTTCCTTAAAGACAAGGACAAAAGGGCTTTGCGTCACGCCAGCTTGTTGATATGGAATCAGGGCCGCCATGACGAACATGCTACCAATGAAGAAAATAATTAAGCGCCACAAAGTCGTTTTGATCGCAGTTGGAATAGTGTGCGCCGGATCCTTGGTCTCACCAGCGGTAATTCCAATCAGCTCGGTTCCAGAGAACGCGAAGTTAACCGTTAACATGGTGGTGAAGACACCACCGAAGCCGTTAGGAAACCAGCCATTGCGAGTATAATTGCTGAAAAAAGGCGCGCTGGCATGTCCATGTAGCGGCAAGAGACCAAACATAGCGAGGCCACCTAAAATAATAAAGGCGATAATTGCAATGACCTTGATGCTCGCGAACCAAAACTCGGCTTCTGCGAACCAACGGACCGACAGTGCATTGACCGTAAAGATGACCACCATAAAGACGAGACTCCAGATCCAAGTGGCAATGTGTGGAAACCAGGTTTGCATGATCAAACCGGCAGCCGTAAATTCTGAACCGAGGGCAATCGTCCAAGTTAGCCAGTACAGAATCGCAACAGTAAAGCCGGTTCCGGGGCCGATGTATTTTTTGGCGTAGACGTGAAAAGCGCCCGTATATGGCATGGCGACTGATAGTTCCCCTAGACATAACATGACTAAGTAAACGAGGATGGCGCCAATTGTATAGGCTAGTAGTGTTCCAATCGGTCCGGCTTGATGGATCGTATAACCGGAGCTTAAGAATAAACCAGTCCCAATGACGCCACCGAGTGAAATCATCAGGACGTGTCGCGATTCCATTTGGCGACTGAGGTGGGTTTGTTTTGACATAATGTAACGGCCTTCCTTACTTGCAGAATTAACATGATTAGACTATGATTAGAAAATCAGCAATGTTATTAGAATAACATAATGTATTAGGAGAAAGGAAGGCAATTATTGCGATGCTTTCATTAACTGACTTATTAAACCGGGGCCCAGTCGTTTCAGATGGGGCGATGGCCACCGAATTAGAAAAACGGGGTGTGACCACCAATAGTGCACTGTGGTCTGCAACGGCTATGTTAGATCATCCCGAAGCAATTCAAGCGGTCCACCAAAGTTACTTAGCCGCGGGTGCTCAAATTATGACAACTAATACATATCAGGCTAACGTGCCCGCATTTGAACAGGCAGGGATTCCACTGGCGCAAGCGCGGCAATTGATTCAACAAGCCGTTAAGATTGCTCATACTGCTCGGGACGTGAGTGGTGTGACGGATGCCAGTATTGCTGGTAGTATTGGTCCATACGGTGCGTACTTAGCGGATGGGAGTGAATATACGGGAGCTTATCAGTTAACAACAACGGCTTATCAAGAATTTCATCGCAAACGACTGGCGTTAATGATGACTGCCGGTGTTGATGTGCTCGCACTTGAGACCATGCCGCGCTTAGATGAGGTTCAGGCTTTAGTTCAGCTGATTACGGCGACGTGGTCACAGCAACCTTATTGGGTCAGCTTTAGTATTAAGGATCCACAGACGTTGTGTGACGGGACGCCGTTAGCAACAGCAGCTCAGTGGGTCGCGGCACAGCCTAACGTGGTGGCTGTGGGTGTTAACTGCACCACGTTGGAAAATATTGAACCAGCGTTGGCAACGTTAAAAGCGGCCGTTAATATTCCACTGATCGTCTATCCCAACTCGGGCGATCAGTATGATCCGGTCACGAAGACTTGGCAATCAACGAACTTAAGTCATCAATTCAGTGCTTTCGTGCCACGCTGGTTAGCAGCGGGGGCTAGAATTATTGGCGGTTGTTGTCGGACGACACCTGCTGATATTACAACGGTAGCTGAGATGGTAAAATGATAGCGATATTATTTTGTTGAAGTGGTGTTAAGATCCAATCTTGATTACTGAGGCGTCCTGATGTTCGTTACTACTTGCAACAATGAAAAGCTCAGGCAAGGTCGTGTGATCTTGTCTGAGCTTTTTTTGCCATTGCTGGTGTTAGTAAAATCAGATTGTTCATATTTTGGTCAAGTGACTTAAAATATGGTAATGTAATGATAGTATACAGTTATAATAGATGAAGAGGTCAATTATTAGTCTGGATTCTTGATCGTTAAAAGCAATCATATCAAGATACTGATTAAGTTGATTACTTTAAGTTGAGAAGGGAACGGCTGAGTATGTATTATTTTGTTGGCACCGGCTTAGGTTTAAAACTAACGGGTATTGAAAAGGCACAATTGAATCGGTTAGCGTTGTTTGAAGCGGCGGGTTATCAAGCTAAGTGTGTCTATGTAACTTATAATCCACGATTGCATGAACACGCAGCACGTTTTGGCGCTCAAGGAAAATGTTTTAGCTTGTATGACTTCTTTCAAGGCACCATGCCTGGGACGGTCACCAAGATTAATCACGATTGGCTGCATTATTGGCAAAAAATCTGTCAATTTCAAGTGATCAAGGTCGCTAATACGACAGATGTACGTGTATTAGATGCCAATGGTCAATATCTCATGTATGCTCATTTCGTGGCATCTGACTTACAACAACTAGATTATATTAATTATTTCGATCAACACGGCGTTAAGATTCGACGCGAATTTTATGATAATCGGGGCTTTCTAAGCCGAACAAGCTTTTTGGTTAAACACCAGGAAGTGCACACCGAAGTTTATTACGATTTACAAGGGCGAGTTAAGCTTATTAAACAGTATGATATCACCCAGCCAGAACCACGGTTACGGCTAATTACATTGAAGAACTATCAGCAACGGGACTTCTTTTTTGATTCTGAGCAAGCTTTACAAACGTTCTTTTTTGATGAATTAGCAACGGCCGATGATGTTTATTTCTGTGATCGCAACCGGCAAACAGCAGCGGCTCTCAGTAAGACGCGTCCCGCTGTGCGTGTGTGTTCGGTATTGCACAGTACTCATCTGCGAATCGGCGAAGACGTTGTGACGGGCCAGTTAAAATCTGTTTATCGCTATGTCTTAGCTCATCCGGATTTATTTGCCCGCATCATTGTATCGACTGAGCACCAAAAACGGGATTTATTGAAACGTTATGATCACTTACCACCAGTTGACGTGATTCCAGTTGGTTTTACGACTGAACGGCCGGTCAAGAGTGATGGTCGAGATTCACACCGAATTATTAGTGTAGCCCGCTATTCACCAGAAAAGCAGTTACTACATCAATTGGAAGTCGTTCGCCGGTTAGTTGGTGAATTTCCTGATATTACGTTACATTTGTTTGGCCATGGTCAAAAGATTGAAACGCAGATGCGCCAATTTATCACTACCCATCACTTGGAGCGTAACATTTTCATTCGCGGTTTCTTACCAGATTTGGCGCAGGAATATCAGCAAGCTAGTCTTGCTTTGATGACAAGTGTGGAAGAGGGATTCTCATTGGCTACGATGGAAGCTGAAAGTTACGGTGTTCCGGTCATTGGGTATCAGATTGCATACGGTCCCGAGGATATTATTGAAGATGGTGTTAACGGTTACTTAGTGACCCCCAATGACATTGATGAACTCACAATGAAAGTTCGTGATTATTTACAGCATCCTGAACAGCAGGCGAAGTTTAGTGCCAATGCTTATCGTTCTGCAGAGCGGTATAATAAACAGACAATTATTAAAAAGTGGCAACATTTATTGGCAGCGCTTTGAGCTACCAATAAGATATACGTTAAGCCAAGAGCGTCTAACTAGTGTTTTTGAACTAGTTAGACGCTCTTTAGAATGATTATTAATAAAGTAATAAGATCAATACAAGTTGTACGCCGACATTGATCATAAGATGTAGTCGGGTCCGACCAAATGATTGCTGGCTAAACCAAACGGCAATCGTGATGAGAATGGCGAGGATGGTCTGCCACGTTAAAGGTTGTAAAAAAATGGCAATTACGAGCAGGAGCCCAGTGACAGCGGAAATCAACTGATTAATTTGACGTTGGTGACTGAAGCTCGGAACGTACAGAAAGACGTAACTAGCTAGCATCGGGGTCAATTTCCAAAGAAACGTTGTTGATAGGTAATTATTTTGTAAATCAAAGACAGCAACTGGAATCGTGAACGTCATAATGACGCTAAAAACAACTAAGCCAAAGTAGTTTTGCATCCCGAAGCGGGGAACCGCCATGATTAGCAGCCAGGCGCTACACGTTAGTAGTAAATATAATAGTTCGGATTCTTTGGCAATAATATTTGTAAAAGCGAAAGCAACCGTAATACCGATTGCAATCAAACTCCACTGGGGGGCGATACGCCGGTCTAGAATAATGAAGACTGCTGCCGAAACAGCTAGTGTATAGCCAATCAGTGGTAATTGGGATGCTGAAAACGTTGCTGTCTGGAACGAACGCCCGTAATCAAGGGCGGCCCACCAGCTGATGATGCTTTGGACGATGGCGAAAATGATTAATGCCACGTAATCGCGTTTAATATGTAATTTTCCGATTCGAATCATATTGTCAACACTCTCTAATTAGGATAATGCTTTAATCGTACCGGTCGGGGGGGCCGTCGTCAATATTTTCACGGAATTCTTTAAAAAAAATGGTGATTGTGATAACCTTATATAGTTATGAGCCGTTCCCGAAAGGATAAGTTATGTCTGTTCAATTAGAATGGATCGGACTTAGATGCCTTGTAACCGAAATTATCAAGGGGGAATTTATTGTGAGTGAAAGACACTTATTTACATCTGAATCTGTCTCTGAAGGTCATCCTGATAAGATTGCTGACCAAATCAGTGACGCTATCCTGGACGCCATGTTGGCACAGGATCCACAAGCACGGGTAGCTGTTGAAACTTCAGTAACTACTGGGTTAGTGCTGGTCTTCGGTGAAGTCTCGACCAAGGCCTATGTTGATATTCAAAAGGTCGTGCGTGACACGATCAAGTCGATTGGCTATGTTGATGGTCAATACGGCTTTGACGGTGACAACTGCGCCGTCCTCGTTTCATTGGATGAACAATCACCAGATATTGCGCAAGGGGTCGATGATTCCTTAGAGACGCGTACGGGTGATGCTGACCCATTAGATCAAATTGGTGCCGGTGATCAAGGCATGATGTTTGGCTATGCCATTAACGAAACACCTGAATTGATGCCATTACCAATCGCGTTGAGCCATCGCTTAATGCGTAAAATTGCAGCACTGCGGAAAGATGGGACCATTAAATGGTTACGTCCGGATGCCAAGGCCCAAGTTACCGTTGAATACGATGAAGCTAACCAGCCACAACGGATTGATACCGTGGTTCTATCGACACAGCACGATCCTGACGTTGACTTAGATACGATTCGGCAAACAGTCATTGAACAAGTGATTAAAGCTGTGTTACCAGCTGATTTGTTAGATGACCAAACCAAGTACTTGGTTAATCCTACGGGCCGGTTCGTCATCGGTGGCCCTCAAGGGGATGCTGGTTTGACCGGTCGGAAAGTTATCGTTGATACTTATGGTGGTTTTGCTCATCATGGTGGCGGTGCTTTCTCTGGAAAGGATGCCACCAAGGTGGACCGTTCTGCTAGTTACGCGGCACGCTATATTGCCAAAAACGTGGTGGCAGCTGGGCTGGCCGATCAAGTTGAAGTGCAACTGGCTTATGCCATCGGTGTTGCCGAACCTGTTTCAATTGCAGTTGATACTGTTGGAACGGGTAAAGTTAGTGATGAAGCGTTAATTGACGCCATTCGTCAGAACTTTGATTTACGCCCAGCAGGGATTATCGAGATGTTGGATTTGCAACGACCGATTTACCGGCAAACCGCGGCTTATGGTCACTTTGGTCGGACTGATATTGACTTGCCATGGGAACATACTGATAAGGTTGATGCCTTAAAAGTAGCATTTGAATAATCCGGTAATGTTAAGTCATTACGGTCTGTAGGTACTCGACGCTAAAAGCGACCTTGTTTTCAAGGGCGCTTTTTTTGCGGACTGTTTTAATTCGATTAAGTTTTGTAATCGTAAAAGAGAAGGAGAATTGGTAAAATGCAACAACGGAAAACTAACGTCATCGCTGTCACGATTGCAATCTACGTCGCTACGTTTATGAGTGCAATCGAAGGAACCATTGTATCGACGGCACTACCGACGATCGTTGGCGATCTACACGGGGTCTCATTGATGAACTGGGTCTTTTCAATCTACCTGTTAACCAATGCGATGATGACACCGATTTACGGAAAACTCACAGATTTGGTGGGTCGTAAACCCGTGATGCAAGCTGGCTTAATTATCTTTATTGTCGGGTCAATGATGAGTGGCCTTTCTAATTCCATGCCCGTACTTATTTTTTGGCGGGCGATTCAAGGAATTGGTGCCGGGGCCCTGATGCCGGTCTCGATGACAATCATTGCCGATATTTATTCGTTTGAGCGGCGCGCTAAAGTACTTGGTTTCAATAGTTCAGCGTGGGGGATCGCGTCAGTGTTGGCACCCTTAATTGGGGGGTTGATCGTTGACAAACTCAGCTGGCATTGGATTTTCTTCATTAATGTACCGGTCGGCCTAATTACTTTGTTCTTGTTCCAATTCTATTTGCGGGAACCCAAACGGCACAATCATGTTAAGGTCGACTATCTCGGTAGTCTCTGGTTAATGCTCTTTTTACTCTGTTTGATGTTGAGTTTTCAATTGCTAGGTAACGCGACAATTAGTTGGTTAGCGGTTGGGTTGTCTTGGCTTATCAGTGCGCTGAGTTTGTGGCTATTTATTCGTCGGGAAAGTCGTACGGATGAACCAGTCATCTCAATGGATCTGTTTAAGAATCACACGTTCATTATTCAAAATGCGGTGGCTGCACTAGTTAGTGGCTTTTTGATGGCCGTAGAAGTGTATATCCCCACCTGGACGCAGGGGATTCTAGGAGTGCCAGCTTCCTTAGCCGGCTTTGCGGTCACGCCTAGCTCATTAATGTGGATTGTTGGTTCATTTGTGACTGGTCGCTTATTAGCTAAGTGGGCACCACGACGTATCTTGTATTTAAGCTTGTCATTTATCTTAGTGACGAGTATTTGCTTGGCATGGTTGCCAGTATCGACACCGTTCCTATGGTTCTTCTTGATTACTGCCATTGGGGGCATCGGGTTTGGTATTACGATTACTGCCACGACGGTCACGTCCCAACACTTAGTACCAGCAGAAAATGTTGGGGTTGCAACGTCATTTAACACGTTGAGCCGAACAATTGGTCAGACGTTGATGATTTCAATTTTTGGGATTGCCCTGAATGTTGGGATGAACCAAGGAATTCAGCACCATGCTGGGACAAACATGGCGATGATGAATAAGTTAATCAACCCGCAGACAGCGACTGAATTGCCGAGTCGGTTATTACCAACGTTACATCGTATTCTGTACACTGGGCTTCACTGGGTCTATTTGATTGGACTAGCGCTAGTTATTTTAGCATTTGTTGTGAATAGTTTGGACCGGGGAGCGCAAAAAACAGCGGCTCAGCATGCGGCTGATTTGAATCAACATTAGTGATGTCAAAATTAATAGATTTATTGTTAGTAGCGGTTATGGATCAGTGCAAATTTGATGGTCTTATAAAATAATTTTAAAAAAGTAAAATATTTTTTCTGGAAAGTAGTATAAATAAAATTTAAGTCATTTAACGAGTGTTATGGGGTTTGGGAACCCTGTAGCACTCGTTTTCATTAATATTATTTATGTTGTAAAAGTCTGATTAGCTTGAATAGGAAAAGCATAACAAGATTGACGGTGTCAACTATTGGCAAACGCATTTAATCATAGTATTATTAACGTACAACCTAACGATTAACGGTGTATACCAATAACACGCTATATGGATAGTTTGTATCATATATGAACGGGCTTGATTAGGTTAGAGAAGGAAGGCAAAACCATGAAATTTCTGAGACATAAATCTTTTAGAGGAGATCCCAACGTCCACTACAAGATGTTCAAAGTTGGCCGTACCTGGGTATTTACGGCCATGGCATCGTTTGTATTGACTAGTGCTCCCCAGTTGATGGCGCATGCAGATACGGCCTCAGCGGATACTAGTAGTAGTGACGCAACGAGTAGTGCGACAAGTAGTGCGAGTTCGGGGACGGATGCGGTTGCCTCGGCAGCAGCGAGTGCGGCGGCACTGGCTGCTTCAACGGCAAGTAGTACCTCTAGTGTGAGCGCAACAAGCACGAGTAGTACGGTAGCTTCGTCATCTTCTTCCAGTGAAACTGATAATAGTAGCAATTCCGATGCCAATTCATCAAACGAAACTGATAATAGCAGTAATTCCGATACCGGTTCGTCAAGTGTAACGAGTACAACTAGTGCGACGACAACGTCAAGCACAGCAAGTAGTAGCGCTAGCAAGACGACTAGTTCTTCGAGTGATAGCGCTAGTTCAAGTAGTGATAGTGCAACATCTGCTAGCTCAAGCACTGCTGATGACGCTAGTGCTAGTTCAGCAAGCAGTTCGACAAGCAGTACGGATAGTGCGGCCACAAGTAGTAGTTCAAATGCGGCTGATTCGACAAGTACGACTACGACGGCCAGCAGTGTTGCTGCGGCAACTAGCACGACTAATAGTGTAAAGGCTGCTGCTGAAACGGCCGGAATTACGGCATATTCAGCATCTTCAGCGAGTTCAAACACCGATAGTACGGCTGCTAATGCGGCTTCATCATCGGCTTCATTAGCAGATTCATACGCGACACTTGCCAGCAGTTATGCTAGTTTGGTCACCAACCTAACGACGCAGGCTGCAGTCAGTGCCGCACAAAGTGCCTACCAAGAAGCCTTAAATGCGGCTGATTTGGCCCGGCATTATAATAGTATTGCAAATATGTACTTAGATGCATTAGATAATCATGTTGGTTCAGCCATTGAAAATACACTAGCTTATGCGGATGCTAATAATTTAGCAAGTAGCGCCGCCTCTGCAGCTAGTTCATATGCAGCGTTGGCCTCAACGGCGACTTCAACAGCCAGCAGTGCTGCTACCCAAGGTTTAGTTAGTTTAGCAAGTAGCAATTATTCCGCCGCCTCAAGTGCGGCATCTTCTGCCACGGTAGCAGCTAGCTCAGCAGCTGAAGCAGCCAATAGTGCTTATTTGGCAATGCAGTATGATAAAGGCAATACGGCCGTTTCGTCAGCGTATACGGCTGCTTCTAGTGCAGCTGTAGTTGCTTCGACCGCTGCTTCCAATGCAGTTGCGGCCGCCGCAGTAGCCTCATCTGCTTACTTATCAACAAGTAGCAATGCAACTAATAATGACTATGAAGCGACCAGCACCGCATATGCGGCCGTTTCGTCAGCCGCAAATGATGCTGCTAATAACTACGCAACAGGGAGTACCGCCGCAAGTACAGCAACTTCGGCAGCTAGCTTTGCAAACAGCACGGCTATTAGTGATTTAGCTAGTGCAGCCTCATCTAGTGCAAACGTTGCTAACACGGCTAAGAGTACGGCTTCAAGTGCGGCCAGTGTCGCTGCAAATCAGAGCGGGACACAGGCAGCGGTTTATGCTTCTAGTGCGGCTACGGCCGCCAGTTCTGCTTCCTCAGCTTATGCGGTTGCCAGTTCGGCCGCTGTTGCTGCCGTTAGTGCTAGTGACCCTGGTACGGCTGATTCATATGCGCGGGTCGCACAATCAGCTTCATCATTAGCTGCTAGCTATGCTTCAACGGCGCTTTCCAACGCAACGTTGGCAGCTAAGTTTTCTACTAATGTTAGTGGACAACAGGTGGCAAGTTCTAATGCAACATTAACAACAGCGACTAGTACGGAAAGTGTGTCAGTCGGTGATACGATCACGATTACTAACACGCTTAAGAATAGTACGACTTTCTATGGCACTCCAACTTATACTTGGTATATGTCGACTGATGGTAGTAGTTGGACGACTATTGCAGGGGCCAACTCTGCAACATATTCCGTAACTACTACAACCGCAGGGACTTATTATTATCAAGCAGTCGCAACAGGAACTACGGGTGTATTGGGAACAGGAACGTACCGGGCTGCTGGTAATGTAATCACAGTTGTGGTAACTAATCCGGAAGGAAATTATTCCGACATTGCAAGTAGTTATGCTAGTCAAGCGAATAGTGCCGCATCAGTAGCCGCGTCACAAGCGGCCGCAGCAAGTAGTGCCATTGCGGCTGCTAGTTCTTCGGCCAACTTGACGGGTTCATTGGCAAGTGCTGATATGACCAACGCCAACGCATCATATAGCGCAGCTAGTTCGTACGCTTCTGTGGCATCAGGAGCAGCAAGTATAGCGGCCGATGCTAGCTCTAGTGCGGCTTCTTACGAGGCCAAGGGCGCATATATGAGTGCTAGTTTTTGGGCAGCAACTGCTGCTAGCTATGCAAACATAGTGTCCGTGTATGCTAGCTCGGCAAGTAGTGCAGCATCTGATGCGATGGATAGCTTAAATCAAGCTTTGTCGAATGCAGTTGATGAAGATGGTGGCGATTCTGCTGCTGATTACTTGGCCTCCAGTTATGCAACGTTGGCCTCATCGTCGGCAAATGTGGCGGGTGATCAAGCATCATTAGCGGCATCCTATGCTGCTAATGCCGCTAACGCCTATAATGTTGCTGGATCATCATTTAACACTAGCGCAACTAGTAGCTATAATGCGGCCGCTAGTTCTGCAGCTTTTGCTGCCAGTTCGTATGCGGCAGCGGCTAGTGATGCGGCAAGCTTAGCTGCTTCGTACGCAACTGATGGTAACTATACGTCTGCTGCATTGCAACAGCGATATGCGGCGCTACGGTTGTCATATGCAACTGATGAACTGGTTGCCGCTTCAAGTGCCGCCAGCGCTATTACGCAAACGGTAGTGGAAGCACAATCGAGCTATTATAATTCTATCGCGACGGCGGCATCAAGCGCCGCAGCAGTGGCATCATCGGCAGCAGCAGCGGCTTCCAGTGTTGCCAATTCACTAACTACAAAGTATGCTTCTAACACAACCTTGGGTGCTTCATATGTGGCTCAGACCAATAGTTATGCAACGACAACGATGGGGGCCGCTGCGGCGGCATCATCGGCTGCTGCAATGGCTGCACAATATACCAGTCAGGCTTCTTCGGCAGTTGTAGCTGGTGATTACGCAGCGGCAAGCTCATATGTAACTAATGCTTCGGCAGCCGCTAGTGAAGCAGCTTCATATGCAACTTTGGCGACTACGAATGCTTCTTATGGCACTTCTGCTGCAAGTGCAGCGACAAATTATTCGAACAATACTAATTCATATAAGAGTACGAATACAGGCGATGCACTTACCATTCTTGGAATTGTTATTTCAGGTGGAATGAAGACCCAACCAGCGGCGGTGACATCAACCGTTTCCGGTGGGACTTTCACGTTATCTGCATCATCAGCGCTTGGACTTGGCGGCGTGGCCATTTCTTCAAGTACAACTTGGTATGTTCAAGTTAACGGGACTTGGCGTTCGTTGGACTGGGCTGTATCAAATAATGTGATTGATTCTTATACGACTAGTGGCAACGCAGGGTTCTTGTCTACTAGCAGTTCACTGACAGTGGTTGTTAAAGGTAGTTACACTGGATCGTTATTGTTCCAAGCAGTTCAAAGCTATTCATGGGATCTGTTAGGAATAGTTACGCCGTATACCTTTGCAAGTAACTTAGCTGAAGTTGATGTTTATAACAGTAATATTCCAGCAACTGATATTGACATTTCAGGTGATGATTACATTGTTAATCCAACCAACAGCTCCAGTAGTTCCAATGATAAAGTCACCAGTCAGTTTACATCAACAACTAATCCAGGAAATGCGACTGGAACCATCAGTTGGACGACTAGTGATTCAAGTATTGCAACCATTGATGATTCTGGACTTTTGACAGTTGTTGCCAATGGAACAGTTACGATTACGGTTACAATTACTAATGCGGATGGAACGAGTTATTCATCATCGAAGACGATTACAATTGGTAGTGGACTTGATGATAAGACGATTGATGCTGGTAGTGATCTGACATGGGTTCCAGATGGCTCAACTACTGGTACTGGAAACGTAACTTATCAATGGTACTACTCAAAAACTGCGACTGGTGATGGGGTCGCGCTGAGTGGACAAAATGGTGCGACACTTAATTTATCCAATCTAACGGTTGGTCAATCTGGCTACTATTATTTGCTTATCACTGGTACTAATACCACGAACGGTACGACAACGACTTCAACTGTGACGTTAGGTCGCGCTTATCTGACAGTTAATGCTGTTTCAACTGAAGCAGCAGATTCTGCAGCAAGTGAAGCTGCAAATTATGCTGATCAGGCAACTTCATACGGTTCGATTGCTAGTTCGTACGCGAATATCGCAAATGAATATTCGGATAAAAATTCAACTGCTAGTTCATATGCGGAACAAGCAACTGCTGCGGCTTCTGATGCACAATCTGCAGCTACAGCAGCTTCAACGGCAGCTTCTAACGCTGCTACTGCACAGTCAACTGCGGATTCTGCTGAAGCAGCCGGAGATAATTCCGCTGCGTCAAGTTATGCGGAAGAAGCTAAGAAGAAAGCTTCTGAGGCATCTGAAGCTAAGAAGAAAGCTTCTAGCGCGGCTGAAGATGCTGGCTATTATGCGGACTTAGCTGCCAATGTTATCGAAGATGATTCAGATAGCGATGACAGTGATTCGGACTCCGACAGTGACTCTGATTCGGATAGTGATTCCGATTCCGACAGCGATTCGGATAGCGATAGTGACTCCGACAGCGACTCTGACTCTGACAGCGATTCTGACTCTGACAGTGATTCCGATTCAGACAGCGATTCGGATAGCGACAGTGATTCTGACTCCGACAGCGACTCCGACTCTGACAGTGATTCCGATTCCGACAGTGATTCAGATTCGGATAGTGATTCCGACTCCGACAGCGATTCGGATAGCGACAGTGATTCGGATTCAGACAGTGACTCCGATTCAGACAGTGATTCGGACTCTGACAGCGACTCAGATTCTGATAGTGATTCCGATTCTGACAGCGATTCAGACTCCGACAGCGATTCGGATAGCGACAGCGACTCGGACTCAGACAGTGATTCCGATTCTGACAGTGACTCTGATTCGGATAGTGATTCGGACTCAGACAGTGACTCGGACTCTGACAGTGACTCAGATTCCGACAGCGATTCAGACTCAGACAGTGATTCCGATTCCGATAGTGACAGCGACTCTGACTCTGACAGCGATTCTGACTCTGACAGCGACTCAGATAGCGACAGTGACTCAGATTCCGACAGCGATTCAGATAGCGACAGTGATTCCGATTCTGATAGTGATTCCGATTCTGACAGCGATTCGGACTCCGACAGCGATTCGGATAGCGACAGCGATTCGGATTCCGATAGTGACTCCGATTCCGACAGTGACTCGGACTCCGACAGTGACTCCGATTCCGACAGTGACTCGGACTCCGATAGTGATTCCGATTCTGACAGCGATTCTGATTCGGATAGTGACTCGGACTCCGACAGTGACTCCGATTCAGACAGCGATTCAGACTCCGACAGTGATTCCGATTCCGACAGTGATTCTGACTCCGATAGTGACAGTGACTCGGACTCTGATAGTGATTCCGATTCTGACAGTGATTCGGACTCGGACAGTGATTCGGACTCTGATAGTGATTCCGATTCTGACAGCGATTCGGATAGCGACAGTGATTCTGACTCCGATAGTGATTCAGATAGCGATAGTGACTCCGACTCTGACAGTGATTCCGACTCCGACAGTGATTCAGATAGCGATAGTGACTCCGACTCTGACAGTGATTCCGACTCCGACAGTGATTCTGACTCCGATAGTGATTCAGGTAGCGATAGTGACTCCGACTCTGACAGTGATTCCGACTCCGACAGCGATTCAGATAGTGACAGCGACTCTGACTCGGACAGCGATTCTGATTCCGATAGTGATTCCGACTCTGATAGTGACTCAGATAGCGACAGCGACTCAGATTCCGACAGCGATTCTGACTCTGACAGTGATTCTGATTCCGACAGCGATTCGGATAGCGACAGCGATTCCGATTCCGACAGCGATTCGGATAGCGACAGCGATTCAGACTCCGACAGCGACTCGGATAGCGACAGTGATTCCGACTCAGACAGTGACTCGGATTCCGACAGCGACTCGGATAGCGACAGTGATTCCGACTCAGACAGTGACTCGGATTCCGACAGTGACTCAGATTCGGATAGTGATTCCGACTCTGACAGTGACTCAGATTCTGACAGCGATTCCGACTCAGACAGTGACTCAGATTCTGACAGCGATTCCGACTCAGACAGTGACTCAGATTCTGACAGCGATTCCGACTCAGACAGTGACTCAGATTCTGACAGCGATTCCGACTCTGACAGCGATTCAGATAGCGACAGTGATTCGGACTCCGACAGTGACTCCGATTCCGACAGTGATTCTGATTCCGACAGCGATTCGGATAGCGACAGTGATTCAGATTCGGATAGTGATTCAGACTCTGACAGCGATTCGGATAGCGACAGTGATTCGGATTCAGACAGTGACTCCGATTCAGACAGTGATTCAGACTCCGACAGCGATTCGGATTCAGACAGCGACAGCGATTCAGACTCAGACAGTGATTCAGATAGCGACAGCGACTCCGACTCCGACAGCGATTCGGATAGCGACAGCGACTCAGATTCAGACAGCGATTCAGACTCAGACAGTGATTCCGATTCAGACAGTGACTCGGACTCAGACAGTGACTCGGACTCAGACAGTGACTCGGACTCAGACAGTGACTCAGATTCCGACAGCGATTCCGACTCCGACAGCGATTCAGATTCAGACAGCGATTCCGATTCTGACAGTGATTCAGATAGCGACAGCGACTCAGACTCCGACAGTGATTCAGACTCCGACAGTGACTCGGATAGCGACAGTGACTCCGATTCCGATAGTGATTCGGACTCTGACAGCGACTCAGATAGCGACAGTGACTCGGATAGCGACAGTGACTCCGATTCAGACAGTGATTCAGACTCCGACAGTGATTCAGATAGCGACAGCGACTCGGACTCCGACAGTGACTCGGATTCAGACAGTGACTCAGATAGCGACAGCGATTCGGACTCCGACAGTGATTCGGACTCTGACAGCGACTCAGATTCAGACAGCGATTCGGATAGCGACAGCGACTCAGATAGCGACAGTGATTCAGATTCAGACAGCGATTCAGACTCCGACAGTGATTCGGACTCTGACAGTGACTCGGATTCCGACAGCGATTCGGATTCCGACAGCGATTCAGACTCCGACAGTGATTCCGATTCAGATAGTGATTCGGACTCCGACAGTGATTCCGATTCTGACAGTGATTCAGATAGCGACAGCGACTCCGACAGTGACTCAGATTCTGACAGCGATTCGGATAGCGACAGTGACTCCGATTCTGACAGTGATTCGGACTCCGATAGTGATTCAGATAGCGACAGCGACTCTGACTCTGACAGCGATTCTGATTCCGATAGTGATTCGGACTCCGACTCTGATAGTGACTCAGATAGCGACAGCGACTCCGATTCCGACAGCGATTCGGATAGCGACAGCGACTCCGATTCTGATAGTGATTCCGATTCTGACAGCGATTCGGACTCCGACAGCGATTCGGATAGCGACAGCGATTCGGATTCCGATAGTGACTCCGATTCCGACAGTGACTCGGACTCCGACAGTGACTCAGACTCGGATAGCGACAGCGATTCAGATAGCGACAGCGACTCAGACTCCGACAGTGATTCCGATAGCGACAGCGATTCCGACTCTGACAGTGACTCAGACTCCGATAGTGATTCCGATAGCGACAGCGATTCCGACAGCGACTCCGACAGTGACTCAGATTCTGACAGTGATTCGGACTCCGACAGTGATTCCGATTCCGACAGTGACTCAGATTCTGACAGCGATTCGGATAGCGACAGTGACTCCGATTCTGACAGTGATTCGGACTCCGATAGTGATTCAGACAGCGACTCTGACTCTGACAGCGATTCGGATTCCGACAGCGATTCAGACTCCGACAGTGATTCCGATTCTGACAGTGATTCCGATTCTGACAGTGATTCGGACTCCGACAGTGACTCCGATTCCGACAGTGACTCAGATTCTGACAGCGATTCGGATAGCGACAGTGACTCCGATTCTGATAGTGATTCAGATAGCGACAGTGACTCGGACTCCGACAGTGACTCCGATTCTGACAGTGACTCGGACTCGGACAGCGATTCCGACAGTGACTCTGATTCTGACAGTGATTCGGACTCCGACAGCGATTCCGACAGTGACTCCGACTCTGACAGTGATTCCGATTCCGACAGTGACTCCGACTCGGACAGCGATTCAGACTCGGACAGCGATTCGGATAGCGACAGCGATTCGGATTCCGATAGTGACTCCGATTCCGACAGTGACTCGGACTCCGACAGCGATTCCGATAGCGACAGTGACTCCGATTCCGATAGTGACTCCGACTCTGACAGCGATTCGGACTCCGACAGCGATTCAGATAGCGACAGTGACTCGGACTCGGACAGCGATTCGGATAGCGACAGCGATTCGGATTCCGATAGTGACTCGGACTCCGACAGCGATTCCGACAGTGACTCCGATTCTGACAGTGATTCGGACTCCGACAGTGACTCAGATAGCGATAGTGATTCCGACTCTGACAGTGATTCAGATAGCGACAGTGACTCGGATTCAGACAGCGACTCGGATTCAGACAGCGATTCAGACTCTGACAGCGACTCGGATAGCGACAGTGATTCGGACTCCGACAGTGACTCGGATTCCGACAGCGATTCAGACTCAGACAGTGACTCAGATTCTGACAGTGACTCAGATTCTGACAGCGATTCAGACTCCGACAGTGATTCGGATTCTGACAGCGATTCCGACTCTGACAGCGATTCAGATAGCGACAGTGATTCCGATTCAGACAGCGACTCCGATTCCGATAGTGATTCAGATAGCGACAGTGATTCGGACTCCGATAGTGATTCCGATTCAGACAGTGATTCGGACTCCGACAGCGACTCAGATAGCGACAGCGATTCGGACTCCGACAGTGATTCCGATTCAGACAGCGACAGCGACTCAGACTCCGACAGTGATTCCGATTCAGACAGCGATTCGGACTCCGACAGCGACTCCGACTCTGACAGCGATTCAGATAGCGACAGTGACTCAGATTCCGACAGCGACTCAGATTCGGACTCTGACAGTGACTCAGATTCTGACAGCGATTCAGACTCCGACAGTGATTCGGATTCTGACAGTGATTCCGATTCAGACAGTGATTCAGATAGCGATTCGGACTCCGACAGTGACTCAGATAGCGACAGTGATTCCGACTCCGACAGCGATTCTGATAGCGACAGTGACTCAGATAGCGACAGCGATTCGGACTCCGACAGTGATTCTGATAGCGACAGCGACTCGGATTCCGACAGCGATTCCGACTCTGACAGCGATTCGGATAGCGACAGTGACTCCGATTCTGACAGTGATTCAGATTCGGATAGTGATTCCGACTCTGACAGCGATTCGGATAGCGACAGTGATTCAGATTCGGATAGTGATTCCGACTCTGACAGCGATTCGGATAGCGACAGTGATTCAGATTCGGATAGTGATTCGGACTCTGACAGCGATTCGGATAGCGACAGTGATTCAGATTCGGATAGTGATTCGGACTCTGACAGCGATTCGGATAGCGACAGTGACTCAGATTCCGACAGTGATTCGGATAGCGACAGTGACTCAGATTCAGACAGTGATTCGGACTCTGACAGCGACTCAGATAGCGACAGTGACTCAGATTCAGACAGCGATTCTGACTCCGACAGTGACTCGGATAGCGACAGTGACTCCGATTCAGACAGTGATTCAGATTCGGATAGTGATTCCGACTCCGACAGTGACTCAGATTCCGATAGTGATTCGGATAGCGACAGTGATTCCGACTCCGACAGTGATTCGGATAGCGACAGCGACTCAGATTCCGACAGTGATTCCGACTCCGACAGTGACTCCGATTCAGACAGTGACTCGGATAGCGATAGTGACTCTGACTCCGACAGCGATTCGGACTCCGACAGTGACTCCGATTCTGACAGCGATTCGGACTCCGACAGTGACTCGGATTCCGACAGTGATTCAGATAGCGACAGTGATTCAGATTCGGATAGCGACAGCGACTCCGATTCCGACAGTGATTCGGACTCCGACAGTGACTCGGATAGCGATAGTGACTCTGACTCCGACAGCGATTCGGACTCCGACAGTGACTCCGATTCCGACAGCGATTCGGATTCCGACAGTGACTCCGACTCGGACAGCGACAGCGATTCGGATTCTGACAGCGATTCGGACTCTGACAGTGATTCGGATAGCGACAGCGATTCAGACTCAGACAGTGACTCGGATAGCGACAGTGACTCCGATTCCGACAGTGATTCGGATAGCGACAGCGATTCAGACTCCGACAGTGATTCAGATTCCGATAGTGATTCAGATAGCGACAGTGACTCCGATTCTGACAGTGACTCGGATTCCGACAGTGACTCAGACTCCGACAGTGATTCCGACTCCGACAGCGACTCAGATAGCGACAGCGATTCGGACTCCGACAGTGATTCCGACTCAGACAGCGATTCCGACTCAGACAGCGATTCCGATTCTGACAGCGATTCGGACTCCGACAGTGACTCGGATAGCGATAGTGATTCGGACTCCGACAGTGACTCGGATAGCGACAGCGATTCCGACTCCGATAGCGACTCAGATTCCGACAGTGATTCGGACTCCGACAGCGATTCAGACTCCGACAGTGATTCTGATAGCGACAGCGACTCGGACTCCGACTCCGACAGTGACTCTGATTCCGACAGTGATTCGGACTCCGACAGTGATTCGGACTCCGACAGCGACTCGGATTCCGACAGCGATTCAGACTCTGACAGCGACTCAGATAGCGACAGCGATTCAGACTCCGACAGTGATTCTGATAGCGACAGCGACTCGGACTCCGACAGCGATTCTGATAGCGACAGCGACTCGGACTCCGACAGTGACTCGGACTCCGACAGCGATTCGGACAGCGACAGTGACTCAGACTCCGACAGTGATTCGGATTCCGATAGTGATTCAGATAGCGACAGTGACTCCGATTCTGACAGTGACTCGGATTCCGACAGTGATTCGGACTCCGACAGCGATTCGGATAGCGACAGTGACTCAGATTCCGACAGTGATTCGGATTCTGACAGTGACTCGGATAGCGACAGCGATTCCGACTCTGACAGCGACTCAGACAGTGACTCAGATTCAGACTCAGACAGCGACTCAGATAGCGACAGCGATTCCGACTCAGACAGTGACTCAGATTCCGACAGCGATTCCGACTCAGACAGTGATTCTGATTCTGACAGCGATTCGGACTCCGATAGTGATTCAGATAGCGACAGTGACTCGGATAGCGACAGCGATTCAGACTCCGATAGTGATTCAGATAGCGATAGTGACTCCGACTCTGACAGCGATTCGGATAGCGACTTCGACAGCGACTCAAACTCCGATAGTGACTCAGATTCGGATAGTGATTCCGACTCTGACAGCGATTCAGATACTACTACTGATTCTGATTCAAATAGTGGCAGTGGTTCAGGGAGTGACAGCAATTCTAACGGGAATTCTGGTGGCACCACTGGATCTACTGGAAATGGCTCGAGCAATACTGGGTCAACCGGATCAACTGGTTCTGGTAGCGCGACGGCATCAACAGGAGCAGCTTCTGGAACGGCAGGTACAGGTTCGACCACTACTGCTTCAGGGACAACTAGCTTGAGTTCAACTGCAGCTACTAGTGGTATCTCGGCAACTGCTGCGACATTGGCAGTAGCAACTCCTGCAAGTGACGGAGCAGCTACAACAGCAGGGACTACAGCAACATCGGTAGTTTACGCAGCTGCTAATGCTCAGAATGTGGATACGGGTTCGAGTGAAACCTCTGATCACACTGATTCAGATTCAAAGGACAAAGATGATTCTGATAAGGATAAGAAGTCAACTGATGCCGATAGTACGAATGATAAGATTAATTCAAGTAATACTGATGAGAATGGTAAGACTGCATCTGATACAAGCAATAATGCTGGAACAATTTTCGGTGGCTTGTTGACTGCAATCGCAGCTGCCGGACTTGGTGGTTGGTTCTTCTTGTTTGGTCGGCGTCGTAAAGATGATGACGAAGATGAGGAAAATCAGAAATAGTCACATTTAAAAGCCTATTTGATAGCCATTGCTAACGATATACGGTGTAAAATGAAATAAGGCTATTAACCAGAACGGGCGTAAAGCCCGTTTTGGCGTACATAAAAGAAAATTGAAAGAGGTAAGACTGATATGCAAAAATCTACTGTTACTAAGCTCAAACAGGCGCTGATTGAGACGGGAAATTTAAAGGATTATGGTACGGATACAGTTACGTTGGTACTTTCTGTATCAGATCATCGACATCGTGCGGAAGTGAAATTTTATCGTTATAATTCCTTCAAGCAAGCTTGGGTAGTAGTTGCACAGCAATTGGCCAAGACACCTCAGGAGAGTTGGGTTCGGGTTGAGGCCGTACAATCAACCCAGAAGTTACCACATGAAGTCTTTGAAAAGAGGCTTGCAGCAACTTTTCGAATGAATTATTGGCGTTACGGAATTAGCTTTGATGCAGAGTTTAAAACGGCCTTGTTAGAGATGGAAAGTAATGGACAAGCATTCTTCCGTCCAAGCAAGGAACATCGAATTGGTAAAAACCGTTCGGGTTCTTGGGTTGACTATGATCGAGTGGAGCCATATCTTAACAAGCGTGAAGGAGAGTTGACAGTTGACATCCGACACACAGCCAGTGTTTGGGTTTTTACAACCGCTGGTGTGTTCACTGATGGTCAGCAAATCTGGAACCTGTCTGAGCAAGAGGATTGTGGCAAAGGAATTCGGGTAGTGACTAACATACAGAGCGAACTGCAAGAAGTTATTGAACATGGTGAAACTTTCTTGCTCAATCAGTTAAAGGAGAACGGAAAATTTGTCTATGGCTATTTTCCGGCTCGTCAAAGAGTTCTTAGTAACTACAACGTTGTGCGGCACTTTTCGTCGTTATATGCATTGTTGGAAGCCATTCAGTTTACAAAACGAACTAAAGATTTTGAAAAAGTTAAGTCAGCGATTCAATGGGGCTTGGAAAATGCAACGATTGAAAAAGAGGGTGCCATCTTTTTAAATGATAATGGCGAATTAAAGCTAGGTGGACAGGCGCTATTGATGCTTACGTTGAGTAAATATCAAGATGTGACTAAAGATGAGACTTTCATGCCGATATTGATGAAGGCGTTCAAGGGTGTACCATTCTTCCGCGAATCATCAGGAAAGTTAGTCCATGTTTTGAATCCGGATTTGACACTTAAAGCAGCCTATCGAATCATCTATTATGAAGGTGAAGTAGCCTTTGCGCTTTCACGGCTGTACGAGTTGACCCATGATGAAAACGTTATGAATTTGGTTAAACAGATCTTAGATTACATGGTTGCGAATGACTACGGTAAATATCATGATCACTGGATTTCTTATGCGATTAATGAAGCATTGTTAGTATTCCCGAATAATCGGGATTACATGAAACTTGGTTTGAAGAACGTCTTCATTCATTTGAAATTTATCGAGGATCGTGACACAACATACCCGACGCTATTAGAACTGGTCGACGCAGCAGTTAAAATGACCGATATGATTAAACGTTCAGGTAACGAAGATTTAATGGCACCATATGACTTGGTACGTTTGCGGCAAGTATTACGGTATCGCGCGCTATATGAAATTACGACGGGGAGTTTTCTGCCAGAAATTGCAATGTACCTTTATAATCCACAAAAGTTTATTGGTGGTTTTTATGCGCGACACGATAGTTTCCGGACACGGATTGATGACTGCGAACACTTCCTATCAGGTTTAATCAACTACTATAACTACACGTATCGACAAGCATAATAATGAATGTCTGAAAGGGTGACTGTATGTTTTACTTTATTAATGAATATATTCTTGGGAAGAACTCAAGTGTTGAGCACGCGGCAATTAAACGCGTGAAATTATTTAACCACCACAAGGTGCCAGCCCAAATTGTCACGAAGATGTACGACCGCTTGCTACACCAGACAATGGGGACCTTCAAACTGGTGGATCAACAAGTATTGAACATGTTTGATTATTTTCAACAAACGACAACCGTACCAGCTAAAGTACTGCACACGGAAGATTTACAACTACCTGATGAATACGCTGTTGAAGTCGGGGCTAACTTTAGTAAGGTCTTCAACGGTGATGACCTTGTCAGCAATGTCGGGTTCATTCCTGGCACAATTGGGCAAGTCTTTTATCAAGAATTTTTCGATAATCAAGGAAATTTGTCCGCGACCGATTTATGGGACTGGCGGGGCTTTAAGTCGAGCACCCAGTATTTTGGTCAGAATGGCAAATTAACCATGGAGCGCTACTACAACTTGCAAGGTCAGACGGTAATGGAGCAATATTATGTACCCGATACCAACGGCAACCCATTGGCATCGCGATTGATTTTAAAAGATTATCACGGTCAAGCAGAGCGCTTCTTCCAAGATGCTAATCACTTATTCCGATTCTTCTTGGCAGAGCTGAGCCATCAGGACAAGCAAACGACAACCTTCATTAGTGATCGTCCTGGTACAGGGGTGACACCGCTATTGGAACTTCAAGATGATTCGCATAAATACGTGATGGTGCCAATCTATCATGCTAAGGACGTCAATGATCCGGTTCATTCAGCACTGGATGGCTTTTTAACACCGGCTTTCGATAATTTACAGCATTTTGATGGCTTCATTACGGCTACCGAAAGCCAGGCGCAACATCTACGGACCCGTTTTTCGAAAGCGAATGTCACGGTATTACCGACCGTAACAACTAGTCCGCTAGCGCATAGTGAGTTACAGCCAGTGGTCAAGCGGCCAAAAGAATTGTTATACGTGGGTCGGATTGCACCTGATCGCCAGCTTGATCAGATGATTCGAGTGATTGCTTTGGTTAAACAACAGCTGAAAGAAATCCAATGCGACTTTTATGGTTATGGGGATCCTGAATATATCAAGACCTTGATTAAGTTGATTGAAGAATTGAAATTAACTGATAATGTGCACTTATTGGACTACCATCCAGATTTGGAAACACGTTACAATGACTACCAGTTATTACTGAATACGGATATTGTTGATGGGGGCCCTATGAGCATGCCGGAAGCAATGAGTCATGGTATTCCGGTTATTAGTTACCGCTTTAATTATGGCCCTAAAGATTGGATTGATGATGGGCACGATGGGTTCATTATTGATCCTGGTAATCAATTAGCCATGCGCGACCGGATCATCGAGTTAATGACGGATACGAAGAAACTAACGGCGTTTAGTGAAGCGGCTTTTAAGAAGTTGCATACCTCCCAGACCGAGTTAAAAGTTTGGCACCGTTGGCAACAATTATTGGGTATTAAGTAGGAGGGCGCAGCGATGTATTATTTCTTAAATGACAACATGCAATTTTCAAAATCAGGGATTGAACAGGCCGAAATCAATCGGCTGACCTTATTCAAAAAGCACCACGTAGCGGCTAAGATTGTCACGCGCGTGTTTGCAATGAACCTACACGATGTTCTTGATGGGGCTAAAATTGCTGATGCTGATTTTGTTAACTTATTTGATTTCTTTAGTGGGAGCCAATCCGTTAAACGACAGGCGTTTAATTTAGCGGATTTTGAAGTGCCAGCTGATGCCATCAAAACGCGGAAGGACAATCAAGTTCAAGTTGTGGAACGCGGTAAGTTAATCATGATTATTTACTTGCGGGCTGGAACTGACACGGTCAGTAACGTCCAATACTTTGATGTCAACGGCCGGACACTCAAAATGAGCTGGTGGGATACGCGCGGTTTCAAATGTTTGGAACAATTATTCGATTGGGATGGCAAAATTGCGCAGGAAGCTTACTTTGGTCCCGATGGTTTAGTCCATGTCGAAAAGTTGCACTTATTGAATCATGCGGGGCAAGAACGCGTGACTTGGCGGGTTCTCAACTATAATGATCAAAATCATACTTTTAATGGCATGAATGAATTAACGCGGTTCTTTTATGACGAACTGAACCAGTTGACTGAAGCACCCAATGTCTTCATTTGCGATCGGACGGTGGAATGTGCCTGGGGATTGTTCAATATGACGACGCCAGCCAAGAAAGTCTTGCATTTGCATAATAATCATGTCAGTGATGCTAAGGATATTCTTCACTCGACACTTAATAATAACTACGCTAACGCGTTGAATAATTGGCAAGCTTGGGATGCCGTAATTTCAGCGACACCGGAACAAAGCAAGGATGTTGAAGCGCGTTTTGGCAAGTCTATTCCAGCCTTTACAATTCCGGTAGGCTATGTGGATGATGCCACCCTTAAAGCTAAACCCGTTGATTTTGCACGTCGCCAGAAGGACTTAGTTGTCCAAGTGGCCCGCTTGGCACCAGAAAAGCAACAGAACCATTCAATTGAAGCGTTCGTAGAAGTTCATAAGCAATTTCCTGACGCCAAGTTGGAATTATGGGGCTATGCTAATGGTGATATTGAGAAACAATTGCATGCTCAAGTAGCGGCAGCACATTTGGAAGATGTCGTGTTATTCAAAGGTTATACAACGGATGTCAATGCGGTTTACAATCGTGCCCAATTAGGATTATTGCCAAGCCGGGCGGAAGGATTCTCACTGATGCTCTTGGAAGCTCAGGCCCATGGATTACCAATGGTTGCTAATGATGTTAAGTATGGACCGAGTGATATTATTCAGAATCACAAAAGTGGGGTCCTAACGACGGATGGTGACGTCAAGCAATTGACGAACACCATTATTGATCTATTAAAGAATCAAGCGCAACTAGCGTCCTTCAGTGCGCAGGCTTACGAGAATGCGAAGCGCTATTCAGAAGAGGCTGTTTTCAAGCAATGGCAGACCTTGTTAGACTATTTCAAACCGACTAAGGTAATGGCGTAAATCGAGTTAGTGGCTAGGGAGGGCAAATAATGTTAATGATTATGACCATTTATGGGACAGTGAAGATGTTTACCCGGATGATCGTGTACTGTGGCATCGGTGGCCTTGTCCTAATTGTTCGTCACCATAATCGTAAGAAGCGGCGTAAAGAGATGGATGAGGGAACTAAGCGGATTATGCGCAATACCCCTAAAGATGAAAACGGCAAATATCCGTGGGAAAAGTAGTGTTCAATTGTTTTTTAAGCTAAACATCTAATTAAAAAGGTCTGTCAGACGAAAATAATCGTTTGGCAGACCTTTTGGGTTGATTTGTCGTTAAGACGTAAACATATTAACGTTTCTGAATCGCCAATAAATACGGCGGCACATGAACTTGATTAATAAATTGATATTGTAAGACTTGAAATTGATGTTGGTCTAAATTCGTGGCGTAATCTAGCACCGCTTGGGCTTCCGTCGCACCACCGGGATGACCGGCATAAACCAGTAGGATGATTAGACCGTTTGTGACGAGGCGTTCCTGAATCGCCTTTACAGCCGTTAACGTCGTCGTTGGTTTCGTAATAATTTGTTTATCACCACCAGGTAGGTAGCCCAGGTTAAAGACGGCACACTTGATGGGTTGATCAGTGGCAATCTTATCTGCGAGGTGTTCATGGCCCATTTGCCATAAGGTGACCTGATGGCTGAGCGCCGCTTTATCTAAGGCACTCGTTGTAGCTTTGATGGCCGCTGGTTGAATGTCGAACCCATCGACGTGACCAGTGGTACCGACCAACTTGGCGAGGTAGACGGTATCATGACCATTGCCAACTGTCGCGTCAATCACATGATCACCGGGATTGACGACTTGATTCATTAGCGCGTGGCTATAAGCTAATGCCGAACTGAGTTGAATGAGTGTTACCCCCTTGTTGAATTCATGAATTAAGACCGTCGTCGAAGCGGCCCATGCCGATAATGTGTACTAAAACGCACACTTATATATAGTAAAACACTTCCTAACAAAAGGCCACCGATTGTATCACTCGGATAGTGGACGCCCACGACAACGCGACTGATCATCATTAAGAAAATCGCGGTTACGCCGAGCGCAGTGAGCCAACCAGTCAAGGCATTGCGATGCCAATAGTCAAAGGCGAGCACTAGCAAACTACCGATAAGCACGGTCGTTGTCGTTGAGTGCCCACTTGGGTAACTATACCCACCTATTTGGACAAGCCGCCAAGCAGTTGGTCGTGGCCGCATAATGACCTGCTTGATGAGATAATTGCCATAACCCGCAATGACCCAAGTATTGATCCAAAAGAAGAGTGCACCACGCGGATTATGGCCCAGCCAGAGTGCCAGGCCAATAATCAATGTGATGATTGTGATGGTGTGGGGATTGCCGAACTGGGTGTAAGCAACCATCGCGTGTTGAAACCACTGGGGACTGTGATGCCAAAAATTAGCAACCGTGGTGTCAAAGTGCGTCAACCAAGGTGCTCGTTGCCACACCGCGGCCGTCCAGCCTAGCCACACAATAAAAATAAGTAAGATGAGACTGTCCGAACGTTGCCAAGTTCGTTGCTTCAATACAGATTCCTCCGATAAATAATTTATTGCAACCATTATAGCATTTTTTATGATGTCGCCGTTTGTCGACTAATGATAAAATTTGTCGCCGACGGGGCGTGGCCTCTTGAAAAAAGTGTGGTGGTTTGCTACTATAAAAACAATAACTTTACGACTCTGAGAAGGAATAGTAGTGGTTGGTGTTTTACAGAAACTCCGTGGTAGTTGCAAACGGGGATTCACTAACCATGAACTCACCTTCGAGTCTTCCGGCTGAACAAGTTTGTAGGCACGGACGTGGTTTCGCGTTAAGATTCCCAAGAGGCCACGGTGACGTGGAATCATAGGTGGTACCGCGGAACCTGTTTTCGTCCTATAAGCATAATTGGCTTATAGGATTTTTTTGTTTTTTAACCGGATTTAACTGGTTGATAGGTGAAATGGCCGTTTTGAATAGTCAGTTGGAAAGTCGCAATGCTAGCTTTTACATACAAGGCAGCAAGAAAGGGGCACTACTATGGCATACAACCATAAAGTCATTGAACGCAAATGGCAACATTATTGGAAGGAAAACAAAACCTTCAAAACATTAGATACGACGGATAAGAAGAAGTATTACGCCTTAGACATGTTCCCATACCCATCTGGTCAAGGATTACACGTTGGACATCCTGAAGGGTATACGGCCACGGATATTATGTCACGGTTCAAGCGGATGCAAGGGTACAATGTCTTACACCCAATGGGCTGGGATGCATTCGGCTTACCTGCTGAACAATACGCGCTCAAGACGGGTCATAACCCGAAGGACTTTACGGCCAAGAACATCAAGAACTTTAAGCGTCAGATTCGCTCATTAGGCTTTTCCTATGACTGGGACCGTGAAGTGAATACGACTGATCCAAGTTATTACAAGTGGACACAATGGATCTTTGAGCAGCTCTACAAAAAAGGGTTAGCGTACGAATCTGAAACACTAGTTAACTGGGCTCCTGATATGATGGGTGGGACGGTCGTTTCCAATGAAGAAGTGGTTGATGGTAAGACGGAACGTGGTGGCTACGACGTTTACCGGGTACCAATGAAGCAATGGAGCCTCAAGATTACGGCTTATGCTGACCGCTTGATTGATGATCTGGACGATATTGATTGGCCAGAAAATATCAAGGAACAACAACGTAACTGGATTGGCCGCTCAGTCGGCGCATCTATCCGTTTCAAGGTTGCTGGTCAACCTGACGATACTGAGATCGAAGTGTTCTCAACGCGGCCTGATACGTTGTTTGGTGCCAGTTACATGGTCTTGGCACCTGAGCACGATTTAGTTGAACAATTGACGACACCAGAACAAGCTGATGCTATCAAAGCTTACAAGGCTAAGATTGCCAGCAAGTCGGACCTTGAACGGACTGACTTGAATAAGGATAAGACCGGGGTCTTCACTGGGAGCTATGGCATCAATCCGGTTAATGGTGAAAAACTGCCAATCTGGATTGCCGATTACGTTCTGGCTTCATACGGGACTGGGGCCATCATGGCGGTGCCTGCTCATGATGATCGGGACTTTGAATTTGCACAAAAATTTGATTTGCCAATCAAACCTGTCATTGCGGGTGATAATGATTATGACCAACAAGCTTACACGGGCGACGGTGAACACATCAACTCAGGTTTTGTTGATGGTTTAGCGAAGCAACCAGCGATTGACAAGATGATCGATTGGTTAGGCGAACACCATGCTGGTGAAAAGAAGGTCAACTATCGGTTACGTGATTGGATCTTCTCACGGCAACGGTACTGGGGCGAACCGATTCCGGTTATTCACTGGGAAGACGGCGAAACGACGCTGGTTCCCGAAGACGAATTACCATTGCGGTTACCAGCAACTAAGAACCTGGAACCATCCGGGACTGGTGAAAGCCCGTTAGCCAACATCGATGATTGGGTCAACGTGGTTGATGAAAACGGTCGTAAAGGTAAGCGTGAAACCAACACGATGCCACAGTGGGCCGGGAGTTCATGGTACTTCTTACGTTACGTTGATCCGCACAACCGGGAAGCTTTGGCTGATTATGACAAGTTGAAGTACTGGTCACCCGTTGACTTATACGTGGGCGGTGCCGAACACGCGGTCTTACATTTGCTTTATGCTCGTTTCTGGCACAAGTTCTTGTATGACTTAGGGGTTGTGCCAACCAAGGAACCATTCCAGAAATTGGTTAACCAAGGAATGATCTTGGGCGACAATCATGAAAAGATGTCGAAGTCACGTGGTAACGTGGTTAACCCTGATGACATCGTTGAGCAGTATGGTGCCGATACGTTGCGGTTATACGAAATGTTCATGGGACCATTGGAAGCTTCGATTCCGTGGAGTACCGATGGGTTACACGGCGCTAACAAGTGGATCGAACGGGTTTGGCGCTTAATGATCGATGAAAATAATCGGGTTCGTGACCGGGTTACTACGATCAATGACGGCAAGCTGACAAAGATTTACAACGAAACCGTTAAGAAGGTCACGGAAGACTATGAAGCCATGCGCTTTAACATTGCGATTTCGCAAATGATGGTCTTCGTGAACGAAGCGTACAAGGTCGACGATTTACCAATCATTTATATCGAAGGCTTCGTGAAGTTATTAGCGCCGATCGCACCACATTTGAGCGAAGAATTATGGTCATTATTAGGCCATGATGACACGATCACCTACGCCACTTGGCCAACGTATGACGAATCTAAGCTAGTAGAAGACACGGTCCAAATCGTGCTTCAAGTTAACGGTAAAGTTCGCTCACACGCCGAAGTTGCTAAGGATATGGGTAAGGATGAACTTGAAAAGTTAGCCTTGGCGGATGACAAAATTCAAGAATTTACGGCTGGTAAGACGGTTCGTAAAGTGATTGCCATTCCTGGTAAACTGGTTAACGTGGTTGCCAACTAAGTAATGATTAAATATAACTGGTTGAATTTAATTCAGCTGGTACTGAGCGTGGTATCGATTGACGATTGTCAGTTGATACCACGTTTTTGTTTAATTAAGGTGTGACGAATTGGTTCTAGCTAACTGGGGCACTTGGTTAAGTGAATAATAATTCTAGCAGCAGTAAATGAGCTATTTGTAGTGGTTGCGATGTGTTTTTAATGGGCAGCGACTGCCGGGACCATTTATGCTTAAACTACAAGCGTGATTGGTGGCTTAGGTTGCAGTATGGTGGGGCCGATTGTTTTAATATTAGTGTCATGCGCTCAGCTTAGTGAAGGTTAGCGACGTGATATGACCGAAGCAAGTGCAGGTGTTTGATAACAGTATTAATGCGTTGTGCTAGTTAATCGCTCGTGAATCATGATTGAAATAGGCCCGTTCGTTAAGATCAAATGCCACCAGTTGGACCCAGATCCAATGAACAACTAGAGGATACACGCAACGTCCAAACTATAAAATTGTTTATATTAAATATACGAGGACGCGCATATGCTGACGAACAGCAAGCTAGCGTATGAGCCTGTTTTAAACATGCTTCATCCTAACCAACAATTAGAACAATTCGGTATGGCTAGGATGATTTTTAACTTAGTTGGATTTCACAAGTTATCATTAAAGTTCGGTTAAACTCACGCCTAAGCCCGGAATTGAATTGCAACTTGTTTGTTTTTCATCTAAAATGATTAGGATTGAATTAAGAAAGTGGGTTACGAACATGTCTGAGGAATCAAAAGCTAATCAGCCCAAGAACATGCACGTGAATTCCGAAGCCGAAGCGCACCAGAAAATGGTTCGGGGTTCGGCTTGGATGACGGCTGGGAGTCTCTTTTCACGGGTGCTCGGGGCGATTTATATTATCCCGTGGGTTATCTGGATGGGTGCTGACTTTACGCAAGGTAACGCGCTTTATGCCAAGGGATATAATATTTATAGTTTTTTCCTGCTGATTGCGATCGGGGGAATCCCGTCCGCAATTTCTAAACAACTTTCGGAATATAATGCGATGAATGAGTACGCGGTTGGGCAACGATTATTCAAACGGGGGCTGCTGCTGACGTCTGCTTTTGGAATCGCCGGCGCTATTATTTTATGGTTCGGTGCGGGGGTGATTTCAACTGCTTTTGGGGGCTATGATGCCAACCTGATTCCCGTCCTGCACGCGTTAGCCATTGCCTTGGTTATTCTGCCATCGATGTCACTGACCCGGGGCTTTTTCCAAGGATACCAACAGATGGCACCATCCGCGATTTCCCAATTCGTGGAACAAGTCTTTCGGGTTATCTACATGTTGGGGGCTACGTACTTTATCATGCGTGTCGCCCATGGTGATTGGGTGAATGCGGTCACACAATCGACGTTTGCTGCGTTTGTCGGGGCAGCTGCCAGCTTCTTGCTCCTGGGATGGTACTATTTCCGTAAACGGCCGGAGTTGAATGCCTTAGCTGCTCAGAGTGAGAATCAATTAGTCATTCCGGTTTGGCAACTGTTCCGTGACATTATTATTCAGGCGATTCCATTTATTGTGATTGACACGGCCACAACGGTCTTTAACTTGCTGGATCAAGCAACGTTCCAACCGATGATGCGCCTAGTGTATCAGCTTGGTACTAAGCAAATTGATACCTTATACGCGTATTTTGCGTTTAATGCCAATAAGTTAGTGATGATTATTGTTTCGTTGGCATCCGCAATCGCCGTAACGGTTGTGCCGATTTTATCGGAATCATTGGCCAGTCATAATATGCGAAATATTCGTAAGCAATTGGAAGACTCGATTATTTTATTCCTATTTATCATGATTCCAGGGGCGCTGGGGATGGCCGCGGTGGCGCAACCACTCAACACGCTCTTCTATAGTTATGATCAAATTGGTACGTTGATTCTTCAGATCTCAGCGTTTACTGCGATTGCCCTTGGATTTTTCACGGTAATCTCAGCATTGATGCAAGGACTCTCCCGCAATCGGGACATTATTCGCTACTACTTAGTAGGGTTATTAGTCAAAATTATCATTCAATTGCCGTGTATCTATTTTTTATCAACGGCGGGTCCACTGGTCGCAACGGCAATTGGGATGATGGTTGCGAGTCTAATGGCGATGTATGATTTGGAAGTTAACTTTGGGATCCGGTACGTGAAGTTATTACCAAAAATCAACCGAATTTTAGTGTATTCGATCTTAACGTATGCGACGGCTCGGTTAGTCGTTTACGGCTTAAACTTTATTTTGAATGAACACAGTAAGACGCAATCGCTTTTAATTGTGGCCATAGCGGTAATGGCTGGCGGTGCAGTTTATGTTTACTTGGCGCTCCGTTCACGGATGGCTGATTTAATGATTGGAACGAAGGCCGCTGGGTTACGACGGAAATTACGGATTAAATAGGTGAATTATGCGAGTAGATAAATTTTTACATGCAATGCGAATTGGGACCCGAACCCAGGTGCGGCGCTTAATCAAGGATGGACATATTACGGCCAATGGCGAACCGGTCATTTCGGGTAAGCAACAAATCAATCCTGGTAGCGACACGGTTCTTTTGGATGACGTTCAGGTCCGGTACCAACAATACTTTTATTACGTGATGAATAAGCCAGTTGGGGTTATCACGGCCACAACGGATGCTGCTGCGAAAACGGTGATGGATCTGTTCAACACGACTGATTTTCGTGACGACTTGTTTCCAGTGGGTCGGCTAGACAAGGACACCGAGGGGATTTTGGTAATCACAAACGATGGTGCCTTATCCCATGACTTATTGTCGCCGAACCACCACGTGACCAAAGTCTATGAGGCTGAAGTGACCGGTGAAATTACGGCCGCTCAACTAGCTGGGTTTAATGACGGTATTACCTTAAAAGATGGGACCGAATTACAACCTGCCCAAGCAGAGATTGTTGCCTTCCATGAAATCGAGAACTTTACCACGATTCGAATCATGATTCATGAAGGCAAATATCATCAAGTGAAACGGATGGTCGGGACTTTAGGTGAACGGGTCGTTGGCTTACGGCGAATCAAATTTGGTTCGTTGACGTTACCCGTTGGTTTGTTGGCAGGAAACTATCGCGCGCTGACTGACGATGAACTGGCGGCGTTGAAGGCGGATGCTAACCAACCAGTAGGCGAATAGTGAGTTAAAGTCAATTGGCTACTGTAGTGATTGCAAGATTAAATGCGTAAAAGAGCGCGTGACAAGCAATCTTTTGGCGGACATTTCGATAATAGTGATAGAAAAATTGTGCCCAGTTTCTTGAGAAGTTTTTTCTTAAGAAACTGGGCACAATTATTTTTTTAGACGATTTTAGTCGTACACGTCCAGCTAGCTAGGGCGTTCAATCTGACTAAAGCGGTGCATGTAAGTCGGAATGCGGGTACTGATTTGATGCGGTAAGACGACGTACCGGGTCGCGGCGAGATCATCGGCAATGGCACTGTGTAAGTAGACCGCGCTGAGAATCGCTGCGGTGAAGTCATCAAATTGTCCCACGAAGCCACCAATCATACCAGCCAACGTGTCACCCATACCGCCCGTTGCCATGGCTGGGGTGCCTCCCGGATTGAACCAAACCCGTTCGTCAGTATAGATGGTTGTGCGATGCGCCTTGACAACGGCCGTAACGCCTAGCCGTTTTTGTGCGTCATGGTTGGCCGTTGGCGTTTGATCCTTGATAGCGATACCGCTGAGTCGTTGCCATTCCATCTGGTGTGGCGTGACGACGATGTCCGTTGCGGGAAGGGACCGTGGCTGCTGAGCAAGTAATGTCAAGGCCGAACCGTCGATGACCAACCGCTGTGGAGCGTGAGTCGCGGCGATGACGGCGGTCAATAACTGATCAGCGATTGTATCCGTTCCAAGACCCGGTCCAATGATGATGACGTCCATTCCTGTCAGCATGTTCAATAAGGTGTCAGTCTGGTGATAGTCGATGACCATCGCTTCGGGTAGTCGAGCATGCAGACTTGTGAAGTTAGATGGATCGGTGGCGACGGTTACCAGACCTGCGCCACTATACGTTGCAGCAGTGGCGGCCATGATGATAGCCCCGCCAAAATTCTGGTTGCCACCAATCAGCATGACTCGGCCGTAATTACCTTTGTGAGAATCAGCCGGTCGTTTGATAATTGTCCGGCTAACAATTTCGGCTGTAATAGGTTGCATGAGATGACCAGCTTTCTAAGTTAATTTACTTTGAGTATACCATTTTCCAAAAGCGGTTACTTACGATTATTAAGTTGACGACAGCTATGCTAAAATTAAGGTAACAATATGTGGGAGGAATTTAACATGTCAGTTGATTGGAAAAATGAAGCAACTAAGCATCAAGATGATTATCTAGCAGATTTAACCACTATGCTCCGCGTGCCGAGCTTTCGTGACGATAGCCAGGCGACGGACGACGCACCGTTAGGACCAGGTCCTAAGCAAGCGTTAACCACGTTTTTAGCGATTGCGGAACGCGATGGTTTTAAGACTAAGAATATCGATAACTTGGTCGGTTATGCTGAAATTGGTGAGGGGAATGAAACCTTAGCAATTTTAGCCCATGTGGATGAGATGCCTGCTGGTAACGGCTGGGATACGGACCCCTTTGAACCAACTATCAAAGATGGTAAGATGTATGCCCGCGGCGTTTCCGACGACAAAGGTCCTGGAATAGCGGCTTACTATGGCTTAAAGATCGTTAAAGAACTTGGTTTGAAGCTCAATAAGAAGATTCGCTTTATTGTCGGGACCGATGAGGAAAGTAATTGGACGGGGATGAAACGCTACTTTGAAGTTGAACCAGCGCCAACCTTGGGCTTCTCACCAGACGCCATGTTCCCGTTGATCAATGGTGAAAAGGGAAATGTGAGTCTGCAATTACACTTCGGTCATGAAGATAATGGCGACTTTAACCTTGTTTCCTTTGATTCTGGCTTGCGTGAAAATATGGTGCCGCGTGATGCCGAAGCCGTGGTCGCGACGGACGACAACGAGCAGTTTGCGGCCGACTTCACAGCGTTCTTGGACCAACAACCCGTTACTGGTGAATTAACGGTCGTTCCTGAAGGCGTTAAGCTGGAAGTTGTTGGTAAGGCGGCTCATGGGATGGAACCCCGTAATGGGATCAACGCCGGAACCTACCTCGCAACGTTTTTGACCAACTATGCTTTTGCCGCTGATGCCGCTGCTTTCTTAGACTTCGTGGCTAACAAGCTCCACGATGATTCACGGGCCAACCACTTAGGCTTAGCTTACAAGGATGACGTCATGGGTGATTTGACGATGAATGTTGGGTTACTCAGCTTTGACCACCAAAAGGGTGGCGAGCTAACATTGAATTTCCGTTATCCTAAGGGGATCGAACCGGCAGACTTGACGGCAAAAGTCCAAGCACAGCTACCTGCGGGGGCCACTGTTACGCAGGGTGACTTCATGGTGCCACATTACGTTGACCCTGAAGATCCAATCGTTAAGGATTTGATGGACGTTTACCGGCGTCAGACTGGTGACACGGCCTCACAACCACAAATCGTCGGTGGTGGGACTTATGGTCGAATGATGGCCCGGGGAGTAGCCTTCGGGGCGCTCTTCCCAGATACCGAAGACACCATGCACCAAGCCAATGAATTCCAACCAATTGACGAATTGATGGCTGCAATGGCCATTTATGCCGAGTCAATTGCCGTATTAGCAACCGACAAATAAGGATTGTTTGATGGAGGGTGATGGTTATGACGATGGTTCAACGAATTTTAGTCGGCATCGATACAAGTCCCCAGTCCCAACTGGCGTTAACAAAGGCAATCACGATCGCGGTCGAACAAAATGCTACTCTGGATATTGTGACGGTCATTAATACTGAAAAGTTTATTGGTGTTACGCAGGGGCCGATGGGGTTTGGTGCGACGACCCCCCAATCATTGAATGAATTGACGGCCGGGCTTAAAGCGAATCTTGCCACGGCGCGCCAACAAGCAGTAGCCGCGGGTGTTAACGATGTGCGCGTACATCTACACTCGGGCAATTCTAAGTTGTTATTAGCGACGACGCTACCAGAACGCTATGGTACTGATCTGATCGTTGTGGGTGCGACGGGGTTGAATAACGTGGCCCGGGTGCTGATCGGCTCCAACGCGGCTTATGTGATTCGAAATGCCACGTGTGATACGCTGGTCGTACGGACGGATGCTAATCAGCGACCAGTGACGTTGCCGAAACGTTCAACGCGGCGACTGTGATTGGCATAAATAGTGCGAGACCAGTAACAGTTAAACCGGCCTTAACGTGCCGTTGGTATGGATTTGAAAACGCTGATTGTTTTCAGATGTAGTGCCATTAACTGACCGATGTCCCTTTTAGGCCAGTAACAAAATAGTTGCGTCAAGAATTCACGAAATTCTTGATGCGACTATTTTTTATTTCGGGCATTTTGTAATTGTTTATGAAAAAAATACATAACCCATACATTATTTTTACATTATGCCAACGTTTCCGATACGTTCATCTGGCATGATTTAAGTGTAATCCAATGAATTACAAATAAAAGGTCGAGGGGATATGGATATGGGAATTGAGTTGCAGGGCATCACAAAGACGTATGGTAAGGCTGAGCAGCCAGTTTTGCATGATGTGAACGCTGAGATTCAAGATGGGGAATTATTCGTGATTGTTGGACCGTCTGGTTGTGGTAAAAGTACGTTACTACGGATGATTGCCGGTATCATTCCAATTACGAGTGGTAAGCTGGCCATTGACGGTCAGATCATGAACGCGGTCCCGCCTAAAGATCGTAAGTTAGCAATGGTTTTTCAGAGCTACGCCTTGTATCCATTTTTAGATGTGGCGGCCAATGTTGCTTTTGGTTTACAAGCGCGTAAGATGCCGGCCGTAGAAGTCGAACAGCGCGTCAACGAGGCTCTAAAGCTGGGTGACTTGACGGCTTACCGGAATCGTAAGCCGCGTGAGTTATCTGGTGGTCAACGACAGCGAGTTGCCCTCGCCCGGGCGATTGCTAGTGATGCCAAAATCTGTCTGATGGATGAGCCATTGTCTAACTTGGATGCGCAGTTACGAGTCCGGATGCGCACTGAAATCCGCGAGCTGCAACGTAAATTAGGCCTGACACTGATTTATGTCACTCATGACCAGACGGAAGCAATGACAATGGCTGATCACGTGATGGTGCTGCATGAACAGCATGTGCAGCAGATCGATACGCCACTGGATATTTATAACCATCCTGCGAACCATTTTGTTGCTGAATTCTTTGGAACCCCGCAGATTAATTTGTTGCCAGTAACGACTGAAATAACCCGGGAATTACAAGTTACGGCAGGTTTTCAGCTGACTTTGCAACGGCCACTCACAGCTGGTACTTACACGCTTGGTATTCGGCCCAATCAGTTGCTGGCACTACCAGTTGCTGCAGGTGCCGGCAATGGAGTAGTAACTAACGTTGAAACATTGGGCGAGCTGACGATTATTGAAGTACTGACGGATAACGGAACAGCCTTACGAATCGTTCAATCTGGTCAGGTGCAATTCCCCCTTGAACAACGGGTGCAAGTAAGTGCTCAGGGTAAAATTCTTATCTTTGATGAGCATGAACAACTAATTGCCGAAGAGGAGGGCGCGACTAATGATCAATTCGTTTCCGTCAATTAAACGACGGACCCCAAAAGCACCGGATGCTAATGATCAAGCAACTGATCAGGTCATCGGTTTTGAATTAAGACGCAATGATAAATATTATGCTTGGTTATTTCTAGGACCATCTTTGTTAGTACTCAGTATCTTTGTTTTTTATCCGATGTTACGCACGCTGTACCTTAGTTTCTTCTTGACGAATAGTTTTGGTGAACCAACCGTTTTTGTTGGACTGCAGAATTACCTTGATTTGTTAACAACGAAAAGTTATTTAGCTAGTTTACAAGCTACTGGTATCTATGTTGTGGGTGTGACCGGATTCACGCTAGTAGGCGGTTTATTATTGGCAGCGGCGGCTAATCAAAAGATCCGGGGCATTGAACTATTTCGGACGATCTTTACATCAACGATGGGGGTTTCGGTCTCAGTATCTGCGATTTTTTGGCTGTTTATGTTTAACCCGTCAATTGGACTATTAAATAAAGTTGCCGTCTGGCTGCACTTGCCAGCCGTCCACTGGTTAACGTCGCCACATTGGGCCATGGTCGCCGTTATTATGACTAGTGTCTGGATGCACTTGGGATTTACTTTTTTGATCTTTTTCGGTGCTTTACAGTCAGTGCCAAAAACCTTATACGATGCAGCGGACGTTGCGGGGGCCAGTCGGCGTTACCAATTCGTTCACATTACGTTACCGATGATTTCACCGACCCTCTTTTTCGTGGCGGTGATTACGCTGATTTCGGCCTTTAAGAGTTTCGGACTAATTGATCTGATGACTGCTGGTGGACCAACGGATGCGACTAATTTATTAGTTTATCGAATTTATCAAGATGCATTTGTTGATGGTAACTATGCGCTTGCCAGTACTGAATCAATCATACTAGCGGTCATAATTGCAGCCATTACAGTGGTCCAATTCAAACTCTTAGCAAAGCGGGTGAACTACTGATGGAAAATACGCTTGCCACTCAGGCACTAATTCGGCGTCGTTTTGGGATCATCTTCAGATATATTTTATTGACGGTACTCGCATTGATCATTATTCTACCGTTCATTTTAGGGTTATGGACGAGCTTTTTACCGACAACGACCATCGCGAAGGGGGCGTTGAGCGGGACGCTTTCTTGGCAGAACTATCAAGATGCATTTACTAAAACGCCTATTTTACGGTATTTGTTTAATAGTTTGGTGATTTCTTTGATCCAGATGGTCGCCCACTTGTTTTTCGCATCAATTGCGGCGTATACCTTTGTATTTTTAGAATTCAAATACCGGGATGCGTTGTTTTACCTAGTCTTGGCAACGATGATGTTGCCATTTGAAGCAGAAGTGATTCCGAATTTTCACACAGTGCGGGCCATGCACTTATTAGACCACTATGCGGTGATGGTCGTTCCGTTCCTAACTTCGGCATTTGGCATTTTCATGTTACGGCAGGCCTTCCGGCAAATTCCGTGGGATTTAAAGGAGGCTGCTGATGTTGCCGGTTTATCACACTGGCAATTTTATCGTCGTGTTGCCATGCCATACTCACGTATCAGTCTATTGACATTAACGGCCTACAGCTTTTTAGGCAGTTGGAATCAATACCTATGGCCAATGCTGACTACTTTTTCAAATCGGCTACGACCAGTGCAAGATGGCTTACGGCAACTTCATTCAGAAGAGACGGCTACTAACTGGGGACTTGTTCAGGCGAGTGCCGCCATTGTGGTGATTCCCACGTTGATTGTGTTGTTCTGGGGCCAACATTATTTTAAGTCTGGATTGAATGAAGGTTCGGTGAAATGATGAAAATTAAGTGGAAATGGCAATGGCTAGCAGGGATTCTGGTTGTTATTTTGGCATTGGGGACGGTCGTTTATAATCGAACGCAAGTAAATGCTGACAGTGGTCGCATCAAAGTTGTTTTCTGGCATGAAATGAAGGGTCCTGGCCAACAAGCCATTGACGCGTATGTTAAAGCGTTTAATCAACAGCAATCTAAGTATCAAGTTGTTGCTGAATTTGAGGGTGGTTACAATGGCGTCATTCAAAAGATTTTGAATACGCACGGTACCGCTGCGTCACCAGCTTTATTTCAATCAATGGATATTTCTACTAGTCAGATGTATCATAGTGGTTTTACGACCCCCATGCAGAAATTTGTGGATCGCGATCACTATGATGTTGATCAGATCATTCCGGGAGCTAAGGCGATTGTCATGCGTAATAGTCAGTTGTTAGCTATGCCATTCAACGCGTCACAAACGGCCCTTTACTATAATAAAGCCGTCTTGCGGCAGTACGGGATTACCCCACCGCCAGTGGATCCAACTTACGATGATATTACACGCGTTGCCAAGGCAATTCACGACAAATCTCATGGTAAGGTGAAGGGGATGACAATGGAGGCCTATTCTTGGCTGTTTGAGCAATTAGTGGCTAACGCTGGCGTTCCGGTTGCCAATCATAATAATGGTCATACTGGCAACGCTACTAAGGTCGATTTTACGAGTCCAGCCGCGATTAATGCTATGAAGTGGGTCAAAGAAAATATTGATTATGGTGACTTTATGAATTTTGGCTCTGGTGGTAACGCTGCGGCCAATGAAGCAGCGTCCTTTTTAGCTGAGCATTTAGGCATCTTCATGCAATCGTCCGCCAAAACTGGCCAATTATATCAGGTGCTCAAAAATGACCTGGGCGTCACCTACTTTCCGCGGCCAAATGGTCAGAAAGCTAATGGAATTGCGGTCGGTGGCGCGGCCCTCTGGATTGCCAACGATAAACCAAGTGCGGTTCAAGACGGGGCTTGGGAATTCACTAAGTTTTTGGCTAGCGCACAGACGCAAGCCGATTGGCAAGCCAAGACTGGTTATTTAGCCGTTAATAAGGGGGCTAAGGACGAGCCAACGCTGAAAAAGCTATTCAAGAAGTCGCCGGTCCTAGAAGTTTCTGGTAATCAGATGCTACGAACGAAGCCTAATAATACGAACTCAGGTGTCTTTGTCGATGGTTGGGTTCCCGCACGGACGGCGATTCAAACGGCGATGCAGCAGATTTTTGTAGGCCAAGATATTCGACAAGCGTTGCAAACAGCTGAAAATACGTACAATAAAGTGTTAGAATCAAATAACCGTGCGAACGGTCGTCATTAATTGGAAAGAGTTGAAGAATTGTGCCAAATATGTCGTTGATTTATGGTCATCGGGGCGTTCCCGTTAAGTTTCCTGAGAATTCATTGGCCGGGTTTGCCTATGCCATCAGTCATCATATCGATGGTTTAGAGTTTGACGTACACCTCACTAAAGATCAAGTGCCAGTGATTATGCATGATGAGTGGCTTGATCGAACGACTAATGGTCAGGGGGCGATTGCCAATCTGACTTTCAAGCAGTTACGCCGATATGCCTTGGCGAATGGTGAACCGGTCCCCTCATTGCAAGAATTTTTGAATTTGGTCAGTGGTGAGCCAGTCCACCTGAATTTGGAGTTTAAGACGGACCGACATTATTATGTTGGTATTGAACGGATTGTGTTGCGGATGATTCAACAAACCGACTTAGTTTATCCAGTCGTGTTTTCATCATTTAACTTGAAGAGCTTGCAGCGTGCCTATGCGATTGATGCGCGCCAAAAATATGCTTTCTTGACTTCAGCACGGTTAGGTAATCCAGATGAGTTTGCAATCCATGAACACTTAGAAGGTGTCCACCTGGAGCATTACCAGCCGGTCCAACACGTTGCTGAACGGGTGTGGACGGTTGATGAGCCAGCCGTGATGCAACAATTATTTGCGGCGTCAGTCAATGCCGTGATTACTAATAATTTTGAATTAGCACAACAAGTGCGAGCGGCAATGTAATATCATATGGATGTGGCTGATTGTTAGCTAAAGCTTGGCTAATGGTTAGCTACAATTATGAGTTCCAGAATTGCTACTATGGTGGTGAGCCAGCAACCTAATAGGGTGGACTAGTAGTGTGGGGTGAACCAGTGCTGATTAAACCAGTCTAGGAAAAAATTAATGGTGCCCAGTTTCTTGAGTTCTTAAGAAACTGGGCACCATTTTTATATCAATATTATCGAAACGTGGGTCAAAAGGCTGCTGGCCAGCAACCTTTTGACCCACGTTCTTTTAATCTGGCTATTAGACGGTGGTCGGATTACGAATCTTACCTAATTCAGAATCAATTTGGGCAAGAACGGCCTGTTGGTTAGCAGGCTTTTCTAAGTCAAAATGTTGTAAATCGATCTTCATTTTAGGGCTAGCATCGTATTCATCATACCATTTCCGGTAAGCGGTCCACATCTTATAGTAATAAGATTCCAGTTCAGGATTGTGATCGAACTGTTCGTAGTCGCGACCGCGTTTCTTGATCCGGTAAAGAATCGTATCGAAGTCAGTTTCAGAATAGACCATCAAGTCCGGTGCCTTCTTAGGCAGTTCAGTCAATTCGGTCATCATATTGTCTAGTAATTGCAAATAAACATTCAATTCAGTATCAGAGATGTTTCCTTCAGCGTTGTTTTCTTTGGTGAAGAGGGCATCTTCATAGATGGAGCGGTCGAGGACGTTGTTATCGTCGGCCAATGCCTTCTTGATCATTGCAAAACGTTTGTTGAGGAAATAGATTTGTAATAGGAACCCATAATTCTTAGGATCCGAATAGTAAAGTGGCAATACGGGGTTGTCGCCAACCGGTTCGTAAAATGCCTTAGTTCCAAGGTGATCAGCAATTAACCCCGTTAACGTGGTTTTGCCGACCCCAATCATTCCTGCTGTTATTATCACCATGATAGCCCCTCTTTATAAAAAATTGCACAATATATTGTATCTCAAAAAAAGTTTTAATACCATATAGACTTTTAATGAAAAATTTGCTTAGGGGCCATTTTCACTTATTTTTTAGCCTGTTCTTTTAATAAATCGCGAATTTCTTCCAAGTATTGCGCGGAAACATCGACTTCTTCTTCCTCTGGTTCTTCTGGTTCATTTTTAACGACTTTATTAATAATTTTCACCAGAATGAAAACGACAATCGCCACAATGAAGAAATTAATGATGGCATTTAAGAATGAGCCGTATTTGAAGGTGGCATCACCAATACTGATTTTTAAGTTGGATAAATCAACTTTACCTAAGAAAATCCCGATTAATGGATTAATTAAGTTGTCCGTCAACGATTTAACGATGGCAGTAAATGCGGACCCAATAATAACCCCAACGGCCAAATCAATCACGTTACCGCGGGCAATAAATTCTTTGAATTCTTTAATCATGCGACTAGCACTCCTTTATTAATTGACTGTTTTCAGTATAGCCAAAATCAAACGCTGACTCAATCAATATACCAATCTAATTTAACCGTAAGTTTATGTCTAATCAAAGCATACCCGTGTCGATTTACTGAATCATAATGATTAGTTTTGTTTGGATATTGACTTAATTTTGCAAGCAAACAGCGCGCGAAGATGGCGTGAGACGCGTCTTCAGTGATATATGAAGCAAACGCGACCGGGTACGGCGCAGAATTAGTCCTGAGTGTCATCTGACGCCGATGCCCACATTGTCGCTGGTGGTCACACTTAGTCTTGGATTGTACTGGGATCATCAGTGCAAATCACGATAAAGCCCATTTTCAATGGTCACTATACACTTGGTGGTTTAGCTGTTGCTAGGTCTGACGTGATCAAGCTAGCCAGAAGCTATCCTGGCATGGAACGTCATCTAGATGATACGATCAAGAAAAGCGACTTTCTTCGATGTTGAGAAAGTCGCTTGGAAGTGCCATTCTAAATAACTAAGGAGGTGCAAGTTACTAGTTACTTGTGTGACTAATTTTTATCCTGATCAGCTGCTTTTGCCCGCGCTTTTCGCTGAACAAGGGCTGCTAGTTTACTCTGCGTTGCTTTGACTGCTGCGGAGTCTTCAAAGTCGATCTGAGCGAGGCGGGGGTAACGGCGGATAAAGAATAACCACGTTAAGGCAATGAACAGGATCAGAAACAGCCCTAAGACACCCATTTCAGGTAGGGCGGTATTACCGGTCATCAATGTTTGCCGTAAGCCGTTCACACTATAGCTCATCGGTAACCACGGATGAATAACTTGGAAAAAGTGGCCGGATAATTGAATTGGATACGTTCCGGCTGAGCCTCCGAGTTGTAGGACCAAGAGTACCATGCTGAAGAAGGCCCCGGCCTTACCGAGAACTAAGTTAAGCCAGGCGACAATCGTCATAAAGAGTAGCGCCGTCAGTGTGAGTAGCAACCACGTGGCCCAGGGGTGAATCGGGCTGAGACCATTGATCAGCATCATCAGACCAAGCATGATACTGCTTTCCATAATTGAGAAGACAAGCATGATGCTGGCTTTACTGCTCCACCAGTCGAGTGCGGACTTCGGATGCTTGCGTGGGGTATACATATCAAACATCATGTTGAGAGCCAGGGCACCAACAAATAACGAAACACTTAACATATAAGGCGCCATGCCAGTCCCATTATTAGGAACGTCATCACGGTCTGTGTGAGTCGTTGTGACTGGTTTAGCAACTTGTTGATACGTCAGCTTGGATGGTTTGATTTTACCTTTGTCGGCAGCTGCTCCCAGTTTGGTTGCTAAGGTTTGATTACCAGTTTGAAGTTTGCTACCAGCGCTCGTGACTTGGTTAGCCCCACTGGCTAGTTGTTGTGCGCCAGTCGCTAATTGTTTGTTACCGTTAGCGAGTTGGTTACTTCCAGCTGTTAAGGTGTTGCCGCTAGTGGCGAGTTGGTTGAGACCCGTAGCAACGCGTTGACTGCCCGTTGCGAGTTGAGAAACGCCATTGGTTAAACTTGGCAAGTTGGACTGGACATTTTGAAGTCCCGTTGCCACTTGACTAGTACCTTGGGTTAACTGGTTGCCCTTAGTACTGAGTTGACTCGTTCCGGTGGCCAGTTGCTGAGTCCCAGCGGCGACTTGGTTAGCACCGGTTGCGAGCTGTTGGCTCTTCTGATTGAGCAGACTAGTATTAGCGTTGAGCGTCTGGAAGCCCTGGGTTAGTTGCTGACTGTTGGTGGTGAGCGTGTTGGTCCCACTAGCTAAGTTGGTTGCACCAGTGGCAATCGTGGTAATTCCAGTTGTCAGTTGTGGTAACGTGGCATTAAACTGGGCTAAATTAGAACTTAGCTTGTTAGCTGCCGTGCCCGTCGTCTGAAGGCCCGTCGTTAGTGATTGTGCACCAGCGGTCAGCCGCGACACTGTTGAGGCGAGGGCGGTTTGTTGTTGATTGGTCGCACTGAGCGCCTTAGTCAGGGCGGTGGTGTCTACGGTTGGCTGATCGACTTGTGTTAAGGCCGTCGACAAACTAGTTAGGGCCGCGTTGATGGCATCGCTATTGGCCGACTGATCGACCGTTGCCAAGATAGCTGATTTTTGGGCCGCCGTTAATTTTTGACTATCTGCCGTTGCCGCCACGCTTGCGTGGAGGGTGTTGCTAGTTTTAATGGCTGTTGTTAATGTGTTCAGGGCAGTTTTGACCGCTGTTAGGTTGGTCCCGGCAGCTTGCTTTTTCATGGCTGTCACGGTTGCATTAATTGCTGCTTGGTTGTCTTCAGGTTGTTTAAGTTGTGATTGCAGTTTTTGTAAGCCCGTTGTGAGTGTCGTGCTAGCTTGCCCTAGCGTCTGAATACCGGTGCTTAGCTGACTTGCTCCGTTGGTTAGGGCGGTAGTTGCACCAGTTAGACGTTGCGTTCGTGACTGTAATTGATCAGCGCCTTGGCTAAGACTGTTAGCCCCAGTGTTGACCTTATTGACACCAGTGACATAGGTGTTCAGGCCGGTACTGAATTGTTGGGTGCCAGTCGCCAGTTGCGTCGTCCCACTGCTGAATTGCTGAGTGCCACTAGCAACTTGGTGAGCACCGCTGTTGACTCTAGTTGTCCCAGTGTTGACTTGTTGAACGCCGGCGACGTATTGGCCAACGCCCTGATTCAAAGCTTGAGCACCATTACTAAGTTGCGCTATTCCGGCGACTAGTTGGTTGCTCTTAACGAGTAGCTGCGTTAGACCAGCGACAACTTTTTGATTGCCAGCTTGGAGTTGTGAGGCCCCGTTGATATATTTGGTCAACCCAACGGTCATTGTTTGACTACCCTGCTTTAATTTCAGTGAGCTGGCGGCTAAGGTGTCTAGGTTAGTTGCAATTTTTTGATTGGCGGTTTGTAGTTGCTTGCCGCCCGTTGCTAGCTTCTGATTATTAGTAGCTGCTGTTTTAAGGCCGCTGTCAAGTTGTTTGATGGCTGCAAACATCGTCTTAGCATAACTGGTCGTGATGGTCTGGGCCACGGATGTGCGGATGGAAGTTACTGCGGAGTCAGCCATCTTACTGGCAACGAAGTTATGGCCGGCACTCGTGTCATAGTGTAAGACCATGGCTTGCGGATGCTGGTCAAGCAAGGTGGTTGCGTGGCGTGAGAAGCTTTTTGGAATCGTTAGGACCATGTAGTAATGGCCGTTTTTTAAGCCCGTTGCCGCTTGATCAGCGCTGACTTGCTTGAACTTTAAGGCATCGGATTTTTTTAAGGTGGTCGTCAAATTCCGTCCGACGCTGAGCTGTTTGCCCTGATAAGTGACGGCCTGATCGTGATTAACGACGGCTACTGGCAGGTCATTTAAACGCCCATATGGATCCCACATGGAGCGAAGAAACGTGACGGCATAGATTGATGGGATAAACATGATGATGGCCATCACGATAATCATCAGTTTGTGCTTTCGCATATACGCCCATTCTGCTTTAATCATTATAATGTACGCCCCTTTAATTGAATGTTGATTTGAATTGGCACAGAAGTAAATCCCCATATGTGCATTAATGAGAATAACAGGTTTTAGAAATCGTGCCACATCAACTTAGGACAATGTGAGGCTTAATCCACAGATTGGGAACAAGTGGGGTTTAAAATCTGGACGATGATTATTAGAAACGGCAGTGCGCATGATGATGACCTTATGGTGTGGGCAATCTTATGAGATTCAGTTGGTTAGTTTTGTAATCTTTAAACGGATACGATGTTTTCACGGAATAGTATTACTGACTTGTGTCTGCTAGAGTCTGAACAGACAAGTTAAAATTTGTTCTTGAATTTCAACCAATGTAGATAGCGGTCATGCGTTTTTTTCAGCCGCTGATAGCGTCGTGGTTGCTTACGGTAAAAGTCTTGATGGTAATTTTCTGCGGGCCAAAATTGCTGTAGCGGTTCAATGGCCACGACAATTGGTTTTTGATAACGTTGCGCGTCGATAACGGCTTGTTTGGATGCTTGGGCAATGGCTAATTGACTTTGATCGGCATAGAAGATAACTGGTCGATACTGGCTACCACGATCGTTAATTTGGCCAAAGCGGTCAGTGGGGTCGATCAATTGCCAATAAATATCGACCAGTTCCTGGTATGAGATTTCACGGGCATCATACTTAATTTCAACGGCTTCAACGTGCCCAGTATACTGCCCGCTAACTTGTTCATAAGTAGGTTGTTCCCATGAGCCACCCGTGTAACCAGAAATGACGGCGTTAATTCCGGGACGCTGATCAAAGGGCTCAACCATGCACCAAAAACACCCGCCAGCAAAGACAGCCCGTTCTTCATGAGGTGATGCTACCGTCGGCCGGGATGTTGTCACTGTTGTTCGCGTCGGGGTAGGCGCATTGCCAGTGATTGCGAGATAAAAGTCCATGACATCCGGAGTTAAGTTGTCGCGGATAGCTAGTGGCCGCAAATCAGCTTCCAGTTGTTTTAATTGGCCAGTCGGTGACAGTTGCTGATGATTGTCCTTGGCTTGGACTAATAAGTGGCGTTCCCAGTCCCGCGTCGCCGGGTTGATAATTAGGTTGTATAATTCGCGTAGTAAGTCTTCGCTGTTTGATTTCATCTGGATTGCGATGCAAAATATGAAGAAATATCGTAAGTCATGACTAATTTCTACATTTATGGCGATTGCATATTTCCTTTCTTTAGCTTGTTGATTGTTGTAGCACCTGACCCGGTTATAGTGGCACACTGAGCAACTCTGGAGACGTTAAGCGTAGTTAGAACCGGCCTTTTTGAATACTGGTGTCTATCGTTAGAAGATAGTTAATTTAAGTTGATTCTAACATGATGGTTTCACCGGTACATAATGTTATGATTTGAGATTTGGTTCCGATAATCTCAAAGTTAACTGGCTGATGTTCAAAACGTCATGCGGTAAGTGTGACGGGTCAAGAAAAATTTCCGCGAGTTTCAAATTCAAAAGGAATTCAAAAGTGAATACTTTTAGTAAAAACAATCACCGATAGAACTTAAAAGAAGACAATACTTTCAGTCAAGAATGGCTATAAGTATTGTCTTCTTTTGATACTGACCATATGAATTACGCCTTGTTGTGCTGCCGGCTATCAACCTTAATGAATTCGTGTAAAAAGTCGGCGACCTTTTTACCAGGAAATTTGGTACTTAAGAGTCCGTACGCTACCGTAACATCCGTTTTTAATGGAATAGTAACCAGGTTAGGGTGAATGTTTTTCCATGGGGTTAGGCTAATCATTGCAATATTTTCTTCAACCGTTTGATTGAAGGTATTGATGTCATAGCGACCACTAGTATCAATGGGATGAATACTTGGAACGGTGGCCAACATTTCTTGTCGCAAAATATCGTTTTTCTCACTGATACCTACCGGAACCATCAGGACTTTCTGATCAGCTAAATCTGCAAATGAAATTTCATCTAACTGTGCTAACGGGTTGTCACTTCGCACAGCGATACCAAATTGATATGAGCCTAACTTTACGGCACTAAAGGCGTGTTTCAACGTGGTACTGTCAAACGTTCCAACGATTAGGTCGCTACTACGGCCCAACATCGCGTATTCACGATTACTAGAATTAAGATCTTCTTGTAGTTGGACTAGCCGAATTTGAAATTTATCCATGGTCGGTGCAACTTGTTGCCATAACTGCATAAATGGATCAGCGGGATGTAGTAGTGAAGTCCCAATCGTAATAATTCGCTTATCATCCGTACGAACCCGACGTGTTTCTTCGACAGCCGTATTTAATAAGTCTAAAACTTGTTGCACGTACGGCTTGAACTTTTTACCTTGTGGCGTCAATTGCACACCGGTAGCGGTTCGATCAAAAAGTTTAAGGTTGAGTTCGATTTCAAGTCGGTTGATTTGTTTCATGACGGCTGTTCCGGAAATAAAACTCTGCTCGCCGGCTCTAGTAAAGCTACCGTACTCGCTAACTCGTAAAAACGTTTGTAGTTGGTTAATATCCATGACAATTCCTCCAATAACTGGAGTATAAACCAATAGTTGATAGTCGGTCAACGATTGGATTCTTCAAATTAGTCCATATCCGACTATACTAGTATTTGTAGTTAAGACACATGAGTTGACGAAAAGAGGTCACCAATGAACAAAAAGGTAAAGGGTATGGTAATCGGAATCATCGTAGTTTTAATCGGCGTCATGGGATTGGGATTTAGTTTGGTCCATCATCCAGCAACTAGTAGTCGAGCTAAAACAGCAACGAATGCCACAGTGATTAGAAATAAGACAAGTTCAAGCAGAGTTGATCGTTCAAGCCAGACCTCAACAATTAATGACGCTGATGTCGTTGGGGTTTGGATCAATCATCATAACAAAGAAATTCATCAAAAAATCACCTTCACTGCGGATCATAAGTGGAAAGAAAATCAACATCATGTGACTAATATTTATTCTGGAACCTGGAAACGAATTGGTCATAATCAGATTCTGCTAGCGCCTTATAACGAAAAGATTCGTCTTTACGGTGCGAACTTCCAGACAATGAACGTTTTGAGCTATGATCATATCTTAAATAAACAAATTAATTAGGAGGAAACAAATTATGTCAGTAGAAAATAAAGTTATTGTTATTACCGGTGCTTCTTCAGGAATTGGCGAAGCTAGTGCCAAATTATTAGCAAGTCATGGTGCGAAGGTCGTTTTAGGCGCGCGTCGCGAAAGTCAGTTACAGGAGATTGTTAACGATATTAAAGCTAACGGTGGTCAAGCTGTCTTTCGAGTAACGGACGTTACGAACCCGGCTGATTTGACGGCATTAGTTGACTTAGCCAAGACTGAATTTGGTGCAATTGATGTAATCTTTAATAACGCCGGTATTATGCCAACCTCACCAATTAGCGCCTTAAAGACTAATGAATGGAACGCCATGATCGACGTTAACTTAAAAGGAGTCTTGAACGGGGTTGCCGCAGTAATGCCCGATTTCACGGCACAAAAACACGGACAGATCATCACGACTTCCTCAGTTGCCGGTTTAAAGAGTTTTGCTGGTTCCGGTGTTTACGGTGCGACTAAGTTTGCAGTTCGGAATTTAATGGAAGTTATTCGAATGGAGAGTGCGCAGGAACACACGAATATTCGGACGACCAGCCTTTATCCAGCAGCCATTAATACTGAACTTTTACACACCATTACTGATACCAGTTCCAAGCAGGGCATGAATAAGTTATACGCAGCCGTCGGTATTACCCCAGACGCCGTTGCCCGGGTCGTTGATTTTGCAGTTGCCCAACCAGACGAGGTCAATGTGAATGAATTTACGATTTATCCAACGAAACAAGCCTAAGGTATTTAAATAGGGAAGAAGCGATTAGCAAGTGCAACGGTTGATTAATAAAGAAAATATTTATCGCGGCTTGGTGGCAGGACTAGTATTGATCCAGCTATTAGAGTTAGTGGTACCACTCAAATTAACAATTTTGGATGCGTGCTTTGCCATTGGTGTCACAATTCTAGGTATCCCAAGTTTGAGCCGTTCCTTTTAAATCGCTACCTTAATTTTCTTTGGCACAGGATTAGGTTTGCTAAGTACAACTGGGTTAACGCTAGTCAGCGTGGCAACTGCCATCGTTTCGATGGTCGACATTGTGGTTTTACTGGTCGTGATGCAACTTTTTCTCATACCAGTCACGGTCGGAAACTATCAAACGGCGGTTGAGAAATTTATGCAAGGCCATGTCCATGGGCCTAAACAGACCTATGCATTTGTCATGTTAGTAACCCATTTACTTTCCAGTATTCTTTCTATGGGAACCGTCGCTATCGTCCTATCGATCTTAAGTGACAGCATTAAACGCCAAGTCAAGGATTCGGTTCATTTTTCGGCGACTGCGGTTACTCGGGCATTTACTCTTGGAACATTGTGGGCGCCAGGTGCGGCAACTATTTTCTTGATCAGCTCTGTAACAAAAGTCAGTTGGACCCGATTATTTATTCCATGCTTGATCTTAGGGTTGTTAGGTTTAGTGCTCGCGTATGTTATGGAGCATAGCCAAGCTTACATGCAGGAAACATCAACCACGGTTAATCAGGATGTTCAGCGTAAAAATGAGACACATGCGTCTTTATTGGAACTGGTACTCGCAGTGGTTGCCTTACTGATGTTGAGCTTTGTATTGATGGAAAACAAAGTTGCGAGCTCGATGGATTCAGTGACGCTGGCTGGTTTACTGATTGTTCTGATTTGGACCGGCCTATTAAGTTTTAAGCGTGGGAATAAGATGGCGGTCTTTAACCCCATTTTAAAAAAAGCCGCCACGTCTTATTGGCATCAAGGAATTGCTAGTGGCGCTTCGTTAGCGCCATTCTTTGTTGGTATTGGGACCTTCACGTATGGGTTTCAGCATTCGATCATTAGTACCCAGCTGACGACAACTTTAACCCCGTTATTTTCCCATCTAGGCTGGTGGTTAGTACTACTAGTTCCTATCATTGTTGTTTTGGTCTCACTGATTGGCATTCATCCACTAGCATCAGTTGCTTTAATTGGAAAAGTTATTATGGCAATGCACATTTCGTTGTCGCCATTACTGATTGCGCTTAGTTTAAATATCGGAAGCGTTGCAGCGTACATGTTATCGCCGTTTGCCGGAATTGTCATGATTGTGGCGACGTTGTTGAATGTTGGCCCAGGGACCGTTTCGATTCGTTGGAACTGGAAGTTCTGTTCAGTATTTCTATTAACCAGCCTAATTGGCGCAGTATTGTTGAACTTAGTATTTTAGAAAAGGAAGCTATTATCATGAAAAAAGTCATTTTATTAGGCGCAACGAGCAACATTTCCGCCTTCTTAATTCCACGTTTGTTGGAAGAATCCGACATCGAATTAACCTTGTTTGCACGGAATGCTAGCCGGCGGTTATTGCAATATTCAGATCATAACCGGGTGACGTTGATTGATGGAAACTGGAATAATTTATCTGATTTAGAAACCGCAATCAACGGCCAAGATATTGTGTATCTTGCAACCGGTCATTTCACGACAGCCAATCAAAATGTGGTCAGCACTATGAAGACCGACGGGGTCGACCGGTTGATTGTGGCTGGCGGATTAGGTATTTATGACGAGGTTGCTGGTAAGTTTGGCATCTGGAATGCCCAGATGATGGGAGATTACACGGAAATCAAGCGGGCGGCACAAGTAATTGATGATAGCGGTTTGAACTATACTTTTCTCCGTATGGCCTGGTTGTATAACAATGATCAGCACCTTGATTATAAAGTGATTCCGCAGGGGACGCCGTTCAAGGATACGCAGGTTACGCGCCAAGCCGTTGCCAAGCTGATTGCCGATATTATAAAAGATCCAGTGCTCTATCAGCGTACTAGCATTGGGGTGGCTGAGCCAAATACTGCTTGGGACAAACCGAGCTTTTATTAGGAGATGAAATCAATGCAGATTACAGTTGGACTAAAAGACGGCTATTTGCCAATGATTTATACAAGTCAGGCAAATGTCAAACGTGGTAACCAGCCAATCATGTCGTTTCCAATCGAAGTTCGTGGTATTCCGGCTAAAACGAAGTCCTTAGCGATTTCGTTAATTGATTATGATGCAGTTCCGCGGACCGGTTTCCCATTTATTCATTGGTTAGCGGCAAATGTGCCACCAATGGCCGAAATCCCAGTTGATTTCAGTCGCAACTTTGAGGGACCCCAGGGTCAAAATTCATGGATGTCGCGATTTTACGGCATTAATGATTCGTATTTTGCGAATCACTATGCTGGTCCGAATCCACCTGACCAGTCACATCATTACACTTTAACCGTTTATGCACTCAGTCAGGACATGCAACTAGAGAATGGCTTTTATTACAATGATTTTCGCAACCAGCTAGCTGATCGAGTCATTGAAAAAGCAGGGCTGCAAGTGTTAGCTAAAAATTAGTTGTTTGAAGGGATGAGTCATTATGGATCAAAATAAACAAAGTATTCAAAGCGGGCTGGTTACGATGGGTGAATGGAACATCGCATTTCAGTAATGTTTCACGGGTAATAGTTATCATAATTCACTCGTAAAAGACAGTGATGTTGATGTGACCGTCAGCAATGTCAGCTTCGAACCCGGTTCACGCAATAACTGGCATATTCATCATAATGGATACCAGATCACAGGTGACTGGTGGTGCGGGCTGGTATCAAGAAGTAGGTCAACCAGCGGAACGGTTACATCCTGGTGATGTCATTGTCACCCACGATGGGGTTAAACATTGGCGGGGCGATCAAGGATAGTTGGTTTAGTCATATTGAAATTACTGCCGGCATGTCAGAATGGTTAGAACCACTTAGTGACGCTGAATACGATACTTTAAGCTAGATAGGGAGAATGATTTGATGCAAACAGTAAAAATAACGGTTAATGGTCAGGTAATGACGGCGAACTTTGATGAAAATGCAACTAGCGCGGCGTTGCTCGCACAAATGCCAATGGAATTACCAATGTTGAACCTGTATTCACGTGAATTAACTTATCGTTTTGACTCGGCATTACCAGCAAACGAAGTCCACACGTCTGGTTACGCGGTGGGTGACATTGCCTACTGGACACCGCGTCACAGCTTTGTCATCTTCTATAAGCAAACTGGTGAGGTCATTAGTGATTTACAAAAGATTGGCCATATTAATAACGGTGATTTAACACAATTCCGATCTTTGGGCACTGTTGTAATGGAATTTGAAAAAGCTTAATTACTGTAATAGATAGTCACAACCATTAGTCAATATGTGACAACTATAGGTTCATAGTGATTCAACTTTTGGATCCTTCAAATGTTTTAATAGACTGATAAACTAGTGATTGTAATCAAGTAATTGGTGTCAGGGAAATTTGAGAATGAATAAAAAGTTTTAACATTAATTTAGAAGGATGAACTTATGTCAGTAGAAAAACAAGGTTATTGTTATTACTGGAGCTTCATCAGGTATCGGTGAAGCTATTAGCCAGTCATGGTGCAAAAGTCGTTCTAGGCGCTCGACGTGAAAATCGGTTACAAGAACTGGTGAAAACTATTGAAGAGGATGTAGGTGGTATGGCTTTTACGCTAGTCATTACTTAATTTGATAACAGTGTTCAGTTAAATGAGGTCCTTCGATTGAAGGGCTCTAATTAAGGAGATATGTTAATATGTTTGATTTTACAGATAAAGTTGTTATTGTCACGGGTGCACGTACGGGGATTGGTCTGAGCGCCGCGACTTTATTCGCAAAGGCAGGAGCTCACGTCGTTCTGGCGGGCCATCATGAACCCAAAGATGAAGCACAGCATTTAGTTGATCAAGGATATTCAGCAGTGTCGTTTCAATGTGACGTTGCTCAGCCTAAAGACGTTGAAGTCATGGTCAAGTTTACCGTTGCCCAGTTTGGCCATCTCGATTATGCCTATAATGATGCCGGAATCCAAAGTCCGGTGATGGATACGGCGGACTTATCAGTTGATGAATATGATCATGTTATGGATACCAACCTTAAAGGGATGTTTTTGAGCATGAAGTACGAGCTCACACAAATGCGTACACAGGGAACCCCGGCCGCAATTGTTAACTGTTCTTCAATGGGCGGGTTAGTTGGAATTGCTGATCGGACGGCCTACCATGCTTCTAAACATGGGGTTCTAGGTCTGACTAAGAGCAGTGCACTGGAATATGCTGACCGCAACATTCGCATCAATGCGGTTTGCCCAGGAATCATTGATACGCCAATGGTTGCACGGATGGATGATACTGAGAAGAAGAAAATGGATGACCTTATGCGTGAAATTCCAATGGGCCGGCTTGCTAGACCAGAAGAAGTTGCGCAAGTAGTCCTCTTCCTCTGCAGCGATGCGGCTAGTTACATGGTTGGACAAGCCGTTGCGGTTGATGGTGGTTACACGATTCATTAGAAAATTGGGAGGAACTTGATGACGAATGTCTTAATTTTGGGTGCCAATGGACGGATTGCTCGAATTGCAGAACAACGATTGTTAGCTGAGACCGAAGTGCAGCTAACATTAGTTTTACGCCATTCTGAACGTTTAAACATTGTGAATCCTGAAAGAGAACAAGTTGTAGAAGGCGATGTTACCGATAGCCAACTGTTAGAACAGGTCATGCCTGACCAGGATATTGTCTATGCCAATTTGGCTGGTAATATGGAATTGTTAGCTAAAAATATTGTTCAAGTTATGCTTAATAATCAAGTTAAAAAATTGATTTGGATAACTGGCTCCGGACTATATCATGAAACGCCAGCGCCATTCGGTTCTTGGGTGGAGCAAGTTGTTGGTCATGCTTCAAAAGAAGATACACGCCGGGCTGCGCGGATCATCGAAAGTTCTGCGCTACAATATACGATTATCCGGGCAGCGTACATGACCGATGACTCTAAAGTGGATTATGAAGTGACACAAAAGGGTGAAACCTTTAAAGGAACCATGGTGTCACGAGCGAGTATTGCGGACTTAGTTTTACAGATTGTTAGCAATCCATGTGAGTATGCTCGGACTAGTCTAGGTATCGCTCAGCCTGGGACCGATGATATGTTGCCACAGATTAAATTAATGGAACGTAATCGTTAGGCAATTTTTGAAGTGATTGCCATGAAAACTTAATAAATAACGCAATAATTCTTGTTTCTTAAATCAATTATTGCGCTTTTTCTTCCCGAATTGTTAAAACTGATAAAGTTAACGGCGAATTTTATTTATTGAATCAAAATCAACACCCTGAAACGGTTTTAATGTTTTTGCGCATCATTAATTTAAAGTGACAGTTTATCATTTAGACATACGCCTTAGAAAATAATGTCTGTAATAAAGCGGTTGCATTTCCAACCATCTTTCGCTAGAGTGGAATAGTAAACCTAAACTGACCAAGTTCTAGCAGGTCAAGCGGATGAGAGGGAACCTTAATATGTATAAAATGATTGTTTGTGACTTAGATGAAACCTTAATGAATGACAATGGTACGTTGTCAGAAAAAAACGCGGCGGCGATTCAAGCAGCCGCTGCTAAGGGCGTTTACTTCGTGCCGAACTCTGGCCGCAGTTACACGTCGTTTCAAAATGATTTAGAGACGATGGGCTTGCGTGATCAACCGCACCAATATTCTATTTCTTATAATGGTGGCTTGATTTTAGAAAATAAAGATAACCGACCGATTGCGGTCAATGCGATGCCTCATGACGTTGCGAAGGGGGTTTTTGCAGCCGGTATTGCAAACAAGCAGGCGGCTACGCATGTGTATACGCAAGACGCGTTATATATCTATAATCCGATTTCAACGGATTCGGATTATCTTCAAAACCGTGGCGTGACGTTTACAACGATGACAACGCCTGACTTTGGCCAATTCAAGGACCTGAATGTGATGAAGATTATTATGGCATTGCCAACGATGGCGGACCGCAAACAAATGCGGGCGGATGTTGAAGCCATCGTCGATCCTAGTAAACTGGCCGTAACTTACTCATCTGATCGGTACGTGGAGTTCAATCCAGCCGGAGTCGATAAGGGGAGCGCCGCGGTTCAATTGGGCCAACTGCTGGGAATTAGTGCGGATGAGATTATTGCAGCGGGCGACAATAGTAATGATTTACCAATGCTGAACGCGGTCGGGCTACCAGTGAGTGTTGCTAATGGTATCGATGCCGTCAAAGCAGCGGCAAAGTACGTGACGGTTGGCGATAATAATCATGATGCGTTGGCGGAAGTGATTAACAAATTTGTTTTATAGCACTATATTTATCATAAAAACAAAAGTCCAAGTTTGAATTCCGGCTTTTACAAGTGGTATCATGGTAACTGAAAATATGATAATATGAGAGCATTATTGGTTACAAATTACCGAATGGGGGAACACGCATGAGTGCGATTCGTGACGATTTAGCTAAGGCGATTAAAAATAAACACCTGGTTGAGATTTATTCAAAGGGAACCAATGAACAGTTCAGTGTCGGTTACGTCATTCAGCAGGATGAAAAGTTTGTGCTGGTTAAGGCCGTTAACGTTGATGGTGAGCTTGATGGGTTAGTCGTTTTTCGTAAGGCATCGTTAGCCCGCGTGATTAGTGACACGGATTATTTGAAGAGCATGGCGACCATTATTACGTTAGCTAAACAACGTGGTTACTATGATATTTGGAATACTGAACGCTTGATGAATAAATTATTGAAGAAACAACATAAAACTAAGCATTCGTTGTTAAAGACGTTGTTAATGCAAGCGTTCCATCATGATCAAGTCATCCAATTATCTGGACGAATTAAGAAGCACGGTGATAGTTACGCTGGCTTTATTCACAGTGAACATAAAAAGTATATTGAATTTAATTACGTGGATATGTTTGACCTTGAAAAGCGGCCACAAATTGCGATTCGCTATGCTGAAATTGATGAGGCCAGTTTTCATAGTTTCGAAACCTTTAATACAACTGCCGTTATCGAGAGTTTTATGCCCGGTGACTTTCACTAATAACAATCTTTGAGCGACGCCAATAATGAATGGGGGTCGCTTTTTTGTATTCGTGACTGTTGCGACGTGTTGCTATTTTTCAGGAGCCGAAAAATAGCATTAAAGCTGGCTTTTCTGATGTTTATGAGTTGTAGCAAGGAAGTCAGTGATTCAGTAAAGATTGTTAAGTTTTTACCGCGCAAATATACAAATCACATTTATTTCGCTACAATAGTAGTATTGAGCATTATGCGGGGGAGGGGAGCAGTTATCGTTTACGTTTATTGGTATATCGCGGCTTTTGACCATTGGTATTCGGTTATGCTGATATTCTTATTACAGATATTAATTAATCGTGAATTGCGTCAGAAGCGGGTGTATCTCAGTATCGCGGTGATGACCCTGTTCTTAACGGCAATCTACATGTTATATGACGATTATTCGGATATCATTACGTTTATCGTGAACATGGGTTTATTGGCGTTTGTTCGCCGTAAAAAATACTTTATCGTAACCAGTTTAACGGCCACATTAGCTTATATTCTCTTTAGCTTTTTTGGTAATTATGCGACAGAATCCATTTTTCATCTGCTCAACCTTGGTTTGAATGATTGGAGTGGCTGGCTGTTTGAAGTTATTGGTGAGTCGATCGTTACGGCGTGCATGTTGGCCGTCGTGGTTAGTTTTAAAGTTTTACAAAAACGTTACCCGCGTCAATTTAGTGACGAGGTGACATTGAATGTGATTGTCAGTGCGCTGGCAGTGGTGGCCGTTGCTTTCTTCACGATTACGGTGGCTGCAGATAATTATAATATTGGTTCCGGCTTCTTGGGTATTTTGATGCTGATTCTAGTTGCGATTTTAATGATCAATGCGGGAACCTTTATCTACCTGTTTTATAGTTATACCTTGCGGGTTCAAAGCAATCGACAAGCGCTAGAGCGCAAACAATATGATATTTATGTTAAGAACTTGGAAAACAGTTATCAGAATTTGCGCAAGTTTCGCCATGACTATCAAAATATCTTGCTGTCATTAGGTGAATATATTCAGACGGCTGATGATCCTGAATTACAGCGTTACTTTGCCCAAGTTGTTACAAAATCAAAACAGAGTCTAAGCCGTGATTTTGGTCATTTTGATAATTTGGAGCAAATTAAGGACAAATCTTTAAAGGCCATTGTTCAGAGTAAATTTTCAGCGGCGCGGCAAGCTGGCATTCAGGTGCGCTTAGAGGCGAATGATCCAGTATCAGGTATCGCAATTGATCCGGTAACGCTGGCACGGGTCAGTGGTATTTTATTAGACAATGCCATTGAAGCCGTCAATGGTCAGAGTGGTGGTCAGATTACGGTGGCGGTTGTTAAATACTCTCGAATGGTTGAATTGATTTTTGCGAATTCGTTAACGCATCCCATTGAGCGACTGGATGAATTAATGGTCGCAGGACACACTTCTAAGGGTGCCGGCCATGGTCAAGGCTTGGCCACCGTCCGTGAATTGTTGGATCCACTAGCTAATGTGACTTACGAGGTGAGTTCACGGCAGCGATTTGAATTTATTATTAGTATTGAAAGTGAGTGAGCAGCGTGTTAAAGACCTTTGTTGTGGAAGATGATCCTGAACAATTAGCAACATTAAAGCAAATTATTAAAAATCATATTATGATTAATGATTTCGATATGGAACTAACTTTGGCAACTGGTCAAGCACAAGAATTGCTGGATTACGTCGAAGCGAATACTAATGTCGAGGGCTTGTACTTTTTGGATATTGAGTATCCAGGTCAAAAATTGAACGGTTTGTCGCTTGCAACGCGGATTCGTGAAACGGATGTGAACGCCAAGATTGTCTTTGTATCGACCCATTCAGAGATGGCTTTTTTAACTTTTGAACGCCGCATCGAACCACTAGACTTTATTGTTAAGGATCTTGGTCAGGAGACTGTTAAGGCTAAAGTTGAAACGGATATTCGAGTTGCTTATGAACGATATACGAAGCAAGGTGTCACGAGTAAGGCAATGTTCTCCTATTCTAAGGGGGGCCAACTCTTTAACGTCCCGTTGGAGCAAGTCTTGTTCATTGAGACTGGGACGAGTCGTAATAAGTTGGTGCTACACTTAATTGATCGGATCGTTCAGTATAACGGTAAGATCAGTGATGAGACGATCGCCCACCCCGAGTTGTTTCGGGTGCATAAAAGTTTTTTAGTGAACCCACAAATGCTTGTTCGAATTGATAAGCAACAACAGCTGGGATACTTTGAGAATGGCGAAGCCGTTGATATTGCTATTCGCAAGATGCATGACTTAGTGGCACTGATCAAACGTTCGGAATTGAGTGTCACTGTTAATTAATGTTTCGAGATAACTCTAATGTAACAAAATCGTCAAATTAATATGGATTTTAATGACGTTGGTGCAAGCTATTCAAGGCTTTGCACCTTTTTTGGTTTTTGATGTCGATTTACGATTATGCTAAGACTATCAAAAACACCAGTTATGGGGACTGGCTTGGAGGTGGGGTAATGAAGCAGTTTTGGTCATTAGTATTAATGATTCTGGCTGGTTGTCTATTGATCTTTGGTTCGGAATATAGTCTTCAGGGAGATTATCATCGGCACGTCAATCATCTGACCGTGTCGAAGGTCGTCTATCACCACAACGCCACCTCCGCAACGATCAGTGGGCGAACAAAGCACGGTATCATTGTGACCTTAAGAAGTGGTAAGCATGTTCGGCAGGTCATTTCAAATAAGCAGAGTGGTCAATTCTACGTTAAAATGCCAGTTAACAAACGGGTGACGATCAAGGTCGTTGGGCTAAAACCCAAGACGTTAACGGTACCAACTGGGACAAAGAGTTAGATTGGGGCGAGCGGGCATTGCCGGCTCTTTTTTTGACCCGAATTGTCAGCGGTACGGATTGCTAAAAAACGGTTAAGCTTCATGTTAAGTAGTAGGCGACTTCTGAATTTTAGCGTACAGTAAAATTCAGAAAGAAAAGGAGCAGTGGCTGTATGTTAGTGGTTGGCATTATTTTAGTGATTGGGATTGTGGGGACGTTTGTTTTGAGGTTGCGGTATCATTTTCGGTTATCAATGGGGACAATTACTGAAACCGCATTTGCTTGTTCGTTGTTGAATATCGGGGTATTCTTACTGTTTATCTTGTTGGGGCAATTAACAGGACCAGTGTTATTCTCAGAACAAGCTTATTTGCCAATCTATCGGTTGTTACAGGGGGGCTTAATCCCAATTATTGGCATTGTTTTAGCAATTATGGGAATGGTGCGCGAAAAAGGGCTGATGAATTGGTGGTTATTACACTTTAATATCCTATTTTTAATTTTTGATGTGCTATTAGTTTGGATGGGCGGTTACACGAGCTGAACAAGCGATACACTGGTGGCTAGCGATAAATAGCGCCTGAATAAGTACTTGCGCAGTTGATAGCACTAGTTGGCAGTGGTTGATAGGAACCACTGATATTTTTGTGAACGCATTATTTAGTAGTAGTTGGAATTATTAGGATATTAATATGAATCAAAAATTAAATGAGCCATTTTGCAACGGAATAACAGGATATGGACCAATCATATAAAGGTGGCTGAACAGGCAATAATTTGGCCTGAGGATGCCCTGTTAGTGTATTTTAAATAAAAAAATGACTCTACCGCCAGAAGCAGTAGGGCCAAAGAGTTAGGTTTAAGTACAATATGGGGGATTGTACTTGCTTGTCCATCCACTTTGGGGGAGTAAAATGAACAAGTGTATAACTATTAGGTACAAGTATATACTATTACATAATTGTGAAGAAAGTGTGAAGATTTATCCGAAATAGTCAAAATTATATTTTATTTTTTAAATATATGATTGTTTTTCGATAATTTTAAATGAACAATACAGTTCTTATTAATAATATTTAAATTCAAATCGAACAATTATTGCCAATTACGACTTGCAATTACGTGTTTGATTATTAGGACTGCGGTAAAATTATGCCGAGAGGTGAAGTCCAACGGCGTTATTTGACCGTAGCTTGGGATGGCTTGCAAGAGTTCTGATGATGACTGGCTTAGTGGTTGGTGTTGTCATCCCACCAATGTTACTTAGATTAATTAACCAATTGAATCAGTGTCCCAACACAACGACATGGCAAGTATTATTGGTAATTAGCTATCTCCTTGTGTTTGCGATATTGGCCGTGACAGCTAATGCCCTGATGCGGCACTATACTGGTGAGTATGAGTCGCAGCCCTTAAAACGTCGTGATTGGGCAATCATTGCAGGTAGTTACGCCGCCATTTTGATCTTAGAAGGTGTCTTTCAACTGATCAATCAGATTATTTACCATCAAAGTCAAACTCAAAATAATATGGTCATTCAGGACTTGATGGCCGGTAGTACGCTCTCCTTGTGGCTAATGGCGCTTAGCGCAGTTTTTTTAACACCAATTACCGAAGAACTGGTCTTCCGTGGTGTTCTGACGAATTTATTTTTTAAACAAACTTGGTTAAAAGTTTTGCTTAGTGGTCTGGTTTTCGGTAGTTTACACAGTAGTTCGACGGTGCCTAGTTTTCTGATCTATGTGACAATGGGGCTGGTGTTAGCGACAGTTTACCAGCTGACTGGCAAAATCCGAGCAGCAATTGTCCTTCATTTTATAATCAATGCGTTTGCGATGAGCATTTTGTTATTACACGGATCAGCCTTGAATTAGATTGGTAATATTAAATCATAAGATATTTAATTAAGACGACCGGCAATGATTGATTGGAATAGCAAAAAGGTCGGCATTAATCGCCGACCTTTCTGACTATTAGATCTCAATACGTGTAACTGATTAGAAAGCTTCACCAGAATAGTCGATCTTTTTAGGATCGGCGTTTTTGATGTGTTCGGAAGCAAAGTTAACCGTTTCACGAATTTGATTGTACGTTGATTCATCGAGACCAAGTAAGTCCATGCAAGAATTAACGTGGGCAAAAATCTCTGGCTTGGCATCGATAGCTTTTTGTGACAATGAAATATTGACTTGCCGTTCATCATCCGTATCGCGTTTGCGTTCGACCCAGCCTTGCGTCTGCATCCGCTTCAGTAGTGGTGTTAAGGTACCACTGTCAAGGTTGACGTGTGAACCGAGTTCGCGGACCGTCATCGGACTCTTTTCCCACAGTGCCAGTAAGGTAATGTACTGGGGATAAGTCAGCTTAAAGGGTGCTAAAGCTTCAGAATAAAAGTGATTATAACGTTTGCTGGCGGTGTAAAGCGCAAAACAAAGCTGTTCGTCTAGCAAAATGTTTTTTGTTGGGGTTGCCATCAAACCGCCTCCTTTACTATCTATTTTAGTACATTGTACGCAATTAATTCGTCAAATGCAATTAATATTACGCAAATACATCGTTTTCAAGCAATTTAATTATAAGTGACGATTAATTAACCAACCTTGTTAAGGGCTTGTGATTGGAATTCCTTCAGAAATAAGGTGGCCAGTGCACGTTGGTTGATCGCCAACTGGTGATTGTCCGTAAAGATGTAGAGCGGAACCTGAGTGGGCAGGTTCTGAGCGTAATAGCCGGTGACGGGTACCGAGTAGGCAGCATGAACCTGCTTATGAACAAAACCGTGGGAGGCCTGTGGTGTGGCTTTGATGGTCAATGAGGCTAAGATATGATAACTACTCGGTACCAAATGACGCGCGTGTTGAACGTGCACGCCGTGTAATCGCGAGCGTAGTTGTAAGCCGGTGGCAGTAGTCAATTGTAAAGCTTGCTTGAGTTCCAACAGATAGCTTTGTTGACTATTAATATTCTTCAGTCGAATCTTAAAATGGCCGAATGGAATGGCACGGTCTTGATGCTGGATAGCTAAGCTATGTTGTTCGACCCGTAGCTTAGGCTTGACGGGCTCAAAAGTATATTGTTGTAAAAGTTGTGTTGCAGTTTTCAAATTCTCACTCCCCATGCTTAACTTAGTCCTTTGAAAACTGGTGGTCAAATAATTGGTTACATTTGCTAGTCATGGTCTTTTCAAGTAGAATTATAATGATAGGGGGTTGGGATAATGTTTATGACAACCGGTGATTTACAACGCTCGCACATGATTAAAGGCGTTGTCTCCGTTACCAAACACTTGATGTTTGAATCCGATGGCATCGATCAGTTCGAGCGGTTCGATGATTTAATTGAACAAGTCAAACCGTTACTGTTGGAAAAGGCGGAAGCCCAAGGTGGCGATGGATTGATCTATGTGAACTTTAATACCGAAGTGGCTCAAATGAGTGTGGCACCCCGGTTTTTAGTGGTGACAGGCTATGGGACCGTCGTCAAGCTCGTTGATGAATCTGTTTAAACCTCAGGATCTGAATTTTCAGGTCCTTTTTTTGATGTTACAGGCTTATTGAATAGAAAGGAAGGTTGGATGACGAGTCATTCATTTACTAAGGGTGCCATTGAAGTTTTCGATGCAACTCAAAATAACTTACAACATGTTAATTTACGAGTACCCAAGTATGCAACGACGGTGTTTGTTGGTTTATCTGGTTCTGGAAAATCGTCACTGGTTTTTGACACAATTGCCGCGGCATCACGTCGGGAACTAAATGAAACGTTTCCCAGTTTTACGCAACAGTATTTACCAAAATATGGGCAGCCACACGTCGGCCATATTGAGCACTTACCAGTCGCAATTGTGATCGCACAGCAACGACTGGGCAAAAATGCTCGCTCGACTTTGGCAACTTACACGGGAATTTACTCCTTGTTACGACTGTTATTTTCACGTGTCGGGCAGCCGTTTATTGGGTATTCGGATACTTTCTCGTTCAATTTGCCACAAGGAATGTGCCCAACTTGTCAAGGATTAGGCTACGTTGATGATATTGATGAACAACAATTGATCGACCCGGAGAAGTCATTAAATGAAGGGGCCATTACGTTTGTGAGTTTTGCGCCGGATACGTGGCGCTGGCGACGTTATGCGACCAGTGGGTTGTTCGACAATGATAAACCTATTAAGGATTATACGGCCGCCGACTATGACCTGCTGATGCACGCGCCACAACAGAAGCTAGCACATCCTGGGGAAGGGTTTCCCCGAACAGCATTATACGAAGGTGTCGTGCCACGGATTCAACGGTCGATCATTGGCAAGAAGGAAGCGGAACACCATCGTGATGCGATTGCGGCGATTGTGACGCGTAAGGCGTGCCCAACGTGCGGTGGTACTCGGCTCAAGCCAGTGGTCTTAACTAATCATATTAACGGGGTCAACATTGCTCAGGTGACGGCCATGGATTTGAAGCACGTTTTGGCTTTTTTGCAGGGGATCGATGCGCCGTTAGCTCAAGACATTGTGCGGGAACTGACGACTAAGATTCAGTCGTTGGTCGATATTGGTCTAGGTTATTTGACATTGGACCGTGGGACAAGTTCTTTATCTGGCGGTGAGGCGCAGCGGATCAAGATTGCTAAGTATTTGACCAGTGCCTTGGTGGATATGGTTTATATCTTAGATGAACCAAGTGTTGGATTGCACCCACACGATATCCAGTTGATCAAGCAAGCATTGACGAAGTTGAAGGATAAGGGAAACACGATTCTGATTGTGGAGCACAATCCGGCCATGTTTACATTAGCCGATTACGTTGTCGAAATGGGTCCCGCGGCTGGCCGTGCTGGTGGACAGGTGACATTTACTGGCACTTATGACGAGCTATTAGCTTCTGATACACTAACAGGTCGGTGGTTACGGCAACCGCATGTTTGGGGACTGGAGCGACCAGTCAAGACCGTGTTAGCGTTGCGACATATTAATGAAAATAATCTGCATGATGTTAGTGTGGACGTACCGCTTGGGGTGATGACAGTTGTTTCGGGTGTGGCCGGGTCAGGGAAGAGCTCCTTGATTACTGCGCTAAAACAACAATTAAAGACGGCTTATATTGATCTGGCCCAGACGCCCGTGGGCTTGAATATCCGGTCAACGCCGGCGACTTATTTAGGGGTATTAGACCAAATTCGGCAATTATTCGCGAAGGCAAACGGTGTCGCTACAAGCTGGTTCAGTTATAACGGTAAAGGCGCGTGCCCCCGTTGTAAGGGTAAAGGCGTGACGATTACGAATATGGCCTTCATGGACCCGGTCGTACAGACTTGTGAGTTATGTCATGGACAACGGTATAATGCAACGGCGCTCAGCTATGCGTACCGAGGTAAGACAATTGCGGACGTCCTCCAGATGTCGGTCACAACGGCCTTAGCCTTTTTTGCCGCGGTGGACAAGGTGGCTCGGCCACTGACGAATCTAGATCGGGTCGGTTTAGGCTACTTGACATTGGCACAACCATTGACGACCTTGTCAGGCGGCGAACTACAACGGTTGAAATTAGCTGTGGAATTAGGTAAGAAGGGGACGGTGTACTTGTTGGATGAACCGACTGCGGGTCTGCATTTAAAAGACACCCAACGCTTACTAAAATTATTCGATGAGTTAGTGGCGGCCGGTAACTCATTGATTATTATTGAACATAACTTGTCGGTAATTAGTCAGGCGGATTGGCTGATTGACGTTGGTCCCGATGCAGGGCAGTATGGTGGCCAAATTCAGTATAGTGGGACGCCACGCGAATCCGTGCATGCCGCAGCTTCGCGGACGGGTACGGCACTGAAATCCTGGCTGGCAATGTAAAACTTACTAAAATTGAGCAAACAAAAAGCACATGCAATTGCACGTGCTTTTTTAGAAGGGCGGTAGGTGGGAATCGAACCCACGCGTGCCGGAGCCACAATCCGGTGCGTTAACCACTTCGCCACTACCGCCATCACGTTAACTTTTCGTCAACATACCTAGTATACACTAAAATCGAGGGTTGCATAGTGATTTTTACTAATTTTCAGAAATTAGTGGTGTTTATTTTCGTGTAGACAGGTATGACTGACATTAGTTCCCAACCAGATATTATTAACACGAATGCTCAGCAAGTGACAGCCACAAGAAGGTCACTCACTGCTATCAATCATCATGATAATGGTGCCGTTAGTTCAACTATGGCACGGACTGACTCACGTGATCTGGTTACTACTGATACGGTCAAATCGACTGAAACGCCTCGTATCGGGACGCCGACGCAACTGCCACAAACTGATGAACAGACTCCGGCTACTGCAAACTGGTGGGGCTGGCTCGGTTTGGCACTGACCGGACTGATTGCGATGATTAAGCCAAATAAGAATAAGCAGGATTAGTAGTATAGTTCATTTTGAAAACAAAGTCGCAGGGCCCACAATTGTTGGGTTCTGCGACTTTGTTCTACATAGAATTAAGCAACTGTTGAGTTACTAATATCAGTTTTCGCTGGTATGGAACTTTGATTGGAGGCCGATATAAAAGGTATACATGATAACATCGATTAATATTTGGGGACCGATTATTAAAACTTGCACAAATAAAAAACCCGGCAAATTAATATTTACCAAGCTTTTCCGTTGAACCAAGATGTTCAATTATGCCCCAGGCAGGATTCGAACCTGTACATTGTTTCCAATACAGCGACCTGAACGCTGCGCGTCTGCCAGTTCCGCCACTGGGGCAGTTGCGTTAACAACAATATTCATTATAGCGAAAAGTGACGAAAAAATAAACCTTTTTCTATATTTATGCCATTTATCTTAGTTGTGCCAGCCAATTACATAACGAGTTGCTAATTATTTTCTGCTCAGTATCGGTTACTTGTGGAAATGAGCCTTGAATGGGCTAATTAAGTCAGCTGATAGAAGCATGTGAAAATTAATATAAAAAGTCACCCATCAAAGCATCCTCAACAGCAATGCTTTAACGGGTGACAACTTGGCAGCCAATTAATTCGCTTGTTTGGTTGTAATACTACCATCTAAATAAACAAAGTAACTATTCAAATAATGACCGCGACCACCATTAGCCGTTTTCTGATAGGTATCGACTTGATAATAGTGATGCCCATGTGCATCCTGATTCGCAGTTGGAATGACACCAAACGTCTGCTGCTTAGGCTTGTTAAGGACCTGATCCACGGCCGCCACGGCGCTAGTTGCGCTGGTGATATGATCGTCAGTTGCTTGGTAGTGGTCACCCGACTGCTTTTTGGCGCTGGCATCCGCAGCTTGATTGGCACGACTGGTCTGTTCTGCCCGATTAGCTGCTGCGACTGAATTTGCCTGTTTGGTTGAGATACTCGGCTCAGCGTTAGAGGTGCAGCCAGCTAAAAGCAGTAGCGAACAGAGACTGATTAAAATTGCCCGGTTCACGTGTGGGCCTCCTTATTTTATTTGTTCTTGGGACAAGCTCGGATAGGGGGCTTGCCGGATAACGTTCAAATCGACGACGGTCATCACACCGATTGATAAAAGTAACAATACTGCTAAGATTAATTTTTTCATTAAAATAACCTCACTTGATCATCCCGCTGCCCTTATTTCCAGTTTGGAACCCAGATAACACGGTCAATTTGTTCTGGAATGACGGTAATCTTGGAACCAGTCTGCGGCCCAGCTTGAACATCAATGACATACGAGACCGGCCCGGCATCGACTTCAACGATCGAGCCGCGTTGACCGTCGACCGTGTCGACTAAACTATAGAGCGGAATCTCGTCGTTGCTGATTTCCATTTCATATAATGTAAATTGCAAGAAGTAGGACTTCTTACCAGTTTTGATTTTTAATGGCGTATCAATGGCACCATAGTCGGGTAGAGCCCGATTTTGGGCATTCGGATCATTCATATACTGCATTTCGTCAACGGCATCAATAGCCATTTTCCATTCGCCACCGGTCAAGTTAGTTTTGGAGGAAAGTGTCATGACTGAATTAGCATAAATATCGATTACGTTGAAAGCTTCGTCGACCTGCTTTTTTGGCAGATAACCAATGGTATAGCCGTGTTCAGCAACTTTTAATTCAACCCGCACTGACCGCTGAGGACCGTCGACTTCTTCAACCAATTGAATTTCACCGATATTGGCATTGGCGTCCACCCGATATTTTTTCGCATAGAGATAATCCGCTTTAAGGCCAGAATCATTATAACCACCATAAGGTTTAAAGTAACCTCGGGCACTGGCATCGGCCAAAGCAGCTTCAAATTCTTTTTGGTAGTAATCCAGCCCAATGACGTAAGAACGGAAAATTGCCCGTGAATTGGCATTGATTCGCCGGGTTTGTGGTACGGCTACGGGGTGGGGGACGGCTTGATTAAGTCGGTTACGAAAACCGTTATTTTGGGTCTGCAACTTGGTAATCTGACGATCTTGTTCCTGATTAGTTAACGTCTGGTGGACCAGCCGCTGCCGAATCGATTTTAACAACGCAGCCTGTTTGTCCGCTGCCTGATTGACACGGTGGAGATGGACTAACACCGCAATTAAGATAATAATTAAAATTAGACAGACGAAGACCGGTCCAGCGACAAATAAATAAGTTCTCATAAATAATTCACTCCAAAAAGAATTGCAGATTAGTTTAAGTATAAGCGACTAGCTTGTTAAGCGCCAATTTAACGGCTGTGCTTGTCAGGTAGCCGATAACAAGGTATGATATTGCTATTGTATAATATTTTCGAGTTAGAGGAAACGGTGGCGAACGGCGTGCAGTGGTTGATTAAAATCTACCATCAATATCAATATTTTTGGAAATACGCACTGTTTGGCTTTATGGCCGCATTAGTGAATGTTTTAGTATTCTGGGTACTCCATTCAGTTCTGGCGGAACACTATTTATTTTCCAACACAATTGCGTGGGTGTTAGCAACTTTGTTTAGTTTTTTTACCAACAAAGCGGTGGTCTTTCAATCTAAATCCCAAGATTTTGGGCACTGGTGTCGGGAGTTCATTAGTTTTATGTTGACCCGAGGATTATCGTATTTTTTCGATACTTTTCTAATGTTCGTCGGCATTTCACTGTTGTTTTGGGCACCGCTACTAGTTAAAATCATTGACCAAGTTCTGGTGGGCCTATTTAACTACGGGACATCGCGATTGATTTTTATGGAAAGTAATCAGAAAATGCGGATGCGCCAACAAATCATGAAACGCTTGAGTGATCGCAATAGTTAATGATAGTAAGGAAGGCAAGTAGTCAGTTATCAAGGCTGCTTGCTTTTTTAGTATGCAGTTAATCACGTTCATCGGTAATCACAACGCTGCCGGCCAATAGGAATTTTAGATCCAACTACCAGTCAGTTGCCAGTGCAAACCGATACCGCAAATAATGGTCAATAAGGTGCCACAAATTAGTAAGGTGAGAAGGCCATGGTTCAAGTGGCTTTCTTGCTTACGCGCAAAGGCGACTTCGATTAGACCGATTGTACCTAATCCGAGAATAGCTTTGAAAAGTGTCAACCACCAGTTGCCGGATAACGTTCTGATCGCCAGCGCCACGCCCGTTATAATAATCAATAAGTATCCTAAACGACTAAGAATCAAAAAACGATTAGCTGATTTGACTGAGTGCCGACTGAGACCAATCGTGACCGTCAGCATGAGCCAGAGCCAACCAATAATGTGTCCTAATAAGTACATGACAAAACCGCCTCCACATTTACAGTTCATGTCTAATTTTAGCATGAAAGTAGGCGTTGGCGGCGGTTTCTTTTATTGTACTTTGATTAAGTTTTTTGCTTGGACATAATTGACTAATTCAATAACGGTTTTGAAGCGGTTGAATGGGGTGACGATATGCACACCATTGAAACAGGCGCAGATGCCATCAATTAATTCTTTGGCAATCGCGATACCCGTGGCCCGTTCGTGACCAGTCCGCTCGGCTTGTGCCATGCGGTCCAGAATAGCCTGTGGGATTCGAATCCCGTGCACTTCATGGTGTAAAAATTCAGCGTTGCGTCGTGAGACTAGTGGCATGACACCAATAAAAACCGGTACATCCACGTGATTAGCGGCCAGCGTATCTGCCAAAGCGTCGACGTTTGCTAGATCGTACACGGGTTGGGTAATAATATAGTCACAACCATAACTCAACTTTCGGCTGATCGACTTGGTCGATACCGCGGTACGATAAGCGTTAGGATTAAAGGCGCCCGCAACTCGAAAGTCACTGGCTTCTTTAAGTGATTTACCCGTAGGCCCAATGCCACTATTGAACTGCTTAATTAATTTCATGAGCTCAACAGAGCGCACGTCACCGACCGATGTGGCCCCTGGAAAATCACCAAGCTTAGCTGGATCACCCGTGATGGCCAAGATGTCCTCAATACCGAGACTGTGCAAGCCCATGATTTCTGATTGTAGACCAATTAGATTATGATCGCGGGTCGTTAAGTGGACGATGGGTGTAATGCCATAGTTTAATTTGAGTTGGGCCGCAATCATCGTATTAGCGATGCGGACCGTTGCTAACGAATTATCAGATAGCGTGATACCATCGACGCCCGCAGCTTTTAATCGTTCGGCACCACGGAAAAATTTAGTTGTATCAAAATCACGGGGTGGGTCGAGTTCGACTAACGCCGTTTTTTGCGTAGCGACTTTTTGCAAGAATCGATGCTGACTTTTAGTCGTGACGAGCGTTGGCGGCTGTGGTTTAGCAGTCGGCTGGTTATGGGCAACGATGCTGCGACTACTTAAACCACGTACGGTTGCGCTAGTATGCAGCGGGGTAGTTCCACAGCAACCGCCAATAATATTCAGACCAAGCTGGCGAAACCGTTCGGCGTATTCCTCAAAGTAACTGGGTTCGCCATCGTAGACGACCGCGCCGTCTTGATCAGTACCAGGTAGACCAGCATTAGGATAGACGGCCAGTTTGACGTTGGTCGGAATCGCTAGATTTTCAAATGACTGGGCCAAATAATAGGGCCCTAACCGGCAGTTGGTGCCAATGACATCAGCGCCAGCGGCATTGAGCTGCACGATGGCATCGGTAAAGCTCGTGCCGTTTCGTAAAACGCCTGCTGCTAACATCGAAACGTTCGTGATTACGGGAAGCTCGGTGTGGGCTTTCACGATTTTTAATGCTGCAAGTAGTTCTGGTAAATCATAATATGTTTCTAATAAGATACCATCAAGTTGTTCCGTTGCCAGCAGGGCGGTGAGCTGCTCGGTGACACTGGCCGCTATCATAGCGGGAGTTGCCTGCTGGATGGTCGCATCGGTATCCCCCGCTAGCCCGCCAATCGTTCCCAGAATGTAAACGGGGTGATCAGCATGTTCACGCGCGGTAACGGCAATTTTAACTGCCGCTTGATTGATAGTGGTGACCTGATCTTGTAGATCATATCGCGTTAATTTTAGGCGATTTGCAGCGTACGTATTGGTTTGGATAATATCTGCCCCGGCCTGAATGTAGGAACGGTGGACACGTAAAATCGTATCGGGATGCGTCAAGTTGAGGTTTTCGAAGGCAGAATTAATCCCATAGTTACCATATAAAAGGGTGCCCATCGCTCCATCCGCAACAAGGATCCGCTGTTGGAGTGCTTGTTTAAGCTTCATTGAGACCACCTCCTTAGTGCACGTTGGTGGTCAGTTGGGCCTGAATGGCATTGCGTGCGGCCACCATGTGCTTTAAGGCTGCCAGTGTTTCGGGTTCTTGACGCGTTTTGAGACCACAATCAGGATTGATCCAGAATTGCTGAGCATCAATGACGCGTAGTGCCCGCTGAATATTAGCTTCGATTTCGGTCACACTTGGCACCCGGGGACTGTGAATATCGTAAACGCCCAGACCGATTTCCTGATCGTACCCGGTTTGTTCAAAGGCACTGATGATTTCACCATGACTACGGGATGTTTCAATCGAAATGACATCTGCGTCTAGGGCTTTGATCGTATCAATGATATCGGCAAAGTTAGAGTAGCACATATGGGTGTGAATCTGGGTGTCATTTTGGACGCCAGTCGTGGTGATCTTAAATGAGTACACGGCTTCGTCCAAATAGGCTTGCCAGTGGCGTTGTTTGAGCGGTAAGCCTTCCCTAAGTGCCGGTTCATCAACTTGAATAATCTTAATGTCAGCTTTTTCCAGATTTTGGACTTCCTGCCGGAGAGCTAACGCAATCTGATTTTGAACTTGCGCCCTAGGAATGTCATCACGAACAAAGCTCCAGTTGATAATGGTCAGCGGTGCTGTCAGCATCCCTTTAACCGGTTGATCAGTTAAACTTTGCGCGTAAACGGACTCAGCAACGGTGATTGGTTCAGTGTAGGCGACATCGCCAAAGATAACGGGTGGTCGGACCCCCCGTGACCCGTATGACTGAACCCAGCCATTCTGGGTCGCGTAGAAGCCAGTCAGTTTTTGACCAAAATATTCAACCATGTCAGTGCGTTCAAATTCACCGTGCACCAGAACGTCGAGTCCCAAGTCTTCTTGTAACTTGATCCACCGTTTAGTTTCGGCATGCAGAAACGCCTGGTAGTCTGCGTCTGATAAGTTACCTTTACGCCATGCCGCGCGTTTGGCCCGGACTTGTGCACTTTGTGGAAAGCTCCCAATCGTAGTCGTTGGCAAAAGCGGCAAATGCAACCGCTCGTGCTGTAGCTTGATACGCGTTGCGAATGGGGCTTGCCGTTCAAACTTTTGATGAGCCAACTGAGCTTCAGCGGCGCGAACTGACTGGTTATTGCGATGACTGGACTGGTTGAGAGCGGCCAGATTGGTCTGATTACGGTCAAACGCCGCTTGAACAGCGGCAACGCCTTGATTGGCAGCGACAGTCAAGGTATGCAGTTCGGTTAACTTCTGATCCGCGAAGGCCAGTCCCCCGAGTAAGACGGGGTCGGCTTTGGTTTCGTTCTTCGTTGTAATGGGCACGTGTAATAATGAGTTGGCTGGTTGTAGCCAGAGTTGGTCATTGGTGACGATTTGGCGCAATTGCTGAATCAGTGCGAGTTTGGTTTGCAAGTCACTAGCCCAGACGTTATGACCATCAATAATACCAGCTGCGAGAATCTTGTCAGCTGGGAAACCGTGGTCGACTAAGTGGGCCAGGTTTTCACCATGGTCGTGTACTAGGTCCAGTCCAATTGCTTGAACGGGCCAGGTCACGATTTGATCATATTGATCGAGGCTATCAAGATAAGTTTGTAGTTCGATGTTTAAGGTCGGCACAGCCGTATGCAAATGCGTCAGCACCGTTTGGTAAGGGATGAGTTCAGCGGTTGTAGTCGTCTTGACCAAGGTAGGTTCATCTAACTGAATCCACTTGGCACCAGCCGCAGCTAGTTCTTCAAATACTTGCTGGTAAAGCGGCAATAAGTGTGGCAGTAGTTCGCTGACTGCGGCGTCATCTAAGTATTGTCCATGACGCTTACCTAGTTTGAGGAAGGAGACGGGGCCTAAGATTACTGGTTTGCCATCGATGCCAAGTTCTTGCTTAGCTTCTTGGTAGTACCGTAACCAACGATTATCTAATAATTTAAAGGAAACGTCATCGAATTCAGGAACAATGTAGTGATAGTTGATATTGAACCACTTGGTCATTTCGGCCGCCACGGCGGTCTCAGTTCCACGGGCAATTGCATAGTAGTCGGGCAAGTCCAACTGGTGATCAAAGTGACCAAAGCGATTTGGAATCGCGTTGAATGCGACTAGTGTATCTAAAACGTGATCGTAATCTGAATTGTCAGCGACCGGAATATAGTCGACTCCGAGATCGCGTTGCTTTTTTAAGTTCGCTAGGCGTAATTTTTTAGCAGTTGCGTGGAAGGTGGTGTTGTCTAACTGACCTTTCCAAAAGTGTTCCAACAAGTGTTTCCATTCACGGTGTTCACCCAAACGCGGGTACCCCAAGTTACTATTAATAATTGTCATTAAAACCCACTCCTTATATTTATCGCATAATTTAAATAAAAAAACGGCAACCTCATCCTGATTAAAGGACGAAGTTGCCGTTCGCGGTACCACCTTAAATTTGCCAACACCTCACGATATTGACCTCAACCCGTACGTTTCATACGGAAGCTTAGTAACAGTAGCTAACTGTCATCACCTGGCGAAAGCTCAGTGGTGCCGTTTGGAGGCCATTTTCGTCAATCGATTTCCGGTTTGGTTTCCACTGTTCCAAACTCACTGCACGGGTAGCGACGATTACTTTCCTCTTCGAGACGTTTGCGTGTTTTATGATTGATTAGAAAATACCACCAAATTCTAATTTAGTCAAATTATTTTTTAACCTTTTACACATATTCAAGCGATGATGTTGCTTACTCGTCACGATGCGCAGGATAGTGTGGAAAATGGCACGATGCTTACAATCAAATGCAGCCAATTTCGACCCATTAGAAAAATTGGCTTGATGTAGATAGGCCTAATTAATACATCAGACGCCGACCTACAAGTGCTTTTGCCAATGCTGAAACGTGGCGGATACAGCTAAGTATTCAATCAAGGATTAAGTTGGTTAAGGGTGCTGACGATAATTAGTAAAAATAAGCCTTTAGATGAGCAATGCTCCGGTATACAAGAATCTCAACAGTCTTAAAATTTGAATATTTGGCTAAAATGATAGGTGAATACCGCTGCCTAAGACCCGACAGATTACCGGGAATATACTTGCTAAAAGGCTTTGATTTCATGAAATCATCACATTTTTTTCGAGTTATGGATACTTATTTTCACAATTAACTTGCTAGTATAGTTGTTGAGCCCACTAGCGAAGCACTAAAGAAAAAATAAATAACAATGATGAGGATGATGAAGAATGAGTCAAAGCTTATGGCAACGATTATTTAATCACCGACAACCTAATAAACAGGCAGTTCTGATTCTTGGTAGCGGTCGTTCTGGAACGTCAGTCATGACTAAGTGCATTAATTTGATGGGAATTTCCCTTGGTACTGATAATTTACTGGCGCCTAGCAAGCGGATTAATCCGAAAGGCTATTTTGAAAATAAAGACGTCATCAATATCCACAAGTCACTTGGAAGTCGTATTCGGTACCGACCAGCATTCAAAGGCTATTATGACAGTCCGAAGATCAAAAAGGACCGGGCAGCGTTAACGACGTACTTACAAACCTTTTTTGAAAATGAACAGTATTTAGCCATTAAAGATCCACGGATGAATGATTATATTGAATTGTGGCAACATGTTTTAGCCGATGTGGAGGTGCTACCTGCCGAAATTGTTTTGTTACGTAACCCGATGGATGTGGTTAATTCGAATGAACGCGCTTGGCATCGTGATACAACGTTGGCGATGCGTCAGTGGCAAGTCCGGACGCTGCTTTCTTTACGTGATACCGACCGTGATCACCGTATCTTAGTCACGTACGAGGACTTATTTGGACAGACATTAGCAACGTTAAAACGAATCGCTACCCAATTTGATTTACCGTGGACGAACGATGAGGCCGCCTTGCAAGCGCAAATTGATGACTTCATTGATCCAGGACTACAGAAGAGTGATAGTGGTGAAAGCTTGGCCGACTTTGAAGCGCGGACCGATGTAGATCCAGATGTTAAGGCACTTTACTTACTTGGCCGCCAAGCAGCGGCTGATCCAGCTTACTTTGCTTCAGCTGAGTTTCAACAGCGAATTGATGACTTGACAGAACAATACTTAGCCAAATACGGGGCCTTGTACCGTGACTTTAATGTCAAAATCAACAGTAAGACGTTTTTCGTATTTGGTGAAGATCAAGATCAAGTAAATCAAGTTAATGGGTTACTTGAAGACGGTCAAGTCAAGATGGTCGGAACAGAGGCCGATAGTCATGTGATTGCCGAAGATTTGAGTGAACGATTGAATAACAATACGTTGGCCGTACAGACCTACCCCTTAGATTATTTAGTCGTTGAACAGAAGGAAGCTTTAAATAACTACTTACGTAAAAACGCCAAGCGTGAAACGTTATGGGGCGTGGGTGATGCTCAGAATAATGAGATTGTTGAAATGCTAACAACGGTCAGCGCTGAATTGGGCGCTGACACGCATAACGTGGTGATTGCTGACGATCTGACAACGATTGACGATCGACGAACGTTACGCTTAGCTACTCAGCACTTGATACGGACGTTACATGCAGTTGAGCAACCACCATACTTAGTACTGATGGCCGACCAGCTGGATACACCCGCAACTCAGGCCGCAATTGCAGCCTTTATTGCGGCCGAACCAACTAAGGAACAACCAGTTCATGATTCGCAGCCAGACGAAACCTTTAAGTTACGTACGCCACTGGACTTAAATGAAGCGGCGGCAACCTTAACGGCATTATGTCAACGTGCGAGTCAGGATGAACGGCAGCAAGCTGCTTTAAACCATTTTGTAAGTCTTAATTATGATGAAATCTTAAACGTGAAGGGTGATCAATATGCAAACAGTGTACGGAATTAAAGCTCATGGTGGTAAATTAGTGAATTTAGAGGATTTTAGTGAGGAGACACGGCAGGCAGCTGAACAGCTGCCGAGTTTAACAATCAATAACTGGAATATTTCGGACTTGGAGCTAATCGGTATTGGCGGTTTCAGTCCTTTGACTGGTTTTATGGTTAGTGATGATTACCATTCAGTTGTTAACACGATGCACTTAAAGAGTGGTGTTATTTGGAGTGTGCCCATTACACTTGGGGTTGCGCAAGCCGATGCTGATCAGATCGAATTGAATACTGAGATTGCCCTCAAGGGTGCTGACGGTGTGATTTATGGCACGATGCAGGTGGAAGACAAGTTTGTTCCAGATAAGCAGCTAGAAGCCCAAAACGTCTACAAAACAACTGATGAAGCTCATCCTGGTGTCAAACGGTTATATGCCAACGGCGATGTTTATTTGGGCGGCGCAATCAAACTATTGCATAAGCCAGATCACGGTGCTTTTAGTGATTATTACATGGAACCATTAGAAACGCGGAAGATGTTTCATGATCTTGGGTGGAAACGAATCGTTGGGTTCCAGACCCGTAACCCAATTCACCGGGCACACGAATATATTCAAAAGTTAGCTTTAGAAAATGTGGATGGGTTGTTCTTAAATCCCTTGGTTGGTGAGACTAAGGCTGACGACATTCCAGCGGATGTTCGGATGGAAAGTTATAAGACCATCTTGAAGTACTATTATCCAGAAGATCGTGTTCGGTTAGTCATTTATCCGGCCGCAATGCGGTATGCTGGACCAAAGGAAGCCATTCTGCACGCGATTGTTCGTAAAAACTATGGTTGTACCGACTTTATTGTTGGCCGCGATCATGCCGGTGTTGGTGACTATTATGGAACCTATGAAGCTCAAGAATTAATCACATCAGTTGAAGACGAAATGGGCATGCACTTCTTCAAGTTCGACAATTCTTTCTATTGTAAAAAGTGTGGGTCGATGGCAACGCAAAAGACTTGTCCCCACAGTGCCGAAGATCACATCTCGTTGAGTGGTACGAAAGTTCGTAAGATGCTCGCCGAGGGCGTTGTACCACCAAAGGAAGTATCACGGCCTGAAGTTGCACGGGTGCTTATCGATGGCTTGAAGCGTAAACGTGAACAGCAACAGGAGGTCTAAGATGACAAAGTCAGATAATATTACTTGGCATCATTCACAAGTTAGTAAGGCTGAACGCCAGCAATTAAATCGGCATAAAAGTGTTGTCTTATGGTTTACCGGCCTGTCCGGCTCAGGAAAGTCAACCATTGCTAATGCCGTCGAAAAAGCGTTATTTGATCAACAAATCGGTAGTTACGTTTTAGATGGTGACAATATGCGTTTTGGTTTGAATAAGAATTTAGGCTTTTCAGCTGAAGATCGAGAAGAAAATATTCGTCGAATTGGTGAAGTTGCAAAGCTATTTGTCGATGCGGGTGTTATTACGTTGACCGCCTTCATTTCCCCATACCGAGCTGACCGCGATAAAGTTCGGGCGAACTTAGATACTGACGAATTTATTGAAGTTTTCGTCGATACGCCCCTTGAAGTCTGTGAACAACGGGACGTTAAGCAGCTATACGCGAAGGCTCGTCGGGGTGAAATTAAAGGCTTTACGGGGATTGATGATCCGTATGAAGCACCAGTTACACCAGAAATTACGATTGATACTTCTAAACAACCACTAGCCGATTCCGTTCAACAGGTGTTAACATATCTTGCTGATCATGATTACGTTAGTTTGGTCACTGCCAATGAAAACTAGTGCAATTGTCAGTGCAATTACACAATCAATTGCTAAGATGGACCGGATCTTGGTCTATCGTCATACGAATCCGGATCCCGATGCTATCGGTGCCCAATTTGGATTAGTTACCTTGCTCAAGGCGGCTTATCCGGAAAAATTCGTTGTGGCGATGGCCCCAGTTCCGGGCCATTTGGCGTGGATTAATCAAACTGACCAGCAAAGTGTAACGCCCCAAGCAACAGATTTGGTCATTATTGTTGATTGTGCGAATCATGAACGGATTGCGGAGACTGTGCCGACAGACGCTTTTGTTATCAAAATTGACCATCATCCTAATCATGATCCGTATGGTCAATTGAACTGGGTGGATGAAACTTATAGTAGCTGTTCTGAGATGATCTATGAATTGGCCCAAACGGCTGCTTTCTCATTAACATCAGCCGTGGCTGCTAAACTGTATGCCGGCATTATTGGCGACACCGTGCGCTTCTCAGTTCCAGAAACGTCGGCGCGAACTTTGAAAATTGCAAGTGAGCTGGCTGCTTCGGGAATTGACCTTGCCACCATCAGTCATCGTGAAATGGACTTGACCCCAGCGTTAAGCAAATTGTACGGCTATGTGTTGAGTGCGCAAAAAATTGAAGCGTGCGGATTGGCGCATGTTGTCATCCCCCAACATTTATTTGCCGATTTTGGCCTAGCGTATGGTGATGAAGACGCAATTGTTTCGTTACTTGGTAACTTGACGGTGGTCAAGGTGTGGTTGTTATTTATCGAGACGCCGCAGGGACAGTTTCGGGTTCACTTTCGGTCCAAAGCCATTAATGTGAATACGGTCGCAAAAACGTTCAATGGTGGTGGCCATCCGTTAGCCAGTGGGGCGTTTGTCCCTGATTTGGCGACAGTTAGACAAGTTATTGAACAAATGCAAGCGCAAGTGGTAGCTCAGGCCACAATGAATTGAGTATAATTAATGTAATAAAAATAGTGTGATAGGGTCGGTGAATGGTAAATGAAAAAGCGAAATTGGTTGATTGCGCTGATTGTTATTGTGATTGTTGCAGTTGGCGGTGGTTGGGGGTATTACAAGTACCATCAGTCAACCACCACTACAACGACGACTAGCAAGGTGCGCTCGGCTAGTGCAACAAAGAAAGATATTAATACACGGTTAGTTAAGACCGAGATTAAGGCGCAGTCTAGTGAGACGGCCACTCTTAAAAAGGCGGTCAAGAATAAGAACTATACCGTTAATAATATGTATACTAAAGTTAATCCATATGGTGTGTCACCCTTGTCAGCGAAGGTTATTTTCCACACGACTAAGGCTGCTAAGGTAAGTTACACCGTGGTCGGCAAGAGTAGTAAGACTTCGATTTCAAATACGGTCAGCAAATACACGACGAGTCACGATCTGACAGTACTCGGGTTATATGCCAATACTAATAATCAGGTCAAGATTAAGGTGACTTATAAAGATGGCACGTCAACAACGAAGACTATTCGACTTAAAACGGCGAAGCTACCATCTGCGTTAACGGACTTCAAGATCAATGTTAAGAAGGCTAACAAACAGAAAATGGTCTTGGGGACGGGCAATGCCAAGTTAACCTTCATGGTGAGGACAACAATTTCGGGTAGCAAACAATCGAAAAATTTATCGTTTGGGATGGATGCTGACGGAAATATCCGTTGGTACACGACGCGACCAACCTCACACATTTTTAAACAACTTAACAATGGGCACTTATTGATTTGGACCAAATCCAATGCTAAAAATTCGTATTTTGATGAGTTAGTTGAAATGGACTATACGGGTAAGGTTTATAAGACTTATAAATTTAATCATAAGGCCTGGGGTAAAGCAAAAGGTTCTAAGAAGCAGAACCATAACCAAGTCCATCATGATGTAACAGAGTTGCCAAACGGTGATCTGATTGCGACGGTTTCCGACGGCGGTCGTACTTATGTTGAAGATACGATGATCGTCATTTCGCATAAGACGGGCAAAATTACGAAAGTTATCAATATGAAAAATATTTTGCCAGCGAAGTTCTACACGAAGTACAACGCGACGAAGTCTAACAAATACATGGGCAAGAAGGATTGGTTCCACCAAAATTCGGTCTATTACGATAAAACAGATAAGAGCTTGATTATTTCCAGCCGTAATCAGAACTTAGTGATGAAGATCGATTACAAGACTGAAAAGATCAAGTGGATCTTGTCTGGTAAAAAGACTTCCGCATGGACCAAGTCATACCGCAAGTACTTATTGAAAGCGAGTGGTAAGATTGCCTGGCCGGGTGGTCAACATGCAGCAATTGTTGATCCAAGCACATTGGGTAAGAAAAACTCACTTAATGTGATGATCTTTAACAATAATATTGCGGTTGGAACAACCAAAAAATCGTTGGCGGCTTCATCTGGTAAGTATTCAGAAGGCGTCGAATACCATATTAACGAAAAGACCAAGATGATTTCTCAAGTCGGTAGTTATGGTAAGTCGTTGGGTAAGAAGAATTTTGCCAACATTATTGGTTCCAACCGTTACTTGAGTGCTTCCAATCGATTGATTGATTTTGGTTGGCTGAATAATGGTAAAACAGCTAACATTATTGAATATGATTTGAAGCGCAAGCAACAAGTATTTAACGTTGAATTAACAGGCCTTCCAAGTGGTGGCTATGTCTACCGAGCGGAACGGTTCTCGTTATATCCAACGAAACACACGTATGGAATTAATGAATAAGTCAGCTTAATTGTAAAGATTAAAAACAAGCTCTCAAGGTCAGATAGAATCTGATCTTGGAAGCTTGTTTTTCATTTGGTTGATCATAATTAATATGAAAAATTGATAAAGCCTGTCAAGCTAAAAGCGGCTAGCTGCGGCCCACTGACAATAGTTAGACATTAGTCAGTACTTAACGAATGCTTGGCTAAAGAATTATTTTTTCGGTTAGCAGTAATTTAGAAAGTAACTGTCGGCTTGATATTGATAATGGCACCACGATTGTTTTTTAATCATCGCAAGACGTTTCAAAACGACTTAGATCATCAATTGCACAACTTAATGAATGAAGATTGAAATCAAAATGGACGATGGTTCTGATAAATTAACGGGTGTTAGCTGTGAGCGGCTGTATTTAATTATTGCGAGCCCATTGATTAACGCCGAATTAATAAAAAAGTCACAATTTAGTCGCAGAAATATCCGTAAATCAAGAATAAATTCATACCATGACGCATTTATGTTCACACTCCAAGTCTACAATGGTTCTTATGTTGAACGGCGCTAACTGATACCGACAAACTTATGGGTGGGAAGCACGTCTCAGCGAGATGAAATTAGTTGAAGCGGAGCGATGACGATGACCTTAAATATTGCAATTGTTTTAATCACATTATTAGTATCGTTTATATTAATGGCCATGGAAATTACGACACCAAACGCCGTAATCTTGTGTGCGCTGGCATTCTTAATGTTTGTTGGCATTTTGTCCCCCACGGATGCCTTGTCAGGTTTTGCCAACGATGGTTTAGCGACGATTGCGCTAATGTACATTATTGCTTATGCCATTGCTAAGAGTAATATTATTACGCGGCTGTTTGATCGAATCTTAGGTGATGGTCATAGTGAAAAACGGTCATTGATCCGATTGTTAGCAAGTGTCAGTGTTATCTCGCCATTTATGAATAATACGCCGATCGTATCAACATTAACCCCGATGATTCAACGTTGGACGAAGCAAAAGGGAATGGCAGTTTCAAAATTCTTGATCCCACTATCCTATGCAACAATTTTAAGCGGGCTATTGACTGTATTAGGAACATCGACTAACTTAGTTGCCCAAGGCCTGCTTTCTAAATATAAATTACAACAATTTGGGACATTTGACCTGGCGGTAGTTGGCATTCCAATCACGATTATTGGCTTGCTTTATTTACTGACAATTGGCTACCGATTATTGCCGACCTATTATGGCAGTAGCATTGATGATGTGGTCGCTGAACCTAATGACTACCTGATTGAAATGACAATCAGCGATAATTTTGAACATCTCAACGAAACGGTGGCGGCTGCCAAGTTGCGAAATCTGCCGCGTTCGTTCTTAGCTGCTATTAATCGTCGCGGTCAGGCCATCGTGCCAGTGACCGATGAAACGATTTTACGGCTTGGCGATCGGCTCTATTTTACGGGAACTTTTGACTGTATTAATGACTTGATGAATATTAAGGGACTAGTCCCAAGTACGCAAAAAATTAATATGGCTGATATTACGAATGAACGCGTGCGGCTAGTTGAAGTATCAATTCCTGATACCTCAAGTTTAGTAAACCAAACCATCAAATCAGCTCGTTTTCGGAACGTCTTTGGTAGTGTTGTTGTCGCGATACGCCGTAACGATGTTAATCTAGAGGGACGCCTGGGGACGATTCGTCTCAAGGGTGGCGATAATCTGGTCATGATTACAACGGGCGAACCTGACGAATTAGCCAGTCTTAAGGATTTGCATGTTTTTAACTCGCAGCAAGTACAGTCACGCAAACACACGTATAAAGATGTGTTACCGATTGTCTTACTAGTAGCCACGATCATCGTATCTACGATGGGACTCATTGACTTATTTGTGGGGTTAGCAGCTTCCTGTGTGGTGTTATTTTTAACGAAGTGTGTCTCAATCAGTGATATTGTGAAAGCAGTCGACATGAATGTATTGTTTCTAGTGGCTAGTAGTTATGGACTAGGACTGGCAATGTCGAATGTTGGTGCCGATAAGTTTATTGCTAAATCGTTAGTAACGATTACCGGGGATGCCTCACCGATTATTTACATGTTCTTGATTTACTTTGTGACAAATTTCTTAACGGCGATTTTGTCCAATGCGGCTGCGTTATCATTGATGTTCCCAGTAGTCGTTTCGGCGGCCAAGTTGGAAGATCTACCCGTGATGATGCTCGTGATGTTGATTACGATCGCGGCTACGGCGGATTTTTCCACCCCAATCGGTTACCAGACGAATTTGATCGTTTATGGTCCCGGTCATTACAAGTTTACCGATTATTTTAAAGTTGGGATTCCATTGAATCTGATTTGTATGGTAGTTTGTGTGTTTGTCTCATATTATTTCTATATGGTGCTTTGATAAACTGATTAGTAAAGCTTGTGGGTGCTATCCTGCAAGCTTTTTTGCGTGTCCAAGCAGAAAGCATTTGTGGGTCCTCACATATTTAAGTTAGCCATTGCTGCGGGTTTCAACAAGGCTAACAAGAGCAAAGCTTGAAAAAAACTGGCGGTCTAAAACCGACTAGTAACGGCTGTAATCAGCATTTAAATAAATTATTTAATATTTGCGAACAAAGGGCTAGTATTATAAATCTAAAGTTGATATACTAGCAAAGTTTGCTTGTATGTCTTAATGATTGGAAAACGATTACAAGTACGTCATCTTAATTAATGAAAGGAGTGCGAAAATGAACGATTTAACAAGAGGGAAGCCGTTAAAATTAATTTTTTGGTTTACAATTCCGCTACTAATCGGTAACATTTTTCAGCAATTTTATAGTTTATCGGACACATTGATCGTTGGTCAGACACTCGGGGTTAAGGCTTTGGCTGCCGTTGGATCAACTGGGAGTGTTCAATTTTTGATTATTGGGTTCGCGCAAGGATTAACGGCCGGCCTATCGATATTGACCGCGCAACATTTTGGAGCACGTGATTTTAAAGCGGTGCGTCGTAGCTTTGCAATCAGTATCGTGGTCAGTTTAATCGTCGGCATCATTTTGACGATTCTCTCGTTAGTCTTTGTGGATCATATCTTGCTAGTGATGCAGACGCCAACCGATATTATTGCGGATGCACGAACGTTCTTGCAAATTATGCTGGGCGGGATGTTAGCGCCAATTGCGTTTAACCTATTGTCGAACATCATTCGCGCACTCGGTGATAGTCGGACGCCTCTATGGTTTTTGATTATTAGTGCCTTAATTAATATTGGCTTGGAACTGTTATTTATTTTGGTTTTTAAATGGGGCATTGCCGGGGCGAGCTGGGCGACGATCTTAGCGCAAACCATCGCAACACTCATGTGCGTGGTCTACATTATTGTTAAAGTACCCATCTTGCATATTGGTCGACGACACTTCAAGTTAGTTTGGTCAGAAGTGAAGGCACACCTGAATGTTGGGCTACCAATGGCCTTTCAGATGTCGATTATCGCGATTGGGACGATCGTATTACAAGCGGCACTGAATAGTCTTGGGACGAATTCAGTGGCAGCAACGACTGCAGCACAAAAGATTGATCAGGTTGCGACGCAGCCATTAATGTCGTTTGGTGTAACGATGGCGACATTTGCAGCGCAGAACTATGGCGCTCACAAGTATGAACGGATTATTACCGGGGTCAAACAAACCATGTGGTTGTCGGGGAGCTTCAGTGTGGCGGCCGGCTTGATTGAAATTATTTGGGGTAAACAGCTTGTAGGGTTCTTCGTCGGTCATCAAGACATGGCCGTTTTGAATCTGTCACAAACGTATTTTAACGTGATTGGTAGTACTTATATCCTATTGTCAATGTTATTTATCATGCGTAATACCTTGCAAGGATTAGGGCGCAGTGCAATTCCGACCTTAGCGGGTGCGGCGGAACTCTTCATGCGGGTCTTTGCAGCGTTGATTTTGGTCCGGATTTTTGACTATGCGGGAGCTTGTAGTTCGGAGCCGTTAGCTTGGTTAGGGTCATGTGCAGTGCTGTTACCGGCCTACATCAAGTCGGTTCATGATCTACGGCAGCAGGCACGTATGGAAGCTACTGTGGCTGAAGGTGCGGTGCCAGTATTAGACGATTCTGAAAAATCGTGATTAGGGCTTGCAACTAGCTTGATTTTTTGATAATATTTGTTATCAATTTTATTTTAAAAGTCTCATAATCAGTAACTACGATAACTGTGAACCGGGTTATTGGTTAGAAAATGTTAAGGAGTTTATACATGGCCGTAGAATTAAAAATTGGCGATTACGTCGCTGGTAAGAAGTTTGCTTCGTTAGAACATGATTTCAAGGGCGAAATTGAAAAAGTGTATGAAAATTCAGTTTTGATCTTAATTAAAGAATTTCAAAAAGCTGACGAACCAATTGTTAATGAATATAATCACCGGGCAGTTGTTCGGAAGGACGAGGCCAAGCTAATCAAAGCAGCGCCAAAGGTGGAAGTCGCACCAGAAAAAGAAGACTAAAAATTTATAAATAACCATGACAACGGAAAAAATGTATGCTATACTAATTTCTGTTGTCAAATGCGGGTGTAGTTTAGTGGTAAAATTCAAGCTTCCCAAGCTTGCGTCGCGGGTCCGATTCCCGTCACCCGCTTTGTTATTAATCATTATGATTAATAACCGTAGTACTCTCAAGCTCCTTGAGCGCATGGTCCGTTGGTCTAGTTGGTTTAGGACGCCTGCCTGTCACGCAGGAGATCACGAGTTCGAGTCTCGTACGGACCGTCAATAGATGATGATAATCAAGAACGTCAGTCAGCGATGACCCGTTCTTTTTTATTAGTCAAAAAAAGATCGTGACTAATGAGTGACTAAATTTGCGGTCAAAAGCGATAGTTAAGGAGAACAAATGCAATTTACAACAATTCCTTTTGATGAATTAACTGTTCAACAGTTACAACAGATTTATAAGTTGCGAGTGGCCGTTTTTGTGGTTGAACAGACGTGTCCATATCAAGAAGTCGATGATACGGATTTGATTGCTTGGCACTTGCGGGGACAAGATTCAACGGGGCAACTCTTAGTGTATGCACGTTTAATGCGTGAAGCAAATCACCAGGCGCGGATTGGTCGAGTGATTACTAATCCGGAAGTGCGCGGGCAGGGCTATGGGCAACAATTGATTCGGCAAGCTATTGATCAGATTAAAATGTTGTGGCCGACAACGACCCAAATTAACATTCAAGCGCAGCATTATTTGGATCGCTTCTACCGTGGCTTTGGTTTTCAACCAGTTTCTGAAGTTTATTTAGAAGATGGCATTCCCCATCAAGACATGATTTTGATGTTGAACTAGTCAAAAACAACAAAGTCTGTTATACTAACGCATGGTAAAAATTTATACGTCTAATGAGAAAGAATAGTACAATGAAATCTTAGGCTAGCGAGTTCGGGATGATGGAAGCCGAATCTAAGGATCATTGGAAGCGCGCTTTTGAAGACGACAATTCGATAATAAGTGGATGTAATATCAATTAGAGTGGTACCGCGGGAACGTCTCGTCTCTTACATGTTTTTAAATATGTAAGGGACTTTTTTTGTCCCGCAAGACAATCAAGGAGGACAATATGGATTATAAACAACTTGTAGCGGCGGCTTTAGCACCAGCACTACCAGATTTAACACAGGATGCGATCTTAGATAAGATCGAGCAGCCCAAAACGTCGAAGCAAGGCGATTTGGCCTTTCCAACTTTTACTTTAGCCAAAACGTTACACAAAGCACCACAAATGATTGCGAGCGATATTGTTGAAAAGGTTGATGATAGTGACTTTGAAAAAGTTGTTGCGATGGGCCCGTATGTCAACTTCTTCTTCAAGAAGGCCGCCTTTGCGGCCGATATTTTAGGTCAAGTATTGACGAATGGCGGGCATTTTGGTGACGGCAAACTTGGCGAGCAGGGGCAAGTACCTATTGATATGTCATCGCCAAATATTGCTAAACCAATTTCGATGGGCCATTTACGTTCAACGGTGATTGGGAATTCCTTGGCGAATATCTTAAGTAAATTGGATTACCAACCTGTTAAGATCAATCATTTAGGTGACTGGGGCACGCAATTCGGTAAATTGATCACGGCCTACAAGATGTGGGGGAGTGAAGCCGAAGTTAAAGCTGATCCTATCAATAATTTATTAAAGTATTACGTGCGTTTCCATAAAGAAGATGTTGATCATCCTGAAATGGACGACGAAGCCCGTGAATGGTTTAAAAAGTTGGAAAATGGGGACGAAGAGGCGACTCATCTTTGGTCATGGTTCCGGTCTGAATCGTTGAAAGCTTTCAAGAAGATTTATCAGCGCTTAGATATCGACTTTGACTCGTTCAAGGGAGAAGCCTTTTACAATGATAAGATGCAAGAAGTCGTGGATATTTTAGAAGACAAACACCTCTTACAAGAAAGCCAGGGCGCGGAAGTTGTTGACTTAAGCAAGTATGACTTGAACCCAGCCTTGATCAAGAAGTCGGATGGTGCGACCCTATACATCACGCGGGATTTGGCTGCTGCGATTTACCGGAAGCGGACTTACGATTTCGTGCAATCATTGTACGTGGTCGGTAACGAACAAACTAATCACTTTAAGCAATTAAAGGCTGTTTTAACTGAAATGGGCTTCGACTGGGCTGACCAGATCCACCACATTCCATTTGGTTTGATTACTTCGGGCGGTAAGAAGTTGTCAACTCGGAGTGGTCGGGTCATCTTGCTTGATAAAGTGTTGGATGATGCGGTTACTTTAGCCCATGAACAGATTGAAGCTAAGAACCCTGACTTGCCTAACAAGGATGAAGTTGCGGATGCTGTTGGGATTGGGGCCGTGGTTTTCCATGACTTGAAGAACGAACGAATGAATAGCTTTGATTTCAACTTGGAAGAAGTGGTTCGCTTTGAAGGTGAAACTGGTCCGTACGTTCAGTATGCCCACGCCCGCGCTGAAAGTATCTTGCGCAAGGCTGGTAGCCCTGAAATTGCGGCAACTGACCAGACATTAAGTGATCCTGCTGCTTGGGATACCTTGAAGCTATTGAGTGAGTTCCCAGCAACGGTGGTTCGTGCCAGCACGGAATACGAACCATCGGTCATTGCTAAGTATGCGATTCATTTAGCCAAAGCTTTTAATAAGTATTATGCGAATACTAAGATTTTGGTTGAGGACGATGAATTAAATGCTCGTTTAGCTTTAGTTAAGAGTGTCAGCATCGTCTTGAAGGAAGCTTTACGTTTGCTTGGTGTTAAGGCACCAGATGAAATGTAATTGAAAACTAATTAAAAGGTAAATTGTACAAGCGAAAATGCCACTCATGATAAGTCAGCCGTTAAAGCTGTTTTATCATGAGTGGTATTTTTGGGATCGGATGACTGATACTTCCAGAAATAGGTGACGCACGGATTGTGTAGTTTGATATGAATTATTGTTATTGCGTGGTAAAAAGGTCAGGTCAAAAGCAGTCAGTTAAAAAGCTTTGCCGGCTCATCGTTTGTGATGAGCAATGAGCTGACGAATGAAGTAGCTACAACTACGACTGAGTAAAATAATGCCAATCAGGGGCCAGGAGAGCAGTAATAAAAAACCATGGATGGCAAAGGAGACACTAATGGACGTCATATCATCACGATATTCGTTTTGAGAAAGCAGCATGTCACGACTACTGACAGGATTAACGGCGTTATGGTAGATCTGAGACAAGGACTGATGTTGTTGACCAGCTGAAGCGGTTAATGAACGTGAAGCGATGGAAATCATTTGAAAGGGATTGTGTGTGAGCCGAGGAATTAATCTCATCAAGATGGGATGGCCGAATAAGTATGCTGACGTCAGATAAATATTGACGGGTGTCCAATAAAAGTGAAAGCGACCACTAGGATCAGCGGTGACGGCATAAAAAGCAATAATGAAGAAAATTGCACAGCGAAGATAGTCTGCGCCAATTAAGATTAAGTTTTTTCTCATGTGTGAATACCCGTTGCGGCCAGGCCGTTCCTTTCGCATTAATTGCTATTTTCACACCTCGCAAGTTTGAGATGACGTATTATAATTTTAGGACTGATTATAAGCTATGCTGGCCGTCAAGCAGGTATTAAAATCTTAATAAGGCAACTTTCGATACTAAAATTTTAATAACCAGTTTAGTGACCCCGAGTGGTATTCTGAAAGCTAATTCAAAATGCCATATTGGGGGCTTGGTGATGAGTTACTTAGAATTGACCAATATTTGTAAGAACTATCAAATTGGAAAACAGACATTTAACGTTTTGAAGGGGATTGATCTACAGTTTGAACTTGGTGAATTTGTCGCAATTGTTGGTGAATCTGGCGGTGGCAAGACCACGCTGATGAATATTATTGGTGGGCTAGATCATGACTTTGAAGGTACTGTCAAGATTGCGGGCCAGCCCTTAGATTACCGCCATGAACGCCAGTTAGACCAGTATCGACGCGAGATTATCGGTTATATTTCGCAAAGTTATAACTTAATTAGTCATTTGACAGTACTAGAGAATGTCATGTTAGCACTAGATATGACCAAGCTGAGCCATGGTGAACGTCGCCGTCAAGCGCACGAATTACTAGCAAACGTTGGCTTGGCTTCACAAAGCAAAAAGTATCCGCAACAATTGTCAGGTGGTCAAAAGCAACGGGTTGCGATTGCTCGCGCCTTAGCTGGCGATCCTCGAATTCTGATTGCCGATGAACCAACTGGGGCCTTGGATGCCGATAACACGGCAGATGTTATGAGGATACTACAAAAAATTGCCCATGCCGGCCGCTTGGTGATCTGTGTAACGCATTCACAGCAAGTTGCTGGGGCTGCCACACGGGTTGCCCAATTAGTGAACGGAAAAATCAAGGCACGATCAGGGGATGTGAAAAAGCGCGCTGCTGAACCAACTCGACCGCAACTTGCGGCCCAGCCATTACCTTGGTGGGCATCTGTTATGATGGCTTTTAAACATATGCGGCATACTTGGACTTGGAACACGTTAATTGTTATAGGAACGGCGATTGGGCTATTTGCGGTCATGCTTTTTAACGGCCTAGGAACGGGTATTAAGGGCTACATTGGCCATGAAATGAACACTTTGGTGGATCCACAGTCAATTATGGTCATGCATCAAGCAGACAATGCCAAAGACCGGGATGAGCAAGCGGCGGCGGTCTATGATCCGGCCGTGGCTGGCGGTATTGCAGCGCGTATGCCGGTCTTTACCAATTCCCAAATTAAGGCATTACGTGATCTTAAACACGTTGTAGCCGTGGAACCAGGCATCTCAGCAACCAATGCAACGATTGCGATTGGTCAAGAGAAGTTTGCAGCGCCTGAATTGACGACTTGGACAAGCAATGATCCAACTAGCCAGTTAAAGGTGGGCCACGTGGCTGGTAATAATCAAATCGTATTAGATGAGTCATCGATTGCACAAAAGTGGTCAGCGACGAATTGGCGGCAGTTGGTTGGACGGACGGTGACGGTGAGTTATCAGACATTTAATCAGAAGGGGAAGCCCGTAACGGTAACGCGGCCGTTGACGGTAGCTGGAATTGTGGACGGTTCATCTGAAGTTGGGTTAAATGCGGTCAATTATACAACGATGCAGGCGATGCGTTCGGCAGCCCAAGTATCGAGTCAGCCGACGTTCGTAACGGTTCGGATTACGAGTCGGGCGCAAAACCAAGTCGTTGTTAATGAAATCAATCACTTGATGATTAATGGTAAGCGCCCATTTGCAGCGACTAGTATTGCAGCCACCTTGGATTCATTCAATACTTATGTCAATATTGCCACCAAAGTATTAGCGGCAATTGCGGGTACCTCACTAGTTGTGTCCGCATTAATGATTATTGTGACTATGTTCATGTCAGTTAGTGCTCGTATGCGAGAAATCGGTATTTTACGGTCATTAGGGGAGCGCCGCCGCGATATTCGCCGGTTATTTACAAGTGAGGCGTTGATGTTAGGTGTTATCAGCGCAACCTTCGCGACTGGATTGGCCTACTTGGCAGCGCGAGGGCTGAACCATGGTTTGTCAAAACTAACCGGGGGCTATGCCCTGGTTCAGATTCAGCTTGGCAATGTGCTGACGATTTTTGTATTAGCACTAGTCATCGCGTGGCTTGCAGCTATTTTACCAGCACGGCGCGCCGCACGGGCTAACCCAATCAAGGCACTTGCAGCAGAATAGTGGCCTAATTGACTGGCTCGATCTGCATTTGGACTGTTATTTAATCAGTAATAAGCGTAAAACGTGAGTGGTAGGTTAACCATCATCTGTGATTAAGTGCCTTAAGCAGGTTATCATTCATCATTGTCACTAAGTTCTTTATCAAGTGAGGCTTAAGGAGTTGCTATGAAGTGCTTGGATCGAAATTGATCTAGGTGCTTTTTTTGGCGACACAGTTTGGCGTTAATGTATCTTTTGATGGCGTGGGCCTTGTTAGTTGGTGTGGTCATTACTGACTAAATGTTGAAACCTGTTTTCGGAGAGAACGGAGAGCTGGTTAGTTAATTGACGGAACTAAATATTATTAGTGAAAACTAATTTTTATTGAAAATAATAGTGATTACAAAATTTAATTGTAATCATTTAAATTTAGCACCATCAATGGTGGCGCTTACTTTATTTGGGAAAAGTGTGTCTTGTCAACCGTGAACTCAATTATTACGTCATACACTTGACTCATTTAACGAGTGAATTAATTCGCCAACAAACTTATCAGTGACTTCTCATAATAAACCCTAAATCACCCCACTTATACATGTAAAACACTAGTAATTCGATCAATCTACGGTTATGCTGTTGGTGTAAATTAAGCTAGGGAGGGTTTTGCTTTGAGGAAACAACCACAGACACTAGTCATTGGTGGAACACAAGCTGCTAGTGGTAAGAGCTTGTTGACACTAGCATTGGCTAACGTATTAACCAATTGGGGAACGTCAGTCACCATTGTTAATTGTAATTATCAAACGGTAACGTGGCGGACTATTCAGAAACGACGTTGGCACGAGTGGCAATCAGATATTCGGACAACTAACGAGCTTGATGATTTTTGGCTGGCACTACAAGGTGTCCAGACAGATTATTTATTAATAGACTTAGAATCAACTGGACCAAAACATGATAATTATACGTGGTTACTCAATGAATGTTGGCTACCTTTAGCACATCAGATTATTTTGACGTATTCGGCGGAAACGGATATCAGCACGTTGTTATATCAGGACTTGGGGGCATTACAGTTTAGTATGGAGTATACGGTTACCAAGCCTAAAATTTATACCGTGTTAAATCGTTACCCAGCACCGATCGCAGTCAGAGCGGCCATGCCTGCCAGTGAGCTAGTGCCATTTCACCGCCAGTTTCAAACGCGACACGCAGAATTTGCGGCAATGGATTTACAGCCACTTGGAATGTTGACGGATGCGCGTCAGCATCCAGAGCAGGTGCTAACAGATGCAACCCAAATCTTGACCAAACTAGTAGCCTAATTGAAGACAATTTATAGTTGGAAGCGACACGCGCTGTGATGAGCAACGGGTGCTTTTTTGGATTAATCGCGTTGCAAATAACAGCTAATCATGTATAAATCTGGTATAAAGGTAGCAGTGGGGATTTTATGGGGGAAAGTAAAATGGAGACAACACGGGTACTTATCTACGATTTAGTACGTAAATTAGTTTTAACAGACGAACGTTATCATGATGGGGTGACGGCGATGGTCGTTGCAACGCATCTTGACATGCAGCGAACGAATGTCAGTGCTGCCTTGAATGGCTTAGTTCGTGAGCAAAAGTTGATTAAAACTAAAACACGACCAGTGCGGTTTTTACTCGCCGTATCAGATGTCCAGAAGCCATTTCTTAACTTAGTTGGCCATTTGGGGAGCTTGCAGCAGGCAATCAAGTTAGCTAATGCGGCTGTTTTATATCCGAACGGTCCGTTGAATATTCACGTTGCAGCAAATAGTGGTGTTGGTAGCACGACGTTTGTACATGAAATTCAAAACTTTGCATGGCAGCAAGGAATCCCAGCAGCGGATGGTGCCACAGTAGTTATTAAATGTCGGGACTACGCGGATGATAGCCAACAACTTGACCGTCAACTATTTGGTGATCAAGCCGACCTTGAAAGCAGTTGCTGGGGAAAGGCTCAGGGTGGTATTGTTGTGATCGATCATTATGAATATTTAGCTGGTCCCCAGCGAGCGAAGCTGACGACCGCTTTGGAGGCCGTTAAGAACCTTAAGCGGCCGCCATTAATTATTCTCATTAGTGGGTTGACGCAACAAGTGATGACCATGCCTCAATTGATGGTCAAGATTGAGTTACCAGATTTTAAAGAGCGACCGTGGTCAGAACGATGGGCGTTGATTCGACACTTCTTAACCATAGAGGCGCAACAATCTAAGCGGACGATCCGGGTAACGTTACCTGCCGCACGGGCACTCATATTGGCAACTTACGATCAAAATCTGAAAGCATTGAAAACAATAATCACAATGGCTTGTGCCCAGGCCTATGTCCGGTTTATGGGTGATACTGACCGGGAAGTTCGGATTTACCTAGCAGATCTAGCACTGAGCGTTCAGCGGGCCTTGGCACATGAGCGCGAATATCAACGAGAATTGACGACGGTCTTTGAGTCGGCTGACTTATTGATGACATTTGACATAGCGTCAAATGTAGACCGCAGTAGATTTAGAAAAATGCCAAAGGTCAACCAACGGCAATTGGATTCTGGCACACACCCAGCAGTAGTAGAAGCATCACCATCAGTAAATACTCAAGCACGGTCTATCAAGAGCCGCGATACTTTACCGCAGTCAGTGACTAATGTGGAAAGATTAGCTAAAATCGTATCACCGGACATTATAAAAATTGTGACGGCCTGGCAACCAGATTGTGAACGATTACTAGGTCGACCTTTATCCGCGAGTGTCTTTAATGGACTGTGCTTACATATTAATGGGTTGTATCGGCACATGCCGGCGTCAGAACAAGCGACAAACGAGTCGCATTTACAGCAACAGTACGTGGTAGAATATGAGGCTGCCGTTAAACTAGCACAAATTTTGGCGACAAAACTAGCGCTGACTATTTCAGTGGCCGAAGTTAGTTTACTAGCAACCTTTTTAGTAGCTCAAGCACCAACCACTAGTCGGCATCCAGTTGTTCTATATGTTATGCATGGTGAGGGGACGGCACAAGCCTTGATGCGAACAACTAATATACTCAGTCAAGTGGACAATACCTATGCTTATGATATCGATTTAGCAGCTCATAGTAAGCATGTGATGCAAGCGTTGAGTCGTAAAATCTGTGAGATCGATGATGGTGCCGGCGTGTTAGTTATTTATGATATGGGGTCTATTAAGTGGATGCTAGCTGCGATTCAGGCTAAAACAAAGGTTAAAATTCGGATGATTCAAATGCCAGTTACTTTAGTTGGCCTAGAGGCGGCCCGTAAAAGTGCCCGTGTAACGGACTTAGATGATGTTTATCATCTTGTCACGCTGGCATTACAGCAGTTGACTGCCGAAAAGACGACCAAAGATGAATTGATCATTACCCTTTGTCATAGTGGTGAAGGTGGGGCGGCACAAATAAAGGATTATATTGATCAATATTCACGACTACAGATGCGCGTCAAGTCATTGGCGGTCGGAACTCGAGATGAGTTAGTGGCGACCGTGTTGCGATTGCAACAAGTTTATCAGATTCACGCGTTTGTTGGTACTTTTGATCCCCAGTTATTTGGCATTCCGTTCATTCCGATGACCATGATTTTTGAGCATTCCCATCAGCAGTTGGATCAGGTGCTGATGTTTCAACCGGTGTCCGGGCGGTGGGGCGCGTATAATCAAATTTATCGATATTTTAAAGCACAGCTAGAACATGCTGAAGTTACAAAGCTGCAGCGTGTTTTACCGCCGCTTATGGATGAACTGACAACTTTGTACCAATTAACTGAAGATCAGCAAATTGGATTATTTGTTCACTTAGGAAGTATGATTGAGCGTATTTTGGCAGGCAAAGTTGTTGCAGCTACGGAACAAACACGCCAGCTATTGGCCAAGTATCCAGAAGATTATCAACGGCTACGGCAGTGTTTACGACCAGTTGAACAGACATTTAAATTGATTGTGAACGATGAGATGGTGGCTACTTTGCTCATTATTTTAAAACAGTTGTGTTAATCGGTCGGGACAGTTGCTTACGATGGGCAGACTGAGTATTAGTCGAATGGTGTTGGTGATTTGATATTGGTGGTTACATTCAGTCACAGGGTTGCTAGTCATTGGCTATTGATAATGAATAAGTACGCATGATGCTAGTTAATTTGTTATGAATCATGATTCATGCATGCCAGTTAGTTGGCTTACGATTCGTCAGCATATGCGCGTCCGATGCCGACCTCCGGGGCTGGGCGCCAATTGCTGGAACGTAGCCGACGTCGATTTGAGCTAACGCCTAACCCGCGTCATCTCAAATACGAGTCTTATTCTAAACCGGAAGAAATTCGCTTCCAGCTAAGAATAATTTGGCTACTGAGCATTGTCACCCAGCCCCTCCAGTCTAAAAGCCTGTGCGGAGCCACGAGTTGAAGTCGAGCATGGATTAATGCGGTCTCGTTGGCGTAGCAGACACAGGCTTCGGTAGGCCGCTCAAATGGCGGATAGACAATTACGCTCCTTGGTACAATTGATTGTGGAATAGTTGTTGTGTGGAACTTTTACCTAACCATGGCGTTAAGTGGCGGACTTCTATAGCGTAGCTACCCGGAAGTTCCAGTCTGACCCGAATACGTTTCGACAGTATTGCCTTGAAGCCGGCGTGGAACGCGTTAATTAAATGATTTTTCGCCAAATTGCACGGTTTTCAGTGGGACTCGGCTGATAGACTTTAAACTTAGAAATAGCCATTTTTAATCATGATTCATACTAAATAATAACTAGCACAATGCATAATAAGTATTCAATCAAATGCGTTTGATTAACGACCTAAATAGTCGCTTCAAGAAGTTGTAAATTCTTGAAGCGACTATTTAGGTTTTACGATTGTACTAATTGTCAAAGCCAACTGGTAGACACACACTTATCATTCGGTGAGATTAGCAGGCACTACTCGGTGATCAATAATTTGTTGTTCGAGCTGCAATAGATTATCAGACATGCGTCCGAGTAACAAAGTTTGGCTAAAGGTTCGTAGTAACCAATGATGCCGTTGTGGCTGATAGCTATCAATCTCTTCTAAAAATGTCACCGTCGTTTGTGCGCCTTTAGCCGTTGTTAAATAGGTCACGGTCACGGTGTCTAGCGGTGAAATAGCTGTCATCTGGTACTTAATGCCGCGCTGGTAATCGTCAATCATAATTTTGAGTTGAGCAGCCGATTTGGTAGTCGACTTAGTGTAAGTGAGTCCTTTCTTGATTGACGTTGCGGCCAGCACTTGCCCAGTGGCAGTCTGAATTTCAGCAAGTAATTGTTTTTCTAACCAGTTATAGAATTCTGTGCTCGTAACGTTAAGCGTTCGAATAATTTGCATGGCTTGATTATAGCGAGACTTTTTGACTAGTTCAAGCCTGAAAAAAATGAGTTAAAAACAACATGCTATACACTTGCCAAACTAGCTATACACATTGAAAAAAACAATCATTAAACCTATACACTAAAGGTGATTAATACGGTTAGTGGTTTGATTCGCCCACTATGGCGTTGATTTTTAAAGAATAACGTTAATTACTAGGAGTTAAATTTATACACAAGGCTATGTAAGCGCTTTTGTAGTTGCCGTTGAAACTTGTTACGATGTGGTTGTCGACAAATATAGAAAGTAGGTAACCGGATGATGACTCAAAACGATAATTCAGCAATTCAAGATATTGCGATGGCAATGATTGCCTATTCTGGTGAGGGACGGACGTTGGCTTTTAACGCCTTAGATGCCATGCATCGTGACGACTATCTAGAAGCACAAGCATTATTAAAACAATCTAGTGAAGCGTTGGTGAAAGCCCATGATGTTCAAACCAAACTGCTTGTAGCCGAAGCAAATGGTCAGCAGGTCACCATCAATATCTTATTGATCCATTCTCAGGATCATTTCATGACAAGCCTGTTAGCCAATGAGTTAATTGCGGAGATATTAAAGGTGTATCACAAGTTTGAAGGGATGGTCATATCATGAAATCAATGAACATATTATTAGTTTGTGCGGGTGGCATGTCAACCAGTATTTTAATGAAAAAATTGCAACAATATCGTGATGAACATGGTGCGACGGGACAAATCAAAGCCGTTGGTCTATCAGCCTATGAAGATGTCTATCAAGACTATGATGTTATTTTAATGGGCCCCCAAGTGGCGTATCGACAAAGTGAAGTGCAGACGGCCACCGGGTTGCCAGTTGCTGCGATTCCACCACTCGATTATGCGGTTGGGGATAGCGCACATATTTTTGAGCTAGCGGCCAGTCTTGTGCAATGACCAGTTGAGTGAGCATATGGAGGTGAAGAACCATGGAACGTTTTTTTAATAGTAAATTGATGATTGGTTTGCAACGTGCTGGTCAGGGACTTGGCAATAATAAGTTTATCACGGCATTGCAAGCAGCAATGATGTCATTAATGGGAATTCTAATGGTTGGTGCGATTTTTCAGATTGCGATGTCAGTGCTGGGACCGACCATGTTTGGCGTGTTATCTGCAAAGAGTATCTTATTAGCATATTTAAAAATTCCATTTCAGTTTTCAATGAATTCAATGTCAATCTGGGTCGTTTTATTCCTAGGTTTTCATTATGCCAAAAATTTAAAAATGACGGCCCCAATCATGAATGCAATCGATGCGTTATTTGGGTTTTGGATCGTTGCGGGTGGACTGCTTGTCAGTAAGACTGGAACCATCAGCATTGATACGACTTATTTAGGCGCGCAGGGGATGTTTATTGGCTTTGTCGTAGTTTGGATTTCGGTGCGAGTTGAGAAGTTGTGCACGGACAAAAATATTCGTATTAATATGCCTGACGCAGTACCACAATTTTTACAAGACGGTTTTGCTTCAATTGTGCCGTTACTATTTAACGCGGTGATCTTTTTGAGTGCCTCGTTGCTAGTCACAATTGGCACGGCTGGCAAATACAATATCTGTTCAGGTTTTATGGAATTACTGGCGATTCCACTGAGTGCGTTAACGTCCACAGTTGGCATTTTTGTCCTCTGTATTTTGGGAGCTTTGCTTTGGACCTTTGGAATCCATGGCACGATGATTCTAGTGCCAATTGTGATGCCACTAGTGATTCAGGCCGTTTCTGAAAATGCTGCGTTGCAGGCTGCTGGCAAACCTGTTGTATTTGCACCAGTGATGCTATTTTCATTTATGGCGGTAGCTGGTGGAACCGGTAATACGTTGCCGCTAGCGTTAATGGCGATGCGGTCTAAATCTAAGCAATTAAGTGCAGTTGGCAAGCTGTCAGTGATTCCTGGATGGTTTAAAATTAATGAACCGATGACTTTTGGTATCCCAATCATGTATAACCCAATTATGAGTATTCCGTTTGTCTTAAATATCCCGGTCGTAATGCTCTGTGCACTGATTCTGTATAAAATTGGCTTTTTAACACCCGGTTGGATTGTCATTACTGCCATTTTATCAATGGGGTTTGGAAGTTATTTAAGTACATTGAGTTGGCGTAATGCGCTGACTGACTATTTAATGTTGATTCCGTCAGCTTTAATCTGGTATCCGTTTTTTAAGGTTTATGAGAAGCAATTGATTGCTAAAGAAGCGGCAGTCGCAGCGCAAGAAAAGCAAACTGTGACTCAAAATGAAATTAAGGCGTCTATTCAAGAAGACGATGTCGACATTGAAGGTGAGGTGTAAGTATGCGATTTCCAACTAATTTTTATTGGGGTGGGGCCACTGCTGCCAACCAGTGTGAAGGCGCTTATGATGTTGATGGCCGGGGCCTGACCTTGAAAGACGTTACCACGATAGGGGGACTGAAAAAACGCCGGCAAGTGACTTATTTGCAAGCTGACGGTACTCCTGGAAAAGGTCTTGCAATTCCTGACGGTGCACATGGAGCGGTATTGCCAAATGAATATTATCCTAATCAAACCGGTATTGATTTTTACCATCGTTATCAAGAAGATATTGCGCTATTCGCGAAGATGGGTTTCAAAATGTACCGTATGTCAATTTCGTGGTCACGAATTTTTCCACGGGGTGACGAGGAAGAGCCCAATCAAGCTGGCCTTGATTTTTATCGCCGCGTGTTCGAGACGTTGAAAGCCCATGGAATTGAGCCGTTAGTAACCATTTCACATTTTGATATGCCCCTACACTTGGAAACGGTTTACGGTGGTTGGAATGATCGCCGGATGATCGCTTTTTATCAACACTATGCGGAAACATTATTTACAACGTACCGTGGGCTAGTCAAGCATTGGATCACCTTTAATGAAATCAACAATACAATTATGTTTTTGGCGCTACGTTCTCAAACTAGTGCTGCCGACTATCAACGGGCTTATCAGCAGTTACATTACCAATTCGTAGCTAGTGCTTTGGTAGTGAAGCGGGCTCACGCGATTGATCCTGAAAATCAAGTTGGTTGTATGATTTGTGGAATCACGTCGTATCCGTTAACTTGTGACCCGGCAGACGTCTTAAAGAATCGGTATGCTTGGGAACAAAACATCTATTACTGTGGTGATGTGCAGTGTCAGGGGCAGTATCCAACGTATGCTCAGCGCTTATGGGATGAATACCAAGTTGATTTAGACATGACGGCGACTGACCTAGAAATTCTTAAGGCTGGCACGGTTGACTGGTATACATTCTCCTATTATATGTCGACAGCGATTACGACCCATGAAATTACCTCAGCGGTTGGTGGCAACTTTTCGATAGGCGCCCGGAATCCGTATTTGCAATATTCTGAATGGGAGTGGGCCGATGACCCAGATGGCTTACAGTACTATTTGGAATTGATGAATGATCGGTATCATTTGCCACTAATGATTGTTGAAAATGGCTTGGGTGCCAAAGATCAACTAACAGCTGATGGTCAAATTCATGATCAGTATCGAATTAGTTACATGCGTAAGCACATTCAAGCGATGGCAACGGCGATTCAACATGGCGTTAACTTGATTGGCTACACCAGTTGGGGGTGTATCGACTTGGTTTCCGCGGGTACGGGTCAGATGTCCAAACGATATGGATTAATTTATGTGGACCGTCAAGATGATGGCAGTGGGACGTTAGCACGAATTCCCAAAGACTCCTTTTATTGGTATCAACGGGTCATTGCGTCGAATGGTCAAGCTTTAGAGTAACCAGGATCGCGATAGCTATGACCAATCAACAGTCTTCATCAATATCAGATGAAGACTGTTTTGGGTGGTGTCGTAAGCTGATCAGTCGAACGAGACAAAATAAAAGGATGCTGATGCCAAGGATTGGCAGTGTCCAGGAACCTAGTGTCAAAATCAAGCGAGGGGCAAGCAGGTTGCCAATGACAGTGCTGGTATCAATGATTGTCAGTACCCACATCATCAATGTATTACGATCAACCGTGGTCGCTTGCTGGATGGTGGTGAAAAAAGAAATATTGGCTTGTCCGCGCAATAGGCCAATCAAGAACATGGTGAACATGAGGCTGCTTAGGTGGGCCACATGAAGATTAAGCAGCCGCCAGTTAATGCGGTTAAGGTTAATAGTGATTGCTGAGACCACTGTTTTAGTAAGAGCGGTGCACATAAAATACCGGCCGCATTGGCAGTCAAAAACCAGCTGAGTTGCCAGTGGCCGTGTAACTTACTGACGACTAACCAAGGAATTGCAACGGCAATGGTAGCGTCGACCAAGTAACCAAGGACGGCGTAAACCAATGACCAGGTAGGACGTTGAAGTCGGCCGTTAGCCTTAATTGTCGCCGAGGATGATGAAGTTGTGTCGTGCGTCCGGAATTGCCAATCGAAGCCAGCTGAGATTAAAAAGGCCACGCCCATGACTAAAATCAGTGTGGTTGGTCGTTGCATGATTAACGTTGACGATTGGTCTTGCACGGACGGTTGCTTGGTGATGACGGATAAATAAATGGCCGAAGCCGGACATCATAGTTACACTAATGGCACCCATCGTTAACCAGATAAGTTGTTGAACACTGATTTTCAAAATGACATCCCTCACAAGAATAATTTTAATGGCTTTAGTTTACTCAGCAAACGAACGTTTGTTTATCAAAATTGTGTAAACGTTGCATATTATTTTCGTAAAACTTTCAGAAGCCTATTAAGACGATGATAGTGTCCGGATTAGATAATGGGTCGCAAGCCGTAAAGCTAACGTCAGCCATAACCGTCAAATCAATTTTCTGAGTCAGGCTAATGCATACTTGACCATTTTTTAGTCAACTAAAAAACCGCCGTTAAGCAATCAGCTTAACGACGATTTCAGTTTAATTATTGTAAGCTCGCGACCTTAGCCACGATTTTAGCGGGCGTTTCCCATTCAGAACGTTCAAATTCGGAAACGGGTACTTCAATTCCGAGTTGGTTTTGAAGTTCTAGTAACAATTGTACGGAGCCCATAGAATCTAAAATACCTTCATCAAATAAGTTAGCGTCCATATTGCTTGAAACATCTTCCCCAGTTAAATCTTGCAAGATCGATAGTACTGTTGCTTTAACATCATCCATGATCAAAATACGCCCCTTATCATTATTATGGATCAATCAATGTTATTTTAGCATAGTTTCAATTTGAATGATGGTTAATCAGGTGTATTAATGAAATCTTTACCTGATCAAATATTAAAATTAGCGTGAATCAAATCAGTTAGAATTTTAATTCCCTGTTCAAAACGTGCGCTAGACTCATAAGAAAAGCTCAGGCGAATATACTGATTCGGCTGAAAATCGTAAATGCTCCCTGGGTTAAAGAGCACGTTATTAGCGGTAGCGAGGTCGAATAACTTGGGAATATTAATACTGTCTGCTAAGCGTACCCAGAGATAAAAGCCCCCGGTTGGCGTCTCCCACGTGGCAAAGTCGTCCCAATAATGGTGAAGGATTTGTTCCGCGATAGCTGCTTTTTTAGCAAGTACAGATCGGAAATTTGCTTGATATGTTTCATATTCAGGATCAGCTAAGATTTCTGCCAGTACTAACTGGGATAGTGAACTGGCACCATAATCAGTTTGCATGCGGACGTCGGTTAAACGCTCGATGACTGGTTTAGCAGCAACAGTCCAGCCGATTCGTAATCCCGGCGCTAGCGACTTTGAGATACTACCGAAGTAAATCACGTTACCGGTCTTGTCTAGGGCCTTCAACGGACGAGGCGGTTGTTGAGTGAACCAGACATCTTGATAAGCCGCATCTTCTAAGATCGGGAGTCGGTGTTCTTGTGCGATCTGTAGAACTTGCTGACGCCGTTCAGCACTCATGACGATACCCGTGGGATTGTTAAATGTTGGAATCGTGTAAAGAATTGCGTGTTCGCCTTGAGCGGGCGCAGCCATCTGCCAGTAAGCTAAGCCTTGATTATCCATGGGAATGCCGGCTAAATGAGTGTGAGCGGACTGAAAGACATGTAACGATTTGACGTAAGTTGGGGCTTCCGTATAGATCGTGGCGTCTTTTGGAAACAATGACATTGAGACTAATTGCAAGGCTTGCAATGATCCAGAAGTAATCAAAATGTTTTCAGGATGCGTGTGAATGCCGACTTTTTCTAAATGTCGTGCGATTTGTTGTCGTAAAGCTAAGATGCCAGCGGGCTCGGTATAATTTAGACTCGTCAGTTGGTCACCTAAATGGGCAAAAGCGCGTTGGAAGAGTGGGCGTGGAAATTGTTCTGGTGCGGGCTCCCCAGTGCTCAAACGAATAACAGCATCCGTTTCAAATTGGTTGATTTTCTGGAGTGCGTGTGAATTTGGCTTGAATTGACCGGCCTTAACATATTGTAACCAGTTGACATGTTCGGCTAGTAAGCTGGACCAATGATTACCAGAAACGACCATGCCAGAACCCGGATTGCTTGTAATTAAGCCGACCGCCATTAATTCGTCTAGCGCGGTAATAAGCGTACTGCGATTAACGCCAAATTGTTCAGCTAATTTGCGTTGGGCGGGTAACTTAGCCCCGACCGACCAGTTACCCTTGGCGATTTGTTCCTGAAAATAATTGGTGATTTGTTGGTAAATTGGCGTGGCAGCCTGCTTATCCGGTTGCCATTTAATAGTTATAAGTGCCATAACTGAAACCTCCTGAGTGCCTATGAAAGCGAATTAAGACGGTGTTATCAAAATAATTAAAAAGATACCAATCGCGGGTGGTTGGGTAAAAAATAGCAAATTGGTTGGCTACAAATGAAATTATCTCTATTATAATCATCTCTGAAATAAAAGCTAGTCGGAGATGACCAATGGATTAATCAATAATTGGTTGGTAAAATGATTTAATTGGCTGGTATCAAGGAGGTCAAAAGCATGCAAGTGTTTTTACAAGGTTTATTATTTGGGATTGTCTACATTGCACCGATTGGGATGCAAAATCTATTCGTGGTTTCAACAGCGATCGAACAACCCTTACAACGGGCGCTGCGGGTGGCTCTAATTGTAATTGCGTTTGATACGTCACTGTCACTGGCTTGTTTTTACGGCGTGGGTAAGTTATTACAGGCGACGCCTTGGCTAGAGTTAGGGGTACTACTTATTGGTAGTTTACTTGTCTTTTACATTGGCTGGAACCTATTGCGTCAAAAGGAGGCGACCATGGGCACGCTCGATGTTGACTTTTCGTATAAGGCAGCGATTTTGACCGCTTTTTCGGTAGCCTGGCTCAACCCACAGGCACTGATTGATGGTTCCGTGTTGTTGGCGGCTTTTCGGGTATCCATTCCTGCCGCACTGACCCATTTCTTTATGCTAGGGGTTATTCTGGCGTCAATTATTTGGTTTATCGGTCTGACAAGCTTGGTTAGTAAGTTTAAACATCTCATGCGGCCGCGCGTTTTACTCTGTATTAATCGGCTTTGTGGTTTGATCATCATTTTATACGGTGTTAAGTTGCTGGCGACGTTCATCACTAAAATATAGTTGCGGTTGCCCCAGACAATCGGTATGCTAGTCGTATTGGACTTTTTATGAGAGGGACGATATGCATGAAAATTGCTGGTTTTGGGGTGGAAGCCTGGCTGAACGCCCATGAGCGAGAAGCAACCACCGATATTAGTCAAAGCTCAATTGCGGCTTTAACTATGGCAGAAATCGCAGCTTTAGACGACCAACAAGCACCACAGGATTTTTATCAAGAACTAGGAGCAGCGCGGCTAGATTATGGTTGGATCGAAGGTTCGCCAGAATTCAAGCAGCTGGTTAGTCAGTTGTATCATCAAGTGCCGGCCGATAATGTTTTACAAACTAATGGTGCCACTGGGGCGAATCATTTGGCGATTTATAGTTTGGTGGAACCCGGCGATCATGTGATTGCACTGTATCCGAGTTATCAGCAGCTGTATGATATTCCCAAGTCGTTAGGCGCCACCGTTGATTATTGGCATATCCATGAGTCGGCAGACTGGTTACCAGATATTGCGGAATTAAAACGGTTGATTCGGCCTGAGACGAAGATGATTTTACTCAATAACGCCATTAATCCGACGGGCAGTCTATTAGATCAAGCGTTATTGGAACAAGTGGTCACATTAGCCCGGTCAGTTGACGCCTATGTCTTAGCTGATGAGGTTTATGAGCCGTTAGACGAGACGCCCTTTGTCTCAATTGCTGATTTGTACGAACGTGGTATTGCGGTTAATAGCTTGTCAAAGACTTATTCCGCACCTGGTATCCGGATTGGCTGGACGGCGACGCCTAGCCGAGCCATTGCGGATATATTTCGCAAGTACCGGGACTATACCATGATCTGCGGGGGCGTGTTGAATGACCAACTAGCGGTTCGGATCCTGACACATCGGGCAGAAGTGCTAACTCGTAATCGGCAAATCGTGAGTCGTAACTTAAAAATCTTAACAGATTGGGTGACTAAGGAGCCCCGTGTCGAGCTGATTGCACCACATGGCATCTCGGTCTCATGCATTAAATTAGACTTGCCAATTGATGATGAAACATTTTGCCGGCAATTGCTCAAGGATACCGGCGTCTTGTTAGTGCCGGGATCCCGCTTTGACTTACCGGGACATGCACGTTTAGGCTACTGCACGGATACGACCACTTTACGACGCGGCTTGGATTTGTTGGGACGGTATTTACGGCGTTTCGATTAGCGGCTGATTGTTGGGTGAGCAGATGAATTCACGTTACGTGGCTGCTAAATAATTATACAAACTGGTCTAAGCGCATTTTCCCGATAATCGCGGAAAATGTGCTTTTTGAAGTTCTGCGCGTAGTTTGCCAAGTGAATATTTGCTATAATGTATTCATTACATGATTTGGGGAGGTTTCGCGAGATGAAAAAGTCTGAGCGCCAAGCAGTTATCGAGCAATTGATTAGTGAATATCCGATCGCTACCCAGGAAGAGTTAATGGCCAAGCTAAAAGCGGAGGGCATTGCTGCGACGCAAGCGACGATTTCGCGCGATATCCGGGAGATGCAGATCGTTAAGACGCCGGATGAACACGGTCAGACGCGCTATGCGATTTTTAAAGCCGCTAACAAAAATGAACAAGATCGGTTATTCGAAACGCTACACGATGTTGTGACCAGTATTGACCGAGTCGAGTTTATGAATATTATTCATACGCTGCCTAGTAACGGTAATTTATTAGCTGCGATTATCGATGATTTGAAGTTACCAGAAGTCAGTGGGACCTTGGCGGGACATGATACGATCTTTATCGTGAGTCCCAACACCACGGTAGCCAAGCAGCTGCATGAATCATTTGCAAGTCACATTGCCAGTGAAGACTGACCTGAAATAATCGGTCTAATTGGTTGCGTCAGCTCATGGGTCACGGTATGATAGTTACCACTAAAAGAGGTGTGAAATAATGAAGTATACGAAGAAACGGGCGCCTCGAAAGAATCAGAAACAACGCGATGCGACCTTTGATAAGTTTAAGCAACAACAAAATGAATTAAATGCCAATCGTCGGGGTGTCCGACGTAAATAATGGTTAAACAAGCTAGCTTTCAGAAATGTCTCACGGACGTCTTGAAAGCTTTTTTTGTTAGCAATTGTTTCACTGCCAGCGATGAATGGTTACAATTGAGAAATGATTGGATTGTTGAAGTTTTTTTCAAGGTTATGGCCAATTACTGAGCGCAGGAAAATTTATGATACAATTGTAAAAGCTAACAAGTAACGCGGACGTCGTGACAGGTCGTCGGCTGAACAAGGGGAAGATTATGCAAAGAAATGGTTTTTGGGCCACGATCAAAGACGGCTTGCGAGTCATTGGCAATTGGTTAGCACCATATTGGCAGCGATTTGCCGCCGTGGTGGGTTATCAATGGCACCGGCGGCAAATAACGCGGTGGTTAATTGTACTCATCTTGACCGTCATCCTAATTGGGAGTGCCTATTTAACATATGAAGCCAAAACGGCCAAAGTTGGTAATTTACAGGCGGAATTGGAAAAGACAACTGAAATCTATGATAAGGACAGTAAAAAAGCTGGTTCACTATATTCGCAAAAGGGAACCTACGTTCATTTGAGTAGTATTTCGAAAAACTTACAGAACGCGGTCATTTCTACCGAAGACCGAAATTTTTACAAAGAGCATGGTTTTTCAGTTAAGGGGATCGGCCGGGCGTTTGCCTTGTTGGTCGTCAATAAGCTTTTGGGTCGCGATTACATTAGTGGTGGCGGGAGCACACTAACGCAACAATTGGTCAAGAATGCCTACTTAACGCAACAACAAACTTTTTCACGTAAGTTACGCGAAATCTTTTTGGCGATTGAGACCGAAAACGTTTATTCTAAGGGCCAAATACTGGCGATGTATTTGAATAATGCCTACTTTGGACATGGTGTGTGGGGGGCCGAAGATGCATCTGAACGGTACTTTGGTGTCCATGCTTCGGAGTTGTCAATTGATCAAGCGGCGACTTTAGCGGGCATGCTAAGTTCACCAAGTGGCTATGACCCAATCAATCATCCTAAAGCCTCAACGGCGCGACGTAACGTGGTATTAAACAACATGGTCAACAATAATAAGTTGTCGAAAAGTGAATACAATATTTATTCACAAAAGGCGATGACGTTGGCGAATAATTATCATTATGAAAGTGGTTATAATTATCCATATTACTTTGATGCGGTGATCGATGAAGCGATTAATAAGTATGGGTTAACGGAATCTGACATCATGAACCGAGGGTATAAAATTTATACTTCACTCGATCAAGATGACCAGACACAAATGCAAGATTCTTTTAAGAATAGTACGCTATTTCCAGCCAATGCGGATGATGGTACGAAGGTCCAGGGAGCCTCAATCGCGGTTGATCCGTCGACAGGTGGGGTCTTGGCCGTAGTCGGCGGCCGTGGCAAACACGTCTTTCGGGGCTTCAATCGTGCGACTCAGATCAAGCGGCAGCCAGGTTCGACCATCAAACCACTGGCAGTATACACGCCGGCATTACAAAATGGGTATACGTATGATTCGGATCTCTCTAATAAGAAGCAAACCTTTGGAGCTAATAAGTATGCGCCCAAAAACTATGATAATGTCTATAGTAAATCAGTCCCAATGTATACTGCACTATCTCAAAGTATGAACATTCCAGCGGTCTGGTTGTTGAACAAAATCGGTGTTAACAAAGGGTATCAATCCGTGAAGAAGTTTGGCTTACCCGTTACCAAGTCGGATGATAACTTAGCGTTAGCTCTGGGTGGTTTGACAACCGGGGTATCACCCGCTCAGATGACCAGTGCTTATACGGCGTTTGCCAATGGTGGCAAGAAGACCACGGCCCATTTTATTACCAAGATCGTGGATGCTAGTGGGAATGTCGTTGTCGACAATACAAAGACCAAGACGAAGAAAATGATGTCAGCAAGTGTTGCTAAAGAAATGACAAGTATGATGCTAGGCACGTACAACAGTGGGACTGGGGCTGCTGCTAAGCCGTATGGTTACTCGGTTGCTGGTAAGACTGGGAGTACGCAGGCCGATTACAGTACTGGTTCAGGAACTAAGGATCAGTGGATGATTGCCTATACACCAGATATTGTGGTGACAACTTGGATCGGATTTGATACAACGAATAGTACCCATTATTTGAAGAGTTTATCTGAAAATCAGTTATCGTCGCTATTCAAGAATGAATTACAAAACATTTTACCTAATACGAATAACACGAGCTTTGGGACGAAGGATGCCGCCACATTGGCAACTGAATCTGATAGTAACGATTCGGACAGCTCGGACAGTGGCTCATCAGTTTGGGATAACGTTGAGAAGGGTGCTAACGCAGTCAAAGACAAGGCTAAAGATTGGTTCTCCAAGGCGAAGAGCTTCCTTGGCAACTAGTAAAGCTAGCTTCTGAACGTACTAATGCTATTCAAGTTCAGTTAAAAATGCTAAAATAATGACGACACATACTTCGAGGAGGAACTCACGATGGCCGTAAACATTTACGATACTGCAAATCAGTTAGAACAAGAATTACGTCAGACTAAAGAATTCAAGGAATTGAAGGTCGCCTATGACACGATGAAGACCAATGACAGTGCCTTTTCACTGTTTAAGGATTTTCAAGAAGTGCAGATGCAATTATCACAAAAGCAAATGAATGGCGAAGAGTTGACGGATGACGAAGTTCAAAAAGCCCATGATTTAGCCGATAAGGTTGGTAACGTTGACGAAATTAAATCGTTAATGGGTAAAGAACGTAACCTGAACCAGTTGATGAATGATTTGAATCAAATCATTACCAAACCAGTTCAAGAATTATACCAGAACTAAGTAAATTAAAAGTCGAGGGGCAATGACGGAATCTGTTCCGTGATTGCCCCTTTTTTGGTGGAGGATATCATGAAATTTCTACACGCGGCAGATTTACATTTAGATACACCGTTCCGCGGATTAAGCGGTTTAACGCCAGCGTTAAGAGAACAATTAGTGACGGCACCATTAAGGGCACTCACGCGATTAGTTGATTTAGCGGTGACCGAGCGGGTCGATTTTGTTTTGCTTGTTGGCGATTTGTTTGATCAGCAGGGCCAAAGTGTTCAGGCCCAAGCTGCATTGATGGCAGCGCTCGAACGATTAAATACGGCGGCGATTCCCGTAATCTTATCGTTTGGTAATCATGATTTTCAAGCTGATCTGGGGCGGTGGCATTTCCCAGCTAACGTACACGTCTTTGGTTCGCAGGTGACCACGGTCACATTAACGACGGTGGCGCAAGAACGTGTGGCTATCAGTGGTTTTAGTTATGCCCAACGATGGGTGACGACTGATCCAATCGCTGATTATCCCGTTAAAACGGCTACCGTTGATTATGAAATTGGCACCTTACATGGTCAGATTGGTGTGGCTGGCGACCACTACGCCCCGTTCAATGTTGGTGAACTACTAACGAAGCGTTATGATTATTGGGCGCTCGGACATATTCATCAGCGTCAAACGCTTAATTCGCAGCCACCAGTCGTGTATCCTGGCAACTTACAGGGCCGCCATCGCGGTGAAACTGGGGCCAAGGGTTGCCTGATTGTGGATAGTCAGGCCGATCAGACATTACAACCGGTATTTCATACTTTAACTGATATTGAATGGGCAGACTGGACGCCGAATATCACTAGTCAAGAAACCATCACTCGTTCAGATCTAGTTCACCAGTTGGCGGATCAGCTAACATTGTCCATGAATACGGGCTTAAAATTAGTAACGATTACTTTGCCGGCGAGTCTCCGCTTGAATGCGACGGTAGAATTGGCTCTAAATCAAGGTGCCATCCTAGCCCAATTACAGGAACAAGCGGGCGAACATTGGTGGCCCGTGGCGATTGAACAAGCGACGATCACTGAAGCGACACCATTGTTTGGGATTAACGCGGCGACTTGGCAACAAGTTGGCGATAAGGTCGTGACTGATCAAGCAGTTGCCGAACTTGCGGGGAAGCTCCTGGACGAAGACTTTTTGAATACAGCCTTACTAGAAGATATGTCATCCGCTGCTTGGCAGCAACAAGTGGTGCGGCTCTTAAATGATCAGTATCACCTAACGATGGGGGTGAGCGACGATGCAGATTAAACGGCTTGAAATTGCGGGTTTTGGTAAGTTTCAACAACGCCAATTTGAGTTTGGTGACGGCCTACAAGTGATTTATGGGTTAAATGAAAGTGGCAAATCGACGTTGCGAGCTTTTATTCTCGGGATGTTATTTGGTTTTCCATCCCGTCGCTATCCGCTTGAGCGTCGTGAGCCACAAGGCACTAATCAGTATGGTGGCACGATGGACTTAATTGTTGATGAGACAAATTACCGGTTGACCCGTTTAGGCGATGAGCCCGCTACCTTGATGAATGTGGGAACGCAGACGATGCAGCCACTGACGTTACTTGATAAGTGGTTGGCACCTTATGATCGTGATCAGTATTTACGATTATTTACGTTTAACCAAGCCGAACTGACGGAACTTAAAACATTACGAGCCAGTGATTTAAACGTACAGTTGCAACAAGTCGGGTTGGTGGGTAGTGCACCATGGCGAGAAACGGCGGCAACGTTACGGGCGGATGCGGAGGCGCTATATAAACCGCGGGGACGTAAACCAACGTTAAATCAGGCCTTGCAACGTTACCGGTTGTTGATGACACAAGTCAAGACGGCCAAGCAACGCTATCCAGAATATGAGGCGCTACAAAATCAATTACTAGATTTGCAGGCACAGCAGATGAGTAGTAAACGTGATTTAACTAAGTTGGATCAACGACAACAACGGCTGGCTAATTTGCGTAATCAGTGGCCAGTTTATCAGCAGTTGCAACAACTGCAGGCAACTGTTGCAAACAACACGTTGACAGTGCCAGTTATGACACAGTACCGACAGTTAATCCAAAAACGGACCGAATTACAACACACGTTGGCTAGTGCCCGCCAGCAACTCAGTCAGCAGCCAGTTGATACACAGTCCCAAGGGCTAGTTGGTTTTTACGTCCAACATCAGGAACAGTTTGACCAATTAGAAGCACAGTTGCCCACGCTACAGCAGGCCTTAGGTCAGTATCAAACGTTAGCCCAGCAGGGGACGACCCTCAAAGCTGATTTTCAGGCACAAAGTAATGCGCATCCTGAACTTTTAGGTTGCTTATCGCCGCACAAACAAGCAGCAATCGCAACTTTAAAACAAACGTTGGCAACGACGGCAAACACGCGCAGTCAACGACCAGCACCCACGAGTTCGACGTTTGATTGGCGACTAGTCGGTGGTGCGGTGGGAATCATAGCCGGACTGTTGTTACCGTTAGGCGGTTTTAAGTGGGTTCTAGTCTTAGTGGGAGCAGCCTTATTTGGTTGGTTTGGTCTGACACGCGGTCAAGCAAAGCCGGCCCAGGAAAGCGATCAATTATCGGAGCAGCTAGTCGCAGCCGGGTTAGCACCGGATTTAACCGCCAGCGAAGCCCTACAACAGTTGGAACTGGTGGCGGCGCTACAACGAGCACAAGCAGCGGTAACAACTGCTGACCAGTCGCTCGCAACGCAGGCGACCAAACTCTGGCAAATGATTCAAGCTTATCAGTTTGCGGCGGGGTGGATTCCCGTTGATCAGGATCATTTGACGACGAGTGTTACCCGCATTGCCCAATTCTATGAGCAAGTTCATCAAGTGATGCAAAAGCAAACTATGGCGGGGCCTGATTTTGCCTTTGTTCAGCGCCAAGTGCAGCAATTGACGACGCAAGTTCGGGACCTGAGTGAACAGTTGCAGACGTTAGCGACAACGAATGGTTTAGCGGATGTGGCGGCGCTAACACAGGCTGTTAGTGATTCTGAAACACAAATGACGAATGCTACGAGTGCGGAACAGTTGCAGCGGCAACTTAGCACAGCTGAGTTGGCGGCGTTGAAGCAGTATGCAACGCTGGAAACACTGCAAGCAGCGATTACCGAATTGCGCCAGCAACGCAACCAAGCAGCTCAGCGACTCACTCAATTAGCGGCGGATATTGTCACGGCGCAAACGCAGCTTCAACGATTAACGGCTGATGGCCAGTATGCGACTTTGCGTCAACAACAGGCAGATTTGCAAACGGAAATCACAGTTATGGCGCGCCAGTGGGTGACTCGGCAGCTGGGTGCGAACTGGATCGATACGGCATTACGGGCATTGACGCAACAGCAGTTACCGACTGTTTTAGCCGCGGCAACCACGATTTTCGCGCAATTAACGACACAGCGGTATAATAAGATTGACTTAGATGGTGATGAAATGGTTGTTAAGACGGCGACCACGCAGTTCATGGTTGCTGAGCTTTCGACGGCAACTAAGGAACAATTATACCTAGCTTTGCGATTGGCGTTAATCAATCATTTGGGTGCCGAAGCGCAATTACCATTAATGATTGATGATGGGTTAGTAAACTTTGATGATCAACGTAAACAGGCCACTTGGCAAGTCTTAACTCAGGTTGCACGTCACCACCAAGTACTCTACTTTACAAATGAGACGGCGGCACTGACGCAACTGAAGACAGCAACCGTACAGCAGTTAACCTAGGGGGGATAATATGGCAAAAAAATTATTTGATTATCAACTGGATGAAACCGTGGATGGGTATTTCTTGTTAAAGGATTCAGAAGTGCGAATAGCTAAAAATGGTAAAAAGTTTTTAGCCATTAATTTTCAGGATACTTCCGGCGAGATTTCTGGCAAGTTTTGGGATGCAAGCGATACGGATGTCGAAAACTTTCAGGCTGGTCGGGTCGTTCATCTGAAAGGTAAACGCGAAAACTATCAGGGTAATCCGCAAATCAAGATTCAACAAATGCGGCTCACTCATAGTGGCGAACCGCAAGAAGTGCAACAGTTTGTTGAGCACGCGCCACTGAAGACCGACACGATGGCGGATGAGATCAATCAGTTTGTCTTTGAAATTACCGAACCTAACTGGAATCGAATCGTTCGTCACATGCTAACGACATTTCATGACCGGTTCTTCAGCTATCCGGCGGCGAAGAAAAATCACCACGCGTTCGCCGGTGGCCTGGCCTATCACACATTATCAATTTTACGCTTAGCCAAGGCGGTCGCTGATCAGTATCCTCACGTTAACCGGGCCTTACTGTACGCCGGGGCGATTTTGCACGATATGGGTAAGACGATTGAAATGTCGGGACCGGTCTCGACGACTTATACGTTGGCAGGGAACTTGGTCGGTCACATTGTCCTGATTGATGAGCAAATCGTGGAAACTTGTCAACAGTTGAAAATTGACGAGCAGTCGGAATCGGTATTAGTCTTGCGGCATACGATTCTCGCACATCATGGTTTGTTAGAATATGGGTCACCGGTTCGGCCTCATATTATGGAAGCTGAAATCTTACATGACTTAGACGAGTTGGACGCGTCAATTCAAATGATGCAAACTTCACTTGGCCACGCCGAACCGGGCACGTATACGGAGCGGATCTTTGCCATGGATGGTCGTAACTTTTACCGGCCAACTGGTGATCAAACGAAGGGCGAATTGCCAGACGAACAAAATTAACTTAATTCCCACGCATTGTGCTGGTTATTATTTGTCATGAATCATGATTAAAAATAGCCATTTAGTTGGCTTACTATTCGTCATTATATGCGCGTCCGATCCGACCTCCGGGGCTGGGTGCCAATTGCTGGAACGCAGCCGACGTCGATTTGAGCTCACGCAGAAGCCCACTGCGCAATCTCAAATACGAGTCTTATTCTAAGCCGGAAGCAGGTCACTTCCAGCTAAGAATAATTTGGCTACTGAGCATTGTCACCCAGCCCCTCCGGTCTAAAAGCCTGTGAGGGGCCACGGCTTTGGGCCTAGCCAACGCAGGCTTCAGTGGCACCGAGCATGTTTCGGTGCCATTCGAATGGCTGATAAACGATCACGCTGCTTAATACAATTGATTGTGGAATAGTTGTTGTGTGGAACTTTTAGCTAACCATGGTGTTAGTCTAAGTCAGTTGTTTGAAACGCTTAATTATTAGCATGGTAACTAAAAACCGAATAGCTGATTGCAGCTTAAGCTGTTGCTGTATATGAAACAACGACTAGTTTAATTAAAGTTGAGTCCATCAATAACTGCATTCAAACACGATCCCGGCTGGAAGGTATTTCTGACAATGCTCAGTGATTTAAGAGTGTGCGGTTCAGACGGGTGGGATTGAGGATTAGCCTAGCTAGGGCGTTAAGCGGCGGGCTTCCGCTTGGCGTCATAGCGTCCCTAACCGGAAGTCTCAGTCTGACCCGCACACGTTTCGTCAATATGGCATTAGGGCGTGGAAGACCAGTATTTGAGACGTGGACTTCGGCTCAAATCTGTGTCCACCACGTTCCAGCAATTGGCAGGAATGCCTGAAAGCCGGCGTAGAACGCGCTAATCAAGTGATTTTTCGTTAAATGTACGATTTTCGGCGGACTCAGCTAGTAGCTTTTAAACTTAGAAATGGCTATTTTTAATCGTGATTCATACTAAACAATAACTAGTACAATGTGTAATTTCCATTCGTAAAAAGGACTGCTAATCAATTAATTTGGCAGTTCTTTTTGTTATGGTGAGCAATCATAGTATTAAAAACCGTTCAACCATTGGAAATACCAGCTGGGTTGAACGGTTTTTAATGCTTTATGAAATCGTTGATGATTGTGCCAGATCGGCTTCTAACTGGGTTAAGAAGATCGTCACCAAGTCTTTTTCTACCTTATTCAGTGAATGCTCAGCCGGAAAGGCAATGAAGTAATTCAGCGACATTAGTGCTTGGGGCAGGGGTAAGATGTTATAACGCTCCGGATCAGGTGGCGTATGGACACTGTCTGGTAAAAAGGTAACACCCAATCCAGCGGTGGCGAGTTTGGTGATGGTGGCGGTATTCGTGCTCTCAATCACGATATTCGGTGTCACGCTGTGCTTTTGTAATAAATAGTCAACTTGGCGTCGAATCGATGACCCGTGGGGCGACAAGACTAGCGGCGCTTGTAGCAGGTCGTTAAGCAGTAACGCCCCCGGGTTAATGAAGGGCTGATGTGGTTGGTACCATTTAACGGTGTTCGGGATAATCGCGTAGTAACCGTCACGCCCACGATCATAGCTTTCAAGTCCCGGCGCGATGGTTTCAGGATTCTGACCAATCCAAAAGTCCAGCTCACCGTGTAGCACCCGTTGTTCATTGCGAGCTGCGATATCTTCCGTTAATTCGATTTTGGTGGTTGGGTGAACCTTCAAAAAAGCAGGTAAGAATAAGGGTAATAAGTAATAGCCGAGACTAGATAAGACGCCCAGCCGAATCACTTGTTGGTTGGCATGCGTGTATTGCCTAATTTGTTTATTAAAGTGATCCTTCTCGTTTTCAAGTGCCGTCAAATATTGATAATAAGTGCGCCCAGCCGTGGTCAGGCGCAGCGGGGTAACCTCACGATTGATAATGGTGATGCCCAGTTCCTTTTCAACGTTGCGAATGCTTTGGGTGAGGTAGGGTTGTGAAATGTAGAGATCTTTGGCCGCTCGGGTAAAGTTGCCATGTTTGAGCAACACATCTAAGAACCGTCGCATTTCGCTGGAATCTGATTTTGGCATGAAGAACCTTCCTCTCGCATTGTGATTAGGTGAGTATTTGTTTGATTTCTGATTTGGTCATGTTGAGTTAGTTACATAACCATAAGTACATTCAAAACATGTTCAATAAGTTCTGTCAACATTATGACGATAGTGGCTAAACAGCATTATGACCAACCATTTTAACATGATTAATTTTAACGCGAATCATCGACATAGTAAATTTGTTATCAAGGTATAGATAAATAAATATTTCACAAGCTTAGCGCTTTCACGTACACTAATCAGTATTAGGAGTGGCCGACTATTTAGTTACCGCTCGTCAATAATGACTGATTAAACCATCATGGGAGGACCTGAAATTATGAAATTTATTGGGATTGTTGGGACTAATGCAACCAAATCCACTAACCGGCAGTTATTGCAATATATGCAACGGCATTTTCAACAACAAGCCACTGTTGAAATTTGTGAAATAAAAGATTTACCAGCTTTTAATGAAACGGAGGACCGGACGGCACCGGTTGCGATTCAGCAGCTTAGCGATAAAATCGTCGCAGCTGACGGGGTGATTTTTGCCACACCAGAATATGATCATTCAATTCCGGCGGCACTGAAAAGTGCAATCGAATGGCTGTCTTATACCACGCGGCCGTTAATCAATAAACCCGTCATGATTGTTGGGGCCTCCAATGGTTCGCTAGGAACGTCACGAGCACAGGCGCACTTACGCCAGATTTTAGAAGCGCCGGAATTAAAGGCATTAGTCATGCCAAATATTGAATACTTACTAGGCCGCTCACTACAAGCTTTTGATGATCAGGGTGACCTGACCTATCCGGATAAGGTTCAGGAATTAGACAATGCGTTTGGCGAATTCGTCGATTTTGTGGATTTGACGAATAAGATTATGCCATCGAGTCAGTTCTTCGAAAAAAGTAAGCAGTTCTCATGGCGACAAGTGACTGGGGAGGAATAGACATGAAATTTGTTGGAATTGTTGGCACGAACGCACGCCATTCTTATAATCGGATGTTACTGGAATTTATGCAACACCACTTTGCGACGCAGGCTGAAATCGAAATTTTAGAATTGGCTGATGTCCCAATGTTTGATGAATCGAACGATCAAACTGACAGTACCGTCATTCAAAAATTTGCCACCAAAATTGCGGCCGCTGACGGGGTTATCATTGCCTCACCGGAACACAATCATTCCGTGCCTTCCGCATTGAAAAGCATTATTGAATGGTTATCGTTCAAAATTCACCCATTAGATGGTCAAGCGGTGATGATTGTTGGCGCTTCATACAGCGTTCAAGGCTCATCGCGCGCGCAACTGCACCTGCGCCAAATTTTGGATGCTCCCGGCGTTAACGCCAGTGTTATGCCTGGTTCGGAATTCTTATTAGGTCGGGCCCAAACGGCTTTTGATGACCAGGGTAACTTAAAGGTTCAGGGCACTGTCGATTTCCTTGATAGTTGTTTTGCAAAATTTCAGAAATTTGCAACTATTGTGGCCGAGATGCGCGCACCAGAAGCCTTGAGCTTTGCCCCTGGAACGTATCAAGTGACGGCCACTGGTCATAATGGTGAATTGCCAATGCGGGTGATCCTCTCCGCTGACCGGATTGAAAATATCGAAATTGATACCAGTAGTGAAACGCAGGGGATTGCCGATGTTGCCTTTGAACGCATTCCTAAGGAAATTATCGCGGGGCAAACGCTAGCTGTTGATGCGATTTCTGGGGCATCAATTACTAGTCATGGGGTTATCGACGGGGTCGCCCGTGCGGTTAAAGAAGCTGGCGCCAATCCCGATGATTTGAAGAAACGGCGTGCGACTAAGCAAACAGTCCAATCAGCGGTCAAAGAAGTGACAACTGATGTCGTGGTAGTTGGTGCTGGTGGGGCTGGTTTGACGGCGGCGGCCAAAGTATTACAGGCTGGTCATCAAGCCGTTGTCTTAGAAAAGTTCCCAGCCGTGGGCGGTAATACCGTTCGTGCTGGGGGCCCCATGAACGCAGCTGATCCGGATTGGCAACGACAATTTGCAGCCTTGCCGGGTGAAAAGCAAACGTTGAAGGATCTGAGTGAGCGTGATGAAAGTACGATTGCTCCTGAATATCGGGCTGATTTTCGTGAATTGAAACAGCAGATTGAAGCATACCTGACTGCCAACACCAATCAGCAGGGCACCTTATTTGATTCAACCTTGTTACACCGGATTCAAACGTATTTAGGTGGTCAACGGACCGATTTGAATGGTCAAGAGATTCATGGTCAGTATGATTTGGTGAAAGAATTGACTGACAATGCCCTGGATTCAGTCAAGTGGTTACAATCGATTGGCGTGAAATTTGATGAAAGTCAAGTGACGATGCCAGTTGGTGCGATCTGGCGCCGTGGACATAAACCAATGGGCGATTTAGGCTTTGCTTACATTAAGACGTTGCGTGCCTTTGTTGAACAACAGGGTGGCACGATTATGACGGAAACCCCAGTGCAAGAATTATTGGTGACGGATGGGCAAGTTCGCGGGGTCATTGCGACTAATGTGGCTCATGAGAAAGTTATTATCCACGCTGATGCGGTGATTTTAGCTTCGGGTGGTTTCGCTGCGAATACTAAAATGTTACAAAAGTACAATACGTACTGGACGGCCATTGACGATGATGTCAAGACGACTAATTCACCGGCGATGACTGGTGATGGAATTCGGCTAGGAACTAGCGTTGGTGCAGCATTAGTGGGGATGGGCTTCTCACAAATGATGCCGGTATCTGATCCGGAGACTGGTGAATTATTCAGTGGGCTACAGGTGCCACCGGCTAACTTCGTGATGGTGAACCAGCAAGGGAAGCGATTTGTCAATGAGTACGGCAGTCGTGATGAGTTAACTCAGGCGGCCATTGATAATGGGAGTCTCTTCTATCTAATTGCCGATAATGAAATTAAAAAGACGGCCTACAACACGACACAAGCTAAAATTGACCAGCAGGTGGCGAATGGTACCTTGTTCCGTGCTGATACGTTGGCAGAGTTGGCGCAACAAATTGGCATGGACCCGGCGGTCTTGACTAAGACGATTGCAGACTACAATCGTTACGTTGATGCCGGTAAAGATCCTGAATTTCATAAGACGGCCTTTGATTTGAAAGTTGCCGTGGCACCATTTTACGCAACGCCGCGTAAACCAGCTACCCACCACACGATGGGTGGCTTGAAGATCGATACCGATGCCCACGTCTTAAATACGGACGGTCGGATTATCAACGGTTTATACGCGGCGGGAGAAGTAGCCGGCGGCATTCACGCAGGTAATCGGCTAGGTGGTAACTCGCTTAGTGATATCTTTACATTCGGTCGAATCGCGGCTGCTCATGCTGTCGCTGAGCACGTTGATTCGGTGACGGCCTAAGGTAATTGTTAAGTCACTGCGTTGGTTCAGTTTCGTTAGTGTATAATCGACCGTAGAGAGAAGCAAATCGACAAGGGAGATTATCATATGCAAAAACCAATGCCAGTCGCGGTGACGAATATCGCGGGTAATATTACGCATCAACCAGCTTATATGACGATTGTTTTAAATGATCATAAGTATTCGACTGCGCGTAAAAAGACGCCGTTTATCTTGAAAGCCTTAAATGAGGGTGCGGCTGCGCATGGGCGTTTGACGATCACGCCTAGTAGACTGAGTTTTGCTGATGAGCGCGGCCAAGTCTTTCAAACCTTGGCACCAACCCCCGCGGTTATCACGGATGTTCAACTGGGCTTATATCGGTCGATTGTGCGGCAACTGGGTAATGGCGTACGAATGAAGGCCCGCTATACGTTGGCGGTGACGTTAACTAGTGATACTGCCGCCTATCAAATGTTAAATACTGATTTGGCTGTTCTTAGACCGCTGTTGGCTTGGATCGCAGACTTTCATCTGCACTTAACCGATTCGTTACACTTGGCAACCGGTGACCTCGATTGGCCCAATTTGACAGCTGATCAATTTGAAGCATTGACAAAGGGCACCCCGTACTTTGCTTGGCAACAGACGATTGGGGCCCACTGGTAAAAAAGTTAAAAACTAAAAAAACGAAGCCAGACTTTCGAAAATTAAAGTGAACCCCTAAGGTTGGACACCAAATCTAACCTTGGGGGTTTTACTATGTCAAAATTTAATTTAGAACTTCGAATAAAGGTCGTTACTGAATACTTATCTGGTAAAGGTTCACCGTCTCTAGCTAAGAAGTATCGCATTAGCAATCATGCAATCATTCTGGGTTGGGTTCATCGATTTGAGCGGCGAGGTATTGAAGGTCTAAAAGACCGGTCAATGTCCCAAGAATATTCTAGTCAGTTCAAAGTCGATGTATTAAACTGGAGGAAACGAAATCAAGCTTCGCTTCCAGTGACTGCCTTACACTTTGACTTGTCGTCGCCAAGTACGATTTGGCAGTGGGAAAAACACTTCCAGGAATCTGGAATAGCGGGACTTGAGTGCAAACGAGGGAATCCTAAGACCATGGCCAAACACAAGCAGAACAACCCCAAACCTGAAAAACCACAGACTCCAGCCGCAGAATTGAAGCAGCTAAAACAAGAGAATCAAATGTTAAAAATAGAAAATGAATTCTTAAAAAAACTCGATGCCTTAGCACGAAAGAAGTCAAAACACACGAACTCATCGAACTAGTAGACGAGTTAAGGCAGAATTTTCAAGTTTCCATCAAACTAGTTCTTAAGGCTGTTCGTATTCCTCGCAGCACGTATTATTATGCTAAGGAGCATCGTGGTCGTAACTTAGATGATTCACAAATTATTCAGGCAATTGATGAGATTCGTCAACAAGATCCAAAATATACTCGGAAATACGGGTACCGACGAATAACCGGTGCTTTACATGACGCTTATGGCTTTAAAATCAATCATAAGCGGGTCTTACGGATTATGCGGGAACAAGACTGGCTATGTGGCGCCTTTAATCGGCAGAAACGAAAGTATAATTCTTACAAGGGAACTGTTGGCGTCATCGCCCCAAATCGACTTAAGCGACGATTCAAAACAGATCGGCCTTACCAGAAGTTAGTCACCGACGTCAGTGAATTTCGATATGGGAACCAAAGCCAAAATGAACGGGTTTATTTAGAACCAGTCCTCGACCTCTTCAATGGAGAGGTTCTGGCTTTCAATATCAGTGACCACCCGACCGTTGAATTCGCTTTAAAGCCTTTGAAAGAAGCCCTAAATCAAATACCGGTGTTAGATTATCGGACGACTGTCCATACTGACCAAGGGTTTCAGTATCAGCATCGCCACTGGCAAAACACGCTTAAAGAGCACCATGTATTTCAGAGTATGTCGCGTAAAGCCACTTGTCTCGACAACGCCGCCATGGAGTCGTTTTTTCACATTATGAAAGTCGAGGTTATGGATGAACATTTTGAGACCAAAACAGCGCTTATCGAAGCTATGAACGAATGGATAGACTTCTACAATCATCGGCGCATCAAAACAAAACTGGACGGCAAGTCCCCGATAAAATACCGGGAACTTACCGTCCAGAAAGCAGCTTAATAAAGTTGTCCAATTTTAAGGGTTCACTTTAAATATTCGAAAATCTGACTTCGTTTTTTATTATAAAATTTCTCCGACAAAGTCGCCTTGGGGCAATTGTTTGAAATCGTAAGTTTTGAAATCACGCACTTGTTTCGTATACCAATGCAAACTTTCAGTAATCATCAGGTTAACGGCCTCATCCTTTTCTTGCAAGGCCAGGATGGGCAAGTCGCGCATGGTGGCCACGCCCAGTTCGTAGGCAGTGCCAGAATCCAAGTTTTTGGCCTCGAAGTCTAAGACGGTCACGATGACTTGGGCGGCTGCAATCTGAGCCATATCACGGTGAAAAATTTCCGTGGCCCAAGTCTTGGTAAACTGTTCGGCTTGAGCGTCTTGGTGTAGACGTGGCGAATAAAAATCAGTGACCGTTGGATTTTGGGCGAGGGCTTCCTCAAGTTGAGTGACCCGCGTCACTTGTTCAGGACTGAAAAATGGACTAGCAATATAGATTTGTGCCATGAAAATACCCCTTAAAGTTAATTTAGTAAAAAAGACTAATGGCTTAATTTTAGAGAGTTTGAGGGCTAACGTCAATTCATTTTTAACTACTAAGCTAAGTTGCGTTGCAAATACTTATCATCGCTAGCAGCCGAAAATGGTTAGCACCGATGTCTTAACATTAAGTGAAAATGTGCTGCACCAAAGTTAGTGACTACGATCTGCTGGGCCCACAACCTAATTAAAGCGGAGTGGCTATCTGGTCAAGAGCCATTCGTTTGTAAATTTACCGATGACAACTTATTAATAACACTGATGAAAAAGATGGGCTTAATATGAGGTGATAATAGAGCGATTAAAGCTTTTAATTAACGTTCTAATTATCAATGTTGGTTGTGTTTGGAAGAGAGTGGAGGCGGTTTTATGCGAGTTAAATTGTTTTCAGTCCTACTAGGTCTGTTAACAGTTTTAGCAACAGTCTTAGTGTTAGGACGTACCGTGAAAGCAGATGTGATTCCGGCGACTGGTTTGACCGGGAGCGCGGCTGTAGTTACTGATCGTGATGGTAAGGTGATCACGGATACAAGTACGTTGAGTAAATGGGAGGATTTTACCGTTAAGTATGATTGGTCCGTACGTGATGGTCAGCCGATTGCTGCGGGTGATACGGCGACTGTTGAATTACCTGCTGGTACGGTGGCACCTGTCGATCTGAGTTTTCCATTGAAAGATGACAACGGTCGAGTCGTTGGTAATTTTACGATTAAAGCGGGTGAAACGTCCGGGGTGATTACTTTCAATGAGGCCTTGGCACAAACGGGGACGAACCGTGCCGGCGTGTTACAATTTTATGTTAAAGGAACCGCTGATTCTGACGTTCATTTTGATTGGAAACTCAATAAAATTGGCTGGATTGGGAGTTACGATGAGCAGGGGTTGCCCGCAACTTTAACGTGGAACATTGCCTTTAATCCGACTGGTCAAAATGTTGGAACGGTGGTTGTTAATGACACGCTGGGACCTAACCAAAGTTATATTCCAGGTTCAGTGGTTGCCCAGACCGGATCATATAATAATGCTGGGAATTTTGTGCAATCGGGTACCATTGTGCCAAAAGTTGTCGTTAATGGTAATCAATTGACTTTTACTTTCAGCAACGTCACAACTGCAGTTAACATGGTTTATAACAGCAAGCTGACTAAGGTTACTGAAGGAAGTAATAATTGGAATAACTCGGCATCCATGAACGGGACAACCGTCAGTGGCAATGTCAGTTATGGCGGTAACGGAACTGGTAATGGCGATAATCAGCTTGGTAGTGTAACGCTGACCAAGCAAGATGCAACGACTAAAGCAGCCTTAAGTGGTGCTGAATACCAGTTACTGGATAGTACTGGTGAAGTGATTCAATCTGGTTTGACTACCGATGAGAATGGTGATATTAATATTACCGATTTAATCCCTGGTCACTATCAATTCGTAGAGACTAAAGCACCCACGGGCTATACGTTGAATTCAACGCCTATTGATTTTACGATCGATGCTGATACGGTCACAACGCCGGTGAAAGTTGCGCAATTTGATGAAAAAGCGGTGGTTACTGGTTCAGTTATTTTAACTAAAACGGCTGCCAACGATGGTCAAGCATTGGCTGGAGCAACTTATGATTTGAAAGATGCCGCGGGACAGACGATTCGGCATGGGTTAGTGACTAACACGCTGGGACAAATTCAGATAGATGAACTAGCCCCCGGTCGTTATCAATTTGTTGAAACTAAGGCACCAGCAGGTTATGAGCTGAATCAGACACCGCTGGACTTTACCATTGTTAATGGTCAGACAGCAGCAGTGACAGTGAAGGCTACCGATCAGCCAGAACAGCCGGGAACAACGGCACCGGAGCAACCGGGAACAACGGAACCAGAACAGCCGGGAACAACGGAACCAGAACAACCGGGAACAACGGAGCCAGAACAGCCGGGAACGACAGCACCGGAACAACCGGGAACAACGGAGCCAGAACAACCGGGAACGACAGCACCGGAGCAACCGGGAACGACAACACCGGAACAGCCGGGAACAACTACTGGCCAACCGGCAGGCCCTGATAACGGCGCTAGTGATGCAAGTGCAAGCATACCAAATGGTCATAATCAAGTGAGTTCAAACGGACATGGCACATTAGGGCTGCCAGCGGACCAAGCCGGTCAAACTTCACAGGCAACCACGTTACCACAGACGAATGAGAGTCATCAGAGCTTAATCATTGCAGTATTGGGACTTGCCTTATTGTTACTAATGATTGTATGGGTACCTTTTAAATAAGGTATTGGTTGCCTTGAATTAGTTTGAAACTAGAGAAGTAAGTGGGATAAAAGTCATGGTTTTGTAGCATTAACGTGAATTTGGCGATTATTTCTAGGCTTGAAATCGTCATCGGATTGACGTTGAGCAGAACGAATTGACTTTTGGCGCACACTACGGCACTAATACCGTGGAAAACAAAAACGCGTAAATTACTCAGTGAAGTGATTTGAGTAATTTACGCGTTTTGCATTTGTGTCCCAGCCCGGTTATTTTTGGAATCTTAAGCTTAGTTGTTAGATAGTGTATTAAAAGTAAATTGGTTGTTAATACTAGCTGGAACAACTATTCAAACGTCAATCGCTGCCGCAATGCCGGCCGATAAAATAGTACGGCAATCGGAAACTGAATAGTGGGTGATGTGCGCGAACTAATCTTGATGTGGTTGAATAATCGTGAGTAGTCCCCCCATGACTAGGACGATTATCAACGTGGCTAATAGGTATGATAAGTCAATTTTATCAATGCCTAACCCAGTTAAGGATAAGCTAACTGTAATCAAGCAATTGATCGTAATTGCAACAGCTACAGGAACACTAGGTCGTTGCCGCCAAAATGGTTTGGTTGAACGGGTCATTAAAATCGTGAGCATTGCACTAAAAATCAAGTAACAATATAACACCGTACTGATTTGTCCCGGCGTCAAGCCGAGACGAGTTGTTTCATACAGTACGCCCATTCCAAGTGTCGTCCACCCAATGGCTAAGACACCGGCAACTTTACTTAGGCGACGTAGGTTCCAATGTTCGGGATGGTGAGTAATATTTGTGCGATCGGTCCCCAAGACGAGTGTGACACAATCATTCAAAATGGCTACTAGGATCATGGCATTGAGACTTAACGGAATTGAGCGCCAAATCAGAAAACCAAATGTTAGTAGCATCGTTAATTCAGCCGTTCGTGATAGCTTGGTAATGGTCCAAGTCATCATACGCTGATAGACACGGTGGCCACTATCCAAAATCTGAATAATTGGTGTTAGACCTGGGGTAAGCAAGACGAGTTTGGCTGAACGTTTGGCGAGGTCAACCGCATTTTGAACTGCAATTCCCACATCAGCCTGCTTTAAAGCCGGCGCATCATTGACACCATCGCCGGTCATGCCAACTACGTAACCCATTTTTTGAAATCGTTGGACAATCGCTAATTTGTTTTCTGGAACGACTTCGGTAATCCCTGCCAATTGTTGTGGATCCGTGTTGGCAGTCAAGGTATTAAATGGTGTGACGTTACCGGTTAACCCAACTTGTTTCGCAACTGAGGTCGCCGTTTTTTGGTTATCACCGGTCAGCATGATGACCTTGACCCCACGCTTAGTGATGTTTTGGAGTGCCTGCAGACTGTCAGACCGTGGTTGGTCCTTGACAATGAATAGGCCAACTAATTGATCATTGATCAATAGTGCAACGGTGCGACCGCTACCAAAGTCGATTTGATTGGTTAGTTTTGGCGCGTTGTGATCCAATTGATACAGACGTTGATAAGCCCCTAGTTTGACATTAATAGGTCGATTGGCCATGATGGTTCCTTCAGAATAACCACGTTGGGAATTGAAGGATTCAAAATGTGCCGGCGCCTGTACGGGAATGGCCTGTTGCCGGGCGTAATTAAGAATCGCCGCATCAATGACACTTGTATTTTGCTGATTGGTGGCACTGGTTGCCCAGCGAATTAACGCTTGGTCCGAATACTTAGAAAAGTTGTGCAGTGCCACGACCTTGGGTTGATTAGTAGTGATGGTGCCCGTCTTGTCAATCAACAACAAGTTGAGATTGGCGGCAGCTTGAATACCTGATAAATCACTAACTAAGATATGTGCTTGACCTAATTGTTTGGCTTCCACTGAGTTGGCGACTGCAAAGCTAGAAGGCATTGCAATCGGAATCGTTGCGATAAACAACATAGCTAGAAATGGTAACATTGTGATCAGGTTAGTGCCACGTATCAGTGCGGTGAGTACCAAGATGATAACGAGCACCGTGTCTAAGATTGCCAAGTAGTCAATGATTTTACTGAGTAATTTCTGAAGTTGGCCGGGTGCCGCTGATTGATTGATCAAGCTGATCGTTTTGCCAGAGCGGCTATTTTTACCCGTACTAATGATGACTGCTAAGCCGTGTCCACTCTTAATCTCAGTACCAGCATAGACGATATCACCGGCTTGGTGGCGAATTGTACGGGATTCACCACTAATACTGCTCTCGTCAACTTCTAGTGTGCCATCCAGTAGTTGAACGTCTGCGGGTAAAAGCTCTCCGTTATTAAGGCTAATAACATCATTGGGAACGATTTGAGTTGCTGAGATATGCTGCCATTGATTGTTTCGCTTGACAGCAACGGTTAGCGTTAACTTATTCGTTAAGGTTTTGAGAACTTTATCGGCGCGCCAGGCTTGAATTGCACCTGTGACGGCCGCAAATAGGAGCATTAAAACAATAAAGCCAGCTTGAAGTGTTTTCCCTAGCAGAATTTCAACGAGTAGGGCGGCTTCAAGAATCCAAGCTGATGGTTCCCAGAGCCGGGTAAGGATGGCATGGGCAAAGTTAAATTGTTGCTGAGGAACCACGTTACGGCCGTATTTTTTAAACGTTCCTGGACCTCGATCGTTGTGAGTCCGGTTAGCATATCTATGGGTGCTTGCATGATTAACCACCTCCGCTCGATTGTTTGCGACGGACTTGTTTAGAGGTCGTAATCGACGCTATCTGGAAAATGTGCTAAACGGGTGCCCGTCGTGCCAAGTTCTTCTTCAATTCGCAATAATTGATTGTATTTTTCAACACGTTCTGACCGGGCTGGTGCGCCAGATTTAAGTTGAGCCGTCCGAGTTGCAACTGTAAAATCAGCTAGGAAAGTATCACCAGTTTCACCAGAACGATGCGACATCATCGTGGCATACCCGTTTTTGCGTGCTAAGCGAATTGCCGTGAGCGTTTCAGTAACGGTCCCAATTTGATTTAGTTTGATTAGAAACGCGTTGGCCATGCCCATCTTGATGGCTTTTGCAAATAACGTGGGATTAGTGCAGACGTTATCATCCGTCACGATTTGAACCTGATCACCATATTTTTTAGTGAATTTGACAAAGTTCTCCCAATCATCCTCGCTGTAAGGATCTTCGATAGAAATGATTTCAGGAAATTGGGCCAGTAATTTGGCATAGTAATCACTTAAAGCATCTGGTGAGAGGTGCTGGCCTTCAAAGTCATATTGTTTAGTTTGAGTATTATAGAAGTAGGAAGCGGCGGCGTCAAAAGCAATCGCAATCTCTTTGCCAGGAACGTAGCCAGCTTGTACAATCGCATTGTGTAACATTTGTAGCGCGGCTTCTGAGTTATCTAGGTCGGGGGCGAACCCACCTTCGTCGCCTAGGCCAGTTGTATAGCCAGCTTTTTCAATGACTTTTTTTAACGTATGGTAGGTATTCACAATCTTTTCAAAGCCATCCCGAAAGCTAGAACGGTCTACGGCAGTGATCATGAATTCTTGAATGTCGATCCCATTGTCAGCGTGTTCGCCACCATTGATAACGTTATGAAATGTTTGTGGTAATTCTAGGTCTGTGCCACCGAGATACCGGTAAAGCGGCTGGTGAGTTTCAGCGGCTGCAGCCCGGCAAGTTGCCATTGAGACGCCTAGAATCGCATTAGCACCTAGACGTTCTTTGTTAGGCGTTCCATCCAAATCAATCATGATCTGGTCGACTTGAGCTTGATTAAACGGACTAACCCCATGTAAAGCGTCGTTGATTTCTGTATTAACATTATTGACGGCTTTAGTGGTGCCTTTACCTTGAAGTCGTTGACCACCGTCGCGTAATTCAACGGCTTCGTTAGCGCCGGTTGATGCCCCTGAGGGTACTTCAGCACGACCAAGTGTGCCATCGGATAAAATCACATCGGCCTCGACCGTTGGATTACCTCGTGAATCAAAAACCTCGCGTGCTTTAACAACATCAATTACAACTGACATTTTGAAAACCCCTTTCAAATTTGGCTACCAAGTTGATAAAAAAAGACGTCTACTTTCAAGAAGCCCCATTAGGAGACTTCTTGAAAGTAGACGTCATCAAATTGATAATCAATTAGTTACGGCGAACGTCATCACCATTTATTTTTAACGGTTACAGCATACCGCGCTTGAAAAATAAACACAAGTGTTTCTCAGCCATAAATTTAAAACCCTTGATAATTAGCGGATGCGAAAAGTTAATCAAGTTAAGCAACGGCACCGGTTACATAAAAGTGGCTAGGAGGGGGCGTTGGCTTGCAATATCATTATTTAAATTCGAAATTGGATGTTCAAATTATAATAATGATGATAGTAGTGGGATGATTAGATACCTGAAATTAGTGCACTGGTTGGCGTGTGAAATTTTATAGACAATTTGTACGCTTCATGATAATCGTGCGCTGTGACCCCGTGATTGAGTTCGGATAATTTGTTAATGATTGGTACTGAAATCGTTGCTTTGTTTGAATTGCGAGGAAGATATTGGTACTATCAGTTTGAACCATTAAGTCGTGTGACCACTGACAGTTGCTTAGGTCAACGATCGGGTGGTTGCGTTAATGATCAAAGTAATATTAGCGCGTTGAGCCTTTGAAGGTTGCGATGTCAGGCATTAATGGTTATAAAATTAGTTGTGTATATTTGTGGGGGCAGGTGTACATGTAATTGATGGTATGGCAGTGTTATCTGAATTCTTTTCAGTAAATGTCCAGTTGGGATTACTATCGAGGAGGGCTGACAATCCTGAAAAGTGCAAATTACAATTATTATTTCGTAAAATTATTTGAGTAATATGGGGGTATTATCATGCAAAATCCACGGTTAACGATTATTGTGCCTTGTTATAACGAAGAAGCAGTGCTACCTAAGTCCGCCCAAGTCTTGGATGGTATCTTGACGAAGTTGATCCAACACAAACAGGTCAATGAAGAGAGTAAGTTATTATTTGTTGACGATGGTAGTCAAGATAAGACTTGGACACTGATTAAGTCGCTTGAGAAACAGCACTCAACCGTGACTGGCCTTAAGTTTAGTCGTAATTTTGGTCACCAAAACGCGTTGATGGCTGGGATGCAGGTCGCTAGCCCGACTGCTGATATGGTCATTACGATTGATGCTGATTTGCAAGATGATCCACAAGTGATTCCGGAAATGGTGGCACGCTATCGTACTGGTAGTGATATTGTATTAGGCGTCCGTAACGATCGTGGTAGCGATTCGCCTTTCAAACGATGGACTGCGGACGGCTTTTATCGGCTGATGAATCGTATTGGTGTACAACTAGTGCCCAATCACGCTGATTTTCGATTACTTAGTCAACGGGCAGTTCAGGCACTATTAGCCTATGAGGAAACCAATCTATTCTTGCGTGGAATCGTACCACAGCTAGGGTTTCCAACAACTAAACTTTATTATCACCGCCAACCACGTTTTGCAGGTGTTTCAAAGTATCCGTTGCGTAAGATGTTGGCCTTTGCTTTTGATGGCATCACGTCATTTTCAATCGCACCGATTAAAGTAATTTTATTGTTAGGCATGGTGATTAGTGGCGGTAGTTTGCTTATGATGTTGTATGCGTTAGTACAAGGATTACTAGGGACCGCAACGAGTGGCTGGTCCTCACTCATGACAAGTCTATGGTTTTTAGGTGGGATGCAATTGATTGGTATTAGTATTGTTGGCGAATATGTGGGTAAAATTTTTGCGGAAGTAAAGCACCGGCCCCGCTATATTATTGAAACGGATGATTACACGGCGACTCAACAGCCGGCCATCATAGAGTCACAACGGGTGCACGGATGAAGGCTCTGGTTAGGAGTGTCAATTGGCTGGCAGCAGCGGTACTCGTTGTTGCCATTGGCTTTGCCTGGTTACAGCCCATTCGCTTTTTTGGTAATCCTGATTGGGCCTCACCAATCGTTCAGTTTGCAATGGTACTGGGGTTACTGGTCATTATCAATGTGGTATGGCAGTGGTTGTGCCAGTTACCGGATCGACAGTACCGCTGGCTATTGATTAGTCTAGTAGGCTTAATCATCATGATCCAGGGCTTGATTGCCATCAATTTTGTAGACGTCGCGCGGGCCGATCCATTCTACGTTCGGCAACAAGCGTTGCGATTGGCTCAAGGCAGTCAACACTGGCAACATTATTTTATGATTTATCCGAACAATGTGAACTTTACGTTATTAGAAGCTAGCCTGATCAAACTACTTTTGAGGTTCACCCAGATACCATGGTCAATTCTGAATGTCCTCCGGTTTATCTGGATCGATACTGGACTGATTAGTGGGCTATATTTATTAAGACGCTGGCACTACTGGCAACCAGGTGCCGTTGCTTTAAGCTTGATGTGGTTGGTCAGTGTTCCAGTAGTCGCATTTGGTCTGTTTGCATATACGGATGGGCTTGTCTTGCCCCTAGTCTTGGATAGTCTAGCTTTGCTGACATTGGGATTGCGGCTGACAGTCTGGCAACGCTGGAGTATTTTGATTAGTGATGGGCTTCTGGTTGCGCTAGGTGTTGTTATGAAGACCAACTTGATTATTCTCTGGGTAGCACTTGGGTTGATTGGCCTGGTTTTGTGGTGGCAACACCAATTTACGGGACGACAGTTATGCGGTTGGTTGATCAGTTTAGTTATGACGATCGGCTTAATCTTTAGTGCGATGCATGCCGCTCAACAGCAGGCGGGCTATACGCGTCAGGCCGATGCGGCGCTACCCGCAACGAGTTGGATTGCGATGAGTTTGAATCCTAAAGGTGATGGTCAGTACCGTCATGATGATTTTGAACGCGTCAATCAAGCTCCCACGGCAACCGCCAAGCAACAACAGACGCAGCAAATGATTCAGCAACGGTTGCATCAAATGGGGGTGACCGGGACACTGGTTCATTTTCTGAAAAAATTGCGGGTGTTTTGGGCTACTGGGGATTTTGACAGTTTTAAGTTAACGACCCAGTGGATTCAGGCCCCACGGTGGTATTTGAATCATCAACGGCAACTGCAATTCTGGTTGGTTTTGATGACCCAGACGATCTATTTGACGATGTTAGTACAAGGTGTCGTAGCGTTGTTGAAGCGCTGTGATTGGCCAGTGACGTTGTTGGCGTTGACCATCCTAGGGTTGACAGCTTTTCACGTTGTCATTTGGGAAGTGGAAGGTCGCTATGCGCTGCCATTGTTACCGGGAGTGATGTTACTCAGTATTCTTGGTGGTCGTGAGCTACCAACGTGGCACTTTAGCCAACCAATTCGGCGACAGTTGACATGGCTAGCGGTTATCATGGCTACCGTTAGTGTCGTCAGTTTGTGGCAAACGAGTCAAACGACGCGAGTCAATGACGTTGTTCTTGGTAGCCAGGGCAATGGGACGTATGTTGAATCAATGACACAAACACTGCGTCCAGGTCACAGTGTTCAAATGACACTAGTGACGGGTGGCCGCAATAACGTCTTACAATTGAAACCAATAGCGTCACGGGGAGTCGTCACAATTTCGTTGATCAAGGGAGAGCGGACTGTGCAACGTTGGCGGGGACCTGCTAATAAATTAGCAACGTTAAATTACCCGATGACTGCCGCGGGACGGATGCGGGTAGTGGTTCGCAATACCGGTAAGCATTCCGTGACTTATGGTGTCATGACGGCCAATTACAGTCCAGTGACTGGCCGGGTAACTGCCAAGCAACACGATTATTTGCAGTACGTGGTGAAGCGGCATACGTCTAAGCCGCAAACGCTAACGACTGGGACGATTAGTTTGGCGGTTGTTTTATTGATGCTGGTGGCAACTAGTCTAGCGTTGCATCGATTACGACCAGCAACCGAAGCATAAATAGTGAAACGGGACCCTTAACGGCTGGTGCTTACCCCTTTGGTTAAGGGGGGTATTAACGGTAGACACGGGCAATGCTTTTCGAAATTAAAGTGACAGCCCTTGCCTAGCTATATCGCAAAAGTCGCTCCTACTAGTTAGTGCTGGGCTAATTCATTGGCCTTAAAATTGGGAGACTAAAAACCACCGTCTTACTGAGAATCATGATTCTCAGTAAGACGGTGGTTTTTAGTTTGGTAATATTAACTGGTGACCGGGTGGCGATGCTGCCAAATTCTGAGTCCGCAAAAACTCAGTACACTAATTAGCGAAATTAGTAAACCTGCAAGCAATCCGGGAACGTGGTAAGTCAGCTGAATCTGATTCTGACCCGCACGGATCGGTAAGGCCAGCATGCCGCCAATAACAGTCCTAGGGATGACGCGTGTGCCATTAACAGTTGCAGTCCAGCCTTTGTCTGCTGGGATCGCGACGTACAACCATTGCTGATGTGACCGATTCGTGACCTGGCCACTGACGATTGTGTGAATTCCAGAAACGTGGTAGGTCGGGGTGAAGCGGCTACTCATCAGTTGTTGTTTGACCTGGTCGAACTGGGACTGGTCAAGGCTGGCCAAGTGGACGTGCGGTCCTAAGGTTGGCTGGTCGCGCTTAACTGTTAATGTAACTATGGCACCTTTATCGAAATAACCAAGCGAGCGGAGCACTAGCTCACCGTTGGCATTGAACTTGGTTGGTACCAGATGACCGTTGACCCGCATTGTTGTAAACTTCGACTGACTTAGGGTGTCATTATAATACAGCGATCCAGTCCGTGTCATACGTAGCTTAATCGTATGCAGATAAGGATACCGGCTAGCTTGCGGATCATGAAACACATGATCGGTGAGCTGAACGGCGTTGCCAAAATAGGTCTTCTGAGTTGGTCGCAGGCTTTGTAAGATCCGTTCTTGGTTAACAATCGCACTATTAGCACGCAGTTTTAGTTGACTGAAAGCAGTCGGAACTGCAAAGCCAAGTCCGTTTAAACTCCGATGGCTGGTCCTAGACTGACCGACTGCGTTGAGTTGTACGTCGTATTTCACATCTAAGAGCAGATCAGTGACGGGGTTCAATCCCTCAGAACTAACCCGACGCGCGTTTTTGGAAAATAGTCCCAGCGATTTTAACATCAAACGCGTCTGGTTGGCGAAAGTGGAGCTGTAATAGGTGATGTCATGAAAATTGAAGAGCATTGGATCGTTATAGTTGCGGTATTTACTATCGTAATTATAGGCTTGGTTGATCAAGGTGTTCTGATTTTCAACCCGGTATAATTGACCGTCGGGATCGTTGACAGCTTGCATCTGTCGGTATTCGGTACGATAAGCCGTCACGAATTTGGCCTGATTACCTAAGGGCGACTTAGCCATCATGAGTGTACTATTTGTTCCTAGTTCAAGTGCAACGATACCTGCTAAACTTAGCGCTTGCCATCGTTTGGTAGTGACAAATAAGGCACTAGCCGTCAATAGCACGGCAATTAGGCTAAGAGCAAGATTCAAAGTCGCAAGTGGATGCTGAGCTGATCGTTGGCTCAGCCAACCAATGATCAGCGCCAGCGCAACTAGTGTCGGCAGCAACCACTGCCAATGGGGCGCAATCTGACGTGGCCCGGCCAACCAGGCTTCAAAGCCCATCATGATTAGGACGAAGCTGAAGAAGAAGGCGTTGCGGTATGGAAAACCAGCTGGTGTTTGCAACATGTGCCAAATTGTATCGAGGGTGCGGATGTCCATACTAAGAAAAAGTGCTAACAAGAGGCCAAAACCATGCCATTTGTGCGCTGTGGTGATATGCGGATGAACAAAAAACGCTAAGACTAGTAGTAATACAAAGGTACTACTAAAGACGGTAGGTGCGTGTGTCAGACGCGTTGCAAAATTGGCTGCGCCCACCCCAAACTGGCTGAACACTTCTGATCCGAACTGGGGAACTGGCCAATAATTAGACAATTTGACGGCGGTTTTGGCAGTGGTCAACATTCCTAAACCCGTCGGTATCAGAATGAACATCGTGCTTAGACCGCTGAGTATCATGGTCACCAGGACGCGTCGAATGAGCCGGAGTTGGACACTAATCATGTGCCACAGGCTATCTTGGGGTTGTTTATGTTCAAATAGTTGATAGATCAGATAGTAAATAACAAATAGGCAAGTCATGTAGCCTAAGTAATAGTTGGTCACAATACTGACCCATAGCCAACCGAAGAAGCGGCCAGAATGACCGGTCCTGATCAGATAATCAAGCCCTTGGATGACGAGTGGTAACCAGATAAGTGCATCTAACCACATGATTGTAAAATAGTTTAGGGCAACGAAACCCGATAGGCTGAATGCGACCCCAAAGATGGCCGTTGACCAGTAGTTTGTTCGAAAATGATCTTGTAAAAACCACGTCATGGTGACCGCAATCAGTCCAATTTTTAATATGATGAGCAGGCTCAAGCCAGTTGGCAAATTAACGGCCGGAAAGAAAACCATTAAAATGTTAAATGGGCTTAATAAATAATAAGCAATCGTAGGCAGCGCATTACCACCTAGTGATTGTGAAAACGAATATAATTGAAAACTATGCGTTAAAATTGCATGCCGGTAAGCGGTAAAAAATGATAAGTATTGGCCACCCATATCACTAATTAATAAATTATGGTTACCAAAGGGCGTCACTCCTTGAATTAGGAAGACAAAGCCAATGATAACAAGAGATATCAATCCTGACAGCGCTGGCACTTGCCAACGTCGTGTCTGATAATTATGCCACATTTTACCCAACTCCGATACTAAGAATAATTCCATTGTAACTTACTGAGACGTGAAAATTAGTTAAAAAAAGCCCAAATTTTTCTGAAAAACATTAATTATTAATGTTAAAATTTGTCATTTTTATTAAAGTTTGCAAGCAGTTTAACACAGTAGTTAATGGGGTTGAAATAAAGTGACTGATTGACAATTGATTAAGAAAGTGTTTTTATTAAGACTGAAAACTGAATACGATTTCTTCGGGGCAGGGTGCAATTCCCGACCGACGGTAACAACATAAGTTGAAGTCCGTGACCCGCGTGAGCGGTGGACCCAGTGCAAGTCTGGGACCGACAGTATAGTCTGGATGGGAGAAGAAAATTATTGCTTGAATTTTACTAGGCAGTAGTGGCTACTAGTGACCTCTAAGCAGGTTTATTTAGCTGGATCCTACTGGTGAAATCTATTTGGCGAACATTCACACCCGATTATCGATTATTGATAATTGGGTGTTTTTTTATCTTGTTGGAGGTGAACCAATGTTAACTGATTTTATGCAATTCGCGGTCGATCAAGCCAAATTGGCTGGCGTGGCAACGTATCAAAATCCGCGGGTCGGTGCCGTATTAGTCAAAGATGGCCACGTGTTAGCTCAAGGTTATCATCATTATTTTGGTGGCGACCATGCTGAGGTGGATGTTTTGCGACAGGTCACGCCAGAACAGGCACGCGGGGCCACGTTATTTGTCACTTTGGAACCGTGCTCACATTATGGGAAGACACCGCCGTGTTGTGAACAACTTGTCGATGCTGGAATTCAGCAAGTCGTGATTGGCCAATTGGATCCGCATCCACTCGTTGGGGGGCAGGGCCGCCAATATTTACGGGACCATGGCGTCAAAGTCATCACAGGTTGCATGTCAGATGTGGTTCGAAAGCTGAATCCGCATTATAACCATTTTTATACGCAACAACGACCATGGGTCACCCTTAAGACCGCGATGACACTGGACGGCAAAATTAATTCGGGAGCACCACGTCGAACATTGATTTCTAATCATGCCAGTTACGTTGATAGTCAGCGATTACGGTCACAGTTTCAGGCCATCTTGATTGGTGAGCGGACGCTGACGATTGATGATCCCCAGTTGACCGTCCGGCTAATAGCGATGTCTCAGCCACCGGTTCGATTAGTGGTCTTGGAGTCGAGTACGGTGGCCCTACAACACCGACTCGTTCGTGATGGTCAAGCGCCCACATGGTTGCTTTGCCGTCACGCCGCTGCTAGTGATGAGCAACTCCAAGCTAGCGCAAATGTGCACGTGTTAATTGGTGACTGGTCACCCGCAGCCATCAGCCAGTTGTGTGTTGAACAAGGCTGGCAGTCGCTGTTAGTTGAAGGCGGAGCCCATATCCAAGCAGGGTTTGTTGCGGCTGCACTAGTTGATGAATGGATCAGCTATTTGGCGCCGACCATGATTGGCGGTGCGGGCTTGCCAGCCGTGACGGGTGCGCCCGCAACGGAATCGTTAGTATTTGAACGACCGGAGCTAGCGTGGTTAGGAACTGATTTGCGGCTACGTGCCGTTCGAAAGGAAGGCGAGTAAATGTTTTCAGGAATTGTTCAGACGAAAGGACGGGTCAGCCAAGTCCATCAGCAGGCATTGGAAATGACACTTACCATCACAGCACCGACTATCGTGACACCTAGTCTTAAAATTGGCGATAGTATTGCAATTAATGGGATTTGTCTGACGGTAACGATACTGCAGCCAGATGCATTTAGTGTCGCAGTAATGCCTGAAACGATGCGCCGAACAAATTTAATGGCGCTGGTGGTAGGTTCACAAGTAAATTTAGAACGGGCCTTGCAAGTTAACGATCATTTAGATGGCCATATTGTTCAGGGCCACGTTGACTATTGTGGTCGGGTGCAACAGCGTATTCCCGATGCGCATGCACTTCGCTTGCTGATTAGTTTACCATCAGCGTATCGAGCGCTAGTTGTGACTAAGGGATCGATTACCATCGATGGGGTTAGTTTGACGGTCGTGACCGCTACGGATACGGCATTTGAGGTGGATCTAATTCCACATTCGCAAGCGGTCACGACGTTAAGTAACTTGCAAGTTGGCGATATGGTCAATGTTGAAACAGATATCTTGGGCAAGTACTTGGCCCGACAGTTAGCTTTGGAAGGGAGTCATTAAGATGGATACGATGAATAAAGTGGAGCAGGCACTAGCTGCTTTGAAACGCGGTGAATTAATTATTGTTGCGGATGATGAGACACGTGAAGCGGAAGGTGACATGGTCGGGTTGGCAGCTCAAGCGACGACTGCAACGGTAAATCGAATGATTACGTCAGCACGAGGCTTACTCTGTGTCCCGATGGCTCCAAGCATTGCTGAACGACTTCATCTAACCCCGATGACGAGTGGACACGATGCATTTGGCACGGCATTCACGGTCTCGACAGATCATCATACGACGTCAACGGGAATTTCTGCGGCTGATCGTGCGACGACGATTCAGGCGTTAGCCGATCCAGATAGCCAAGCCACTGATTTTTACCATCCCGGACATGTATTTCCGCTGATTGCACGGTCTGGTGGTTTGTTAGCTCGACGGGGGCATACTGAGGCGGCAGTAACGTTGGCTCAACTGGCAGGCGGGACCCCTGCGGCCTATATTTGTGAAGTAATCAAAAAGAATGGTTTAATGGCTCGTCGTCGTGATCTGAAAGCTTTGGCAGAGGGGCTACAATTGCCACTGATCACCATTGAAGATATTACCACTTATGTTATCCAGACGGGGGCTCTTCAGTTAACAACGACACCAACTGTTAAGTTACCAACTGAGGACGGCCAATTTGTAATGACTGGTTTTGAAGTTCCTGGTCATGAAGCGTTACCAGTGGCACTACAGACTGGTGATATCAGTGGTGATGAACCAGTGTTGGTACGGTTACATTCGGAGTGTTTTACAGGCGACGTTTTAGGATCGCAACGGTGTGACTGTGGGAAACAATTACATGGCGCGCTTCAAAAAATTGGTCAGGCTCAGCGTGGCATTTTCCTCTACTTACGGCAAGAAGGTCGTGGAATTGGTCTAGCTAATAAATTGGCGGCTTACGCATTACAAGAACAGGGTGTTGATACGTATGATGCAAACGTGCAGTTAGGCTTTCGGCCTGATGAGCGGCGGTATGATATTGCGGCGTTAATTTTGCGACAAATGGGTGTTAGTCGGGTACGGCTGCTCACTAATAATCCCGATAAGGTTGATCAATTGCGTGCAGCCGGTATTGACGTGGTCGAACGGGTGCCGTTAGAAGTTCCGGCAAATCAGTATGATCAGGCTTATTTAAAGACGAAACGTGATCGGTTTCATCATCAACTCACACTTAGGGAGGCCAACTAATGACTACTTTTAATGGTAAAATCGGCGGTAATGAGTTCAAAGTCGGAATTGTCGTGGCCCGCTTCAATGCGTTTGTGACGCAGCAATTACTAGCTGGGGCACAAGCAAGCTTGGAACAGCACGGCGTTAACGCGAAAGATATTGATGTGGCCTGGGTGCCAGGTGCGTTTGAGATACCATTGACGGTTCAAAAAATGATTGCAACCAAGCGCTATGACGGCGTGATTGCACTTGGCGCAGTTATCCGCGGAGCAACTGCCCACTTTGACTATGTCTGTAGCGGCGTAACGACGGGGGTGATGACCGTTAGTTTAGCAACTGATACACCAGTGATGTTCGGTATTTTAACGACTGATACGATCGAACAAGCAATGGACCGCGCTGGTTTTAAGAGTGGCAATAAGGGGGCTGATTGTGCGGTCAGCTTGTTAGAAACACTGGACGTGCAGCGGTCATTGGAAGCTTAAAGAATGCGAGTTAAGTGATTATCAGGGTCGTGATGATTCATGATGGCCGCCAACTGGCAGTTTAACGCAAAATAGCGCGACTAGTCTCGGTCGTTGGGCACTACACCCTGTCAAGTACACAGTTTAAATAATATAAATTATGATGCTTTAAATCGGAGGGCATGATTTCGACATTCTGTCGGGGTCATGCCTTTTAATGACTTTTGACGTCGACCGTTGTTGTACCAGTCAATTGCTTTGGTAATGTTTTGAAGTAATTCTTCTTTGGTCAATGCGGTTTTAAAACTTAAGTCCTCATCTTTTAAATGACTCCAGAAACTCTCCATAGGCGCGTTGTCTCCAGGTGTCCCCGGTCTTGACATGCTATGGCAAATGCCATAGCTATTAAGGGCCCGATTGAATTCTAATGATGTATAGGCCGAACCTTGGTCAGTGTGTAAAATTAATTCGTTGGCGGCCAGGTCATTACTTTTCATTGCTTTATTAACAGTTGCTGTCACCAGTGTTGTCGTTTCGGTATCATCGATCGCCCAGGCAACGATACTGTGATCGTGTAAATCCTTGATGGCACTAAGTCGTAGTTTGTTGAGACTTTGATTACCGTATTTTAATTCAGTACAGTCGGTTGTCCAAACCTTATTAGATTCTTCCTGATTAAAATCATGCTTGATGATATTGGCTGACATCATTTCTTTATATTCCGCTTTACGATCATGTTTACTAATGCGAATCGATGATTTGATATGGTTAACTTGCATTAATCTTCTGATACGTTTGGCATTCACATGGTACTCAGTCTCTTCGTTGATGTGCATAACTAAGGTTTCAACACCAAATATATAATTATGGCTAATTTCTAATTTAAGCATGAATTTAACTAGCTCATCATTTAGTCGTTCATTAGCGGTTAATGTCCGGTTCAACCATTTATAATATGACCTCCGCTTGATCCCGACTTCTTGACACAACCAACTTATGGGATATTTACCGGCTAGTTCTTGAATTGCCTGATATTTTGAGATCCGGTCGATTGATGACCAACCACTTACTTCACTCTCCTTTGAATCTCTTTCAATTTTTTTGACAGGTCCTTTTCCATTTCCAAATGTTTAGTTCTAGCTTCTAATTCTTTTATTTTCAGTTTAGCGATATCTAACTCGGTAAGTGGCGTAGCTTTACTTTTCCCACGGCGGTCGGCTAAAGCGTCCACACCGCCGTTATTTAGCTTCTTGACCCAGGTATAAACTTGTTGATACGAGACCTCAAAATGGCTAGCGGCCTCGTGGTAAGCATAGTCGTTGGCGATAGTCCATTGAGCTATTTCAATGCGTTCAATTTGGGTTGTCTTGCGTCCGTCTTTCATCTTTCGGTTCCTCGGATTTCTATTGGAATAAGTTTTCTTTCCAATAGTATAATCTCTAAACCAATTAGACACCATCCCGGCGCTACTCAAACCATACTTGGTGGCTAATTTTGGAAAAGACAGCTTTTCTTTGATATGTTCCTGTACAATCCTTTCTTTGAATGCTTGAGAATAGCTGCGATTTTTTCTTTGATGCCTTAAGCCTTCACTTCCATTGAGATCGTACAATCTTTTCCATTGATGAATAACGTTTTTATTTATTTGTAGATCCCTGGCAATTGATTGCACCGTATGGTTATTATCAATCAGATTAAGAATGTTAATCTTTTCATCAAATGAATACTTTCTATTTGAACGCATACAAAAACCCCTTAGGTACACAGATTTTTTATTATTTAATCTGTGTACCTAAGGGGTAGTATATCCTTGGCACGACGAGGACTAATTGTGCTATTTTTATTGTATAGGTCGATCTCTCGATAAAACGGAACTAAACGTTAAAATGACCGTGGAATCGTCATACGTTTAATGAAATTGACGATGGCAGTTGGTGTAACATGCTCTGAATCGGCCCCCCACAAGCTAACTAAGATACCGTTAGTTGTGACGCCATCTTCAATGGTCCAATCCTGATTATGCCCATTGGTGTCAATTTCGTTAAAGATATTCGGGCGAAAGGTGTGATTAAGATAATTAATAAAGTAATCGTCATCATTGACATTGCCAATATTTTTGATTTGATAATAGGTCGCATAACTATTACAGTTCACGATCGGATGCCCAGAGGCTAAAATGTCGGGAACGGATACACGGTTGGCATAGCGGTCGGCAATGATAGCCACATCGGTATTGTTACCAGATTGTGACCAGTAATTGATTGTAATGTTTGAATCCAGACGAGTGAGTTCATTTTTTAATAGCGAATCATTCCAAATACTAGTGTTGAAGCCGTGTTGATTTTGAAATCGACTGACCTGATTGATAAAGGTGGTCAGTTCGATATAGGCGCTAGCGCTGCCAGGAACCTCATCAGCGCCGAGCATCAAATCGTGCTGGCTTTGATTGTTAAAACTAGCATCGAGCTCGCCATAAAGTGTGGTAGCGAGACTGATTGCTGCCGGTTTAGTATAGTCGATGGTTTCGTCATCCAACTTAACGGTATTGTAAATATCGGGATGAGTTTGTTGCAATTGGCGTAAAATGGCTCCCGCGTGCGAGGGAAGGTCAACATCAGGAACTAGTTCAATGTTCAACTGATTGGCATAAGCAACTAGCTGTTCTAAAGTCGTCGCCGATAATACGGTTGCCGATGCGGCATTACCTAAATAAGCCGATTGAAAGCATAGATGTTCGTTATCTGATAAGTGTAGTTCGACGTATTGCATGTGTTGTTCGGCAGCAGCACTAATGACGGCTTTAATTGCAGTTTCATCTAACGGATGGCGGCCTAAATCTAACATGACCCCTTGACTAGTATTCAATGTTGATGAATTGGCAGTTGCCGTACGGGGCTGGCTGAAGCAAAGAAGAATCAGCGGGCTAATAAATATTAATAGTTGTGTAAAGTAATGTCGGTACTTCATAAAATAATCGCCTCGATTATTGATAAGATAACGTTTGTTGATACTGAATCCGAATTAGGCGACCGCGAGTAATGCGGTAAAAACCCGTGCGAATATGTTGATGATAAACTCGACGGATACCGCGAGTGAAGCTATGATCATATTTTGGAATCACCACGTAGTCATACTGAGACAGTTTGTTGCGGAATGTGTGAACAGATTTGCTAAAGCGAGCTTGACCACTGGCGTTGTTAGTGAAGAAATAGTAATTCGCTAAGTAGCCCGCATAATAGGTGGTAACCTCAACTTTTTGGGGGTCAACAATCAGAATCTTGGTGTCGTTGGGCTTGGTCCACGGTCGGGCAACGTTGGTCAGGGTAACTGGCAGTGAATGTCGATTATAGTGATTCGTGAACGTTGTCCCATTGATTTCAGAGTACATCATAATAATAGCGAAAAACATCACTAAAAACGTCGCGAGCTGATAGCCATTCTTAGTCCAAATCGAGCGAAACGTCCGTGGGCTTCGGTCTGCCAAGTTTTGTTCATAGAGGGTCTCGTCAATGACACGAACCAGAACCATCATACCAATAAATAAGTTTAAAATGACAACGGTCGACATGTACCGTTCAAACCCATCTAAGGTAATTGCTTCGGCGTAAGGCATGGACAGAACGTACATACCTAATAAACTACCATAATATAATCCGGTAATTAGATCGAGCACTCCCAAAAGTTTGACTAGTGGATTGGGGTGGTGGCAGCCATACTTAATGATTGCCCATGCACTGATCAAACCAATGTTTAGTACTAAAAATCCCTGTGTTGATAAGGAGGTCCAATTGAAGATTTGTTGCAAGAAAGCCTGACCAATCTTCAGGAATCCACGGATACCATCATGTGCAAGTTGATTTTGATAGGCAGTAGCGCTGATTTCATGTTTTGAAGTTGTAAAGGTTAAATGAACATGGATTTCCCAGCAAATAAACGGCAGGATTGCGACGGACAGTGTTCCTAAAAACTGACCTGTGATTGTTAATATTTGCCGAAACCAGTGCCTGTGTACCCGTTGTTGGATCATTGTGACGAGGTAGTCGATGATCAAAATGGCAACGAAAAAGGCAGCTGAATTTTTGACGAGTAGTAGGGTGCCACAAAACAAAGCCACGTGTGCTGCCAACATTTTCGGCTGGCGACGGTAGACAAAAATACCCACAACACCAGCAACCGTTAAAATGGCTAGAACGTAATCAACCAGTAGATTATTAAGACGAATGTTAATATTAAAGACATATGAAATAGCAATTGTTAAGCACAGTAACATTGAGTTTAGGCCCCGAGTACGGTCACGTAGGGTAGCGAACACGGCGTAACTCGCCGCCCAAATCAAGATAAATTGGCCAACGAGCATCGCTCCGGCACTGAATCCAGTAAAGGTTACCAGTTGCGTTAGCCAGAGTGCTGTTGCGGGTGGGTAGGAGCTGAATGAAATAATTGTATCGGTGGCTCTTGGTAAGTGCCCAGTATATGTCAAGAATTTGACGATGGTTGCCCAGTGAGAAAAGTTGTCATAATGAATGAGTGGACTCTTGAAGAGTACGATGGCCATTACAATTCCTAAAAAAGTCATCCAAATATCAAAGAGGTGGATACCTTCATAATGAATGCTAACTTTGCCTAAGTAACCAAGTATGATGCGAAGAAGTAAGAGGATAACGCCCAAACTGGTAACAACCCAGATTCCAAGTCGTAAGAGTTTGATCATCGCAAAGCCATACAATAACATAATCTGAACTAAACTACCGGTGATCCAAGTTAAGTAAGGATTGACGTGGCAAAGACGGAGGGTGCTGCTATAACCGACTAATGCTAAACTAAAGAAAATGAAGCCGAAGATTGCCAAAATAAAACCTACTTTCGTATTGTTAGTGCATGCGAATTAACCGCTTCTTCGTGACTTTAAAGAGTCCGGTCACCACGTGTTGATGGAAGACTTTCTTAGTCAGCACCGTGAAAGTTCGATGGGTCTCTGGGATTGCAACGTACTGGTAACTTTCAACCGTTTGTTTGAAGACTTTAGGGGTCATCATGAAGTTTTCTTGACCGACAGCCTTATCGGTGAAATACCAGTAACGGCCCACATAACCGGCATAGTAGTCATTGACATCTACAACTTCGGGATCAACAATGAGGACTTTACGATGATTTAAGTGGTGCCATTGTTTAGAGACCCGGGTCATCTGAAGCGGTAACGTATTATGATTCATTTCATTAGTAAATTTAGTCCCTGTAATTTCTGAATACATCATAGTGATGGCAAAGAAGCCGGTAACTAGTGTCGCCATTTGGTAAATGTTTTTAGTTGTGGCACTCTTAAAGGCTTGCGTGTTGCGCTTTTGAAAATTCTGCTCAAATTGTTGACGATCAAGAACACGGACTAATGCAATGGCACCGATAAATAGATTCAAGATAACAATACTGGCCATATAGCGTTCGAAGCCATCAAGCAAAATGGCTTCGGCATAAGGCATAGATAAGATGTACATGCCAAATAAGCTACCGTAATAAACAATGAAAATAAGGTCTAAAAGTAGGGCCATTCCAAGTAAATTATTACGCTGGTGTTGACGAAGGCGAATAAATAGCCACGTTAGAATCAAGACAACATTAATCAGTAGAATTCCTTTAGTCGAAAGCGAGTTCAAACTGAAAATTTGTGTTAAGAACTTATGACCGATTTTGATTAAGGCTTGCTGACTCTCACCATGTAATTGTTTGGCATAGGCCTGGGTACTGATTTGATGCTTAGAAACGGTAAATATGTGCTTAACATGCCATTCCCACCAGATGAATGGTAAAACGCCCGTGCCCAATGTGACGGCAAATTGAACGGGAACGGTGAGCAGTCGCCGCCATTGCCAGTGATGATTGGTGATTAGGGTGTACAAGAAATATCCACCAATCATGATGACGAAGAATGTGGCCGAATTTTTAACAAGTAGCAGAGCTGCGATAAAAATTGCAACGTGGGAGCACAATAAGATAGGGCGCTGGCGATAGACGAAGATTCCAACCAGGGCTGCAATCGTGATGATGGGTAGGACGTAATCGACCAACAGGTTATTGAGACGAATCGCGACGTTGAAAACGAATGAAATCGCTAGCGTAAAACATAATGCAAAACTTGTTAAGGCACGGGAGCGGTCTCGGAGACCAGCAAAAATGGCATAAGCGGCACCCCAAATTAAGATAAATTGGGCAACCAGCATAGCTCCGTCACTAAAACCAATCCAGTGAACAAACTGGGTGATAAAAAGGGCTGTTGCTGGCGGATAGGATGTAAATGAAATTAAGTGGTCACTAGTGCCAGGTAGACGGCCGGTGAAAACCATGAACTTAACCATGACCGCCCAGTGAGAAAAGTTATCGTAGTGTACGAGGGGGCTGTGCCACAGTGTCTGACCGGTCGCAATACCCAGGCCAATCATCCAAAAGTCAAATAAATGAATTCCTTCAAACCTTAATTGTGCTCGCCGTAGAAAACTTAATCCCAGCCAAAGTAGTGCCAAGCCAATTCCTAAGTAAGTTACAATTTGAATCCCAATCGTTAACCACCCCATCATGGCGAAACCATATAAGATTAAAATCTGGACTAGCATCGCAGTAATCCACGCTAAGTACGGACAGACACCGAGACGTCGTAGTGTCCCATTGTAACCTAATAAGCCAATGGCATATAAAATAAGCCCAATCCAAGCAGACATTCTGATTGATTCCTCCTAAAAGCGGTTAAACCGTCGACTGAGTTTACGTTCATAGGTACGTGCGCGCACTACTAAGTTCATGTAGAGCTCGTCAAACGGGGTGACCCAAGTATCTTGAACACTAGGCAGTGTTTTGTTAGCACCATCGTAAATTAATTGTAAATAATGATCCCGATTTTTATCAGGAGCCACGGTCACTTGGACACTGTAGATAGTTGTATCATCTCGATGACTGATGCGGGCAACTTTACCACTTAGTTGGACATCAAAATCTTGATGTTTAACCGTTAATTTGATTGTGTCGCCTTCCGCAATATCTTTAACGGGGCCATCGGTGGTTTGAAATGCAACCCCGCCTTCAGAAACATCTTCTGTCAAGATGGGATGCCATTGGCCGTCACTCGATTGAACGGAACCAGTTACTTGACGAATAAAACGTTCATTTTTGCGGTAAACGGGGCGCCCCATGGAAATAAATAAACACATGCTGAGATTAACAAAGTGCATTAAAAGCCAGAAGGTTATCACGCTACCAACCAGAATTTCGGAACCATATTTACCATAATTGAACTTAACAATGGCGACTAAGGTGATGGTCCATAATGTTAGGTACGGTAAGATGTACAATTTATCTTTAAGTGAGTAAGTCACATTCTTGGCCGTGACCTTGAATTTTTTGGCTTTAATGCCAAGACTTTCAAGAATGACAGGAATGAATAGGTATGGTGCGAAAAAAGTCTCTTGAACTTCACCCCAGCGTTCGTTACGAATCTTAGCTGTGTCACCCATACCAGAAGTGTCACCCATGACATAGTGTAATAGGAAGTAACCGGGTGCCCAAATTACCATTAAGATCCAAAAATTGGCATTCACAACTTGAATTTTAAATAACGCATATAAGATAGGTGCAATCATATAAATCATTCGACGGAAAAAAGCCCACCAATAAAAGTAAGTGTTGAGCAGAATAATCCGATTGATAAATGATAGGTGCCGATTGGTGAAAATGTGCAAGTTGCGACAGCTCTGAATAACGCCCCGAGCCCACCGTGTCCGTTGCTTGATAACTCCTTTCATATCAATTGGCGTGATCCCACTGGACTGTGGAATCTTGGTGGCTAGACTGATATAACCAGCCATGTTCAACATGGTTCCTAGCTCGAAATCTTCGGTGATTGTATCAGTGGGAAAACCACCGACTTCATCTACAGCCTGGCGCAGAAAGACGGCGTTGGAACCAGTAAAAAGAGCGCGCTGATTACCACCGTTTAAAATATTAACGTCGCGTGAGAAAAAGTCTTGTTCGTTTGGAATAATCTTCTCAGAAAACAAATTAAATTGAAAAATGTCCGCGTTGTAAAAGCTTTGTGGGGTTTGAACAAAGCCCAGGGGATCGGTATGGTCAGGATCATCCGTTAACTGTTGAAAATTTTCTGTAAATAACGGTACCGTGTTACGTAGAAATCCAGAGAACGGAATCATGTCAGTATCGAAGATGGCAAACAGTGGCGCGTGTAATTTGGCCAACGTGTGGTTAATATTACCGGATTTTGCTTGCTGATTATTTTCCATTCCAGAATAACTAACGTGATAGTGCTTCGCGAGCGCCATAACTTCAGGACGGTTCCCGTCATCTGCTACGACGATGTGAACCTTACTTTTATCGGGGTAGTCGATATAAGTCGCGGCATTGATGGTCTTTCGCAATAAATCAACGTCTTCATTATGTGTAACGATGATTAGATCAACATCTGGCAGTGGCTGACTAGTGGAGTAGTCTGGAATGACTAAATTCCATTTTTTCTTAGTTGACAACATACGAAAGAAAATTAGAATAAAGCCGGTCAGATTCGAGAGAATCTCACTAATCACGAGTAACAGGGCGAAAATCAAGGTAAAAATATTAGCCTGCCATGGGATAGTAAAGAAAATTCGCCATAATAAGTAAATAATCGATAGCGCAATAGCTAGAAAATAAAGAAAACGCCGCTTATTGGACATGTTGAGGCCCCTCTTTAAAGATGAAATCTCGTTGAATCTGATAACTAATCATGAATAAGATAAAATCAACAATCATTTTGGCAATGGTCGGCATGAGTTGACCATTTGATGTTGGCAAGATCGCAGTTAAGGCATCTGTCAAAAAGCCAGATGCGAACATTTGCACGATAAATAAGCAAACATATTTGATCAATGTTTGGTGGCCAGCCCGGTTAAAGACAACGCGATGATTGATGGCGTAGTTAACAACGGAAGAAAGCACTCGCGAAACTATCGTGGCTACTAGGATACTGTTCAAGATGTGATTGCCTATTAAGAATAGAACAATATAAAACAAACTAATATCAATGGCAAAGGAAATCAACCCACTGGCCGCAAACTTAAAAAAACGAGCATAGATCGCAATTGAATCCCGAATGACTCGAAAGTGGGAAGATGAATTGCCATCGAGATAAATTGTCGGAATTGGTTGTTCGATAACTTGAATATGATATTTCTTAGCTTGGAGGAGCATGTCGAATTCAAATTCAAACCGATCACCGGGAATGTGAATGAGGACTGCCAAGTATTTCATGGGAATAATGCGTAGCCCCGTTTGGGTGTCAGAGATATTCTGGTGAGTTAGTAGTCGGACCAAGCTACTTGTCAGTACGTTTCCAAACTGGCTACGAAATGGAATCTTATTAGTAAAGTGTCGGACACCAATTACGAGTCGTTGCGGATTATCGGTGAATTTATTTAGACAACTATTAAGTGCTACGACAGTGTGTTGCCCATCGGCGTCCATGGTGGCAATACCAGTCAGCATTGGAAAGTGAGCTTGAATATAACTAAAACCAGTCTTTAAAGCGGCACCCTTACCGCGATTAGTTGAATGGTGGAGGATGGTTAAATTCGCTAGTGGCAGTGACGCTAGCTGAGTAAAGATTGACTGATGAGCGTAATCACTACCGTCATCCACAATAATTAATTCTTTTACGTTTGTCATCAAAGTGGGCGCGTTAATAAAATCCCGAATTAAAGCAATCAGCTTGTCATCTGGATTGAGCGCCGGAATGATAATTCCAATTTGTAACATGATTGCCCCCAAAAATTGTTTATTAATCAATTATGTTTATATGTTTTAACTTATCACATTATCAGGGGAAAGTATATACCGTTGATAATTACTTTCATCAATCACGAATAGAGGTAACTATAAGGAGTCGGGTGAGAGGTGCTCGGTATTTTATGTGGGTAAACTATTTAGCTAACAGTAGTTCCGACTGCATCGCACCAATCTGTACCACTATACCAAATCGTCTTTTTAAGGTCGGTATCGTAATATTGATAGCCGACAAAAAGATTAGTGGTAGGTCGATTGGATGAAGCGCCTGACTGACCGACTGTGCCAGGTTGTAAATTAACAGCTGATCCGAGACTAGGGCTAATCAATGTGACGTGGGTATTTGAATCGTCAATAATACTGTTTGCACAACTACCAATATCTTCATCAAGTGAATTTAGGGGGAAGGCAGTCCATAATAACGTTAATTAGAAGAAATTAGGAGTGGTGACAAAAACAGATTTTGAAACTGTCCTCGGTCATCCACTGATGCCATTGGCTAACGCAACTAAGTCAATTTTGTGAATCAATGAGTGGCCAATCAATTTGTGTAAAGCATCAAGCACACGTTTTGGTGATTATTAGAACTAATCATGAGTAATTAAAAATCGATTATCTTTAATTGATGCCATTGGTGCTGCCACTGTTTTTGGGCCATTCGTTGCTGATAGATTGCTAGATGCTTGGTATCTTGGCAATAATAGGGAATAGGTCGGCAATGAAAGTTTACTAAGTCATCCACGCCATGTGGAGCAATTAATTGGACGCGATCTCCATCTAAGAAGGCACCAATACAAGTTGGTGTTTCGACAAAGTGGCCAATTGCATCCGTGACGGAAGTGAATTCAGGATTATCAGCAAAATTATAATGGGCCATGTAGACTTCGTTTTTCACTTGCCACTGATACTCAGGGGCTTTACTAGTGAGGTGTTGGTAGATCTGTAAATCATCACTGGCTGGTCGTTCGGGATCAAAAAAGACGACGTCAATATCACTGCCGAGTTGTACTGGCTGCCCGCTAAGCACTTGCCAAACCGTATTGCGAATGCTACCGGCTGCCAATGCACCTTGCTTTAGGTGGCAGTCTTGAATTAGATGAAGAATGGTCATTAAAGTGGGAGTTGTTTGAATAATATGAATAATTTGTTGTTCGTTAGTCATGAAAAAGGCCTCATTTTTATTTTATTATTCAAAATAGCGTACCACACTAATAACGGTAGCTACCGATAATTATGAATTTAATTTAGTTTAAAAAGTAAACATACTAAGATTAGCTCTGTAAAACTGAAACAGTTTTACAGAACTTGGAACAAAACTAAAAGTGTTCAGTCCCTTAAGAAAAGACTTCTTCTCAAGAAACTGAACACAATTTTTCTATCAATATTGTTGAAACGTGCGTTGTGTCTAGTCTTCTGCCACTTCAATCTTACCAACCGCGATTGGTAAGGTCACGTGAGCATCATACATACCCACTTCACCAGCGACTGATGCAGGTAGGGCTAAGTCTTGTGGGACGCCGTGAATATAAATGACTCGCTTGTCTAGTTCTAAGTCATCGGTACCGAAGACTTCTTTGAACTTAGCCTGTAGGTCGGCTAAGGGCACATCGATTTCATAGGCGAAGTGGCCCTGCGCGTCGGCAACTGGGTAATTATCATTTGGGACGTCCATGTGATGGGGCGCATTGTCAAATGGGACCATCGTCGTTCCAGAAACGGGTTCAGTTTCAGGCAAGTCTATAAAGCCGTCGTGATTGACATCTTGGGCCATAGTAGCGATCTGGGCTGCTTTGCCATCTGGAAAGCCGTGGAAATGTTCCCAGTGTTGCGTGTTGGCCGGGGTATCGAACATTTCAATGGCGACGTGTAATTGGTTCCCAGTTTCAGTGAAAGTCGCCGTGCCGTGGGGTGCAGTACCGATTCCTGCAGCATTTAATGGCACAATGTTCGCAACGTATTTTTTAGTCATGATTAATTCCTCCAGTTCTTCATTATATGGTCAGTATATGCTATTCTAATCATATAAAAATTGACATAGATCAAGAAAAGGAGAAAATATGCATTCAAAAATGGATTGTGTGAGTCGCTCACCATTATTCGCACCGCTAACCCCAGCGGTGAAAGCCAAATTAATCACGGTGACCCATCACCGGAAGTTTTATCAAAAAGGGCAGTTGATTCGCCAGCCACTTGACCATCAGGAAGGCATGCTCATTCTTGATGAGGGTACCGCCAAAATCTATGCACTGGCCGTTAATGGTAAGGAGAAAATTATTGAGTTGTTGCGTAGTGGTGACGTGGTCGGCCAACACTGGTTATTTGCCCCGCATGAAAATCAAGGCTTCATTCAAGCAACGAGTGATGCGTGGGTCTGTTCCATTCAATATGATGATTTTCAGCGGTTATTAGGTGAATCAGCCAGCTTGTCGTTAGCAATGATTAATAATTTTGGCAACCAATTGATTGAAGCTGAGAAAAATCAAACTCGCCGTGATTTGTTAGATGCCAAAGAACGATTGATGGCGTATTTGCGAGATTGTGCCGTTGAATCCGGACAAGTCGAGTTTGAATTGTCGTTGAAGAAGAAGGAATTGGCGAATATTTTGGGGATTACTCCCGAAACCCTGAGTCGTCAGTTCAGACAATTGGCGGCTGAAGGGCAGATTATCGTCAATAAGCGCCAGATAACAATTTGTTAGGAGGACAAGTCCATGACAACAGATTATATTAGTTTCATCCGTCAACAAGTTGGCCATCAGCCCGTGATTTTAGTGTTTGCTGGTGGCGTTTTAGTTAATGAACAGTAACAAGTCTTGCTCCAAAAGCGGACCGATTTTAATCAGTGGGGATTAATTGGCGGCGCGCTGGAATTTGGCGAGACCGCTGAACAGGCTTGCGTGCGTGAGTACCAAGAAGAGACTGGTTTACAAGTGGCCGTTCAGTCGCTGATGGGCGTGTCAAGTGGTCATGTTCAACGTTATCCGAATGGTGATGTTGCTCAAACGGTGGTGGTTGAGTTTGTGGTTAAAGCAATTGGTGGCCACTTGAACGCGTTTAATAAGGAGACGGCAGCGTTGGCCTATTTTGATGCGGCACACTTACCCCCAATCTTCAATACGCAGCATCGTCAAAGCATTCAGCGCTACTATGCAGGTGCGTATCCTTATTTTGACTAGCACCCATCAAAATAGCGTCTGATTGCCGGCATAGGAGCGGCAATCAGACTTTAGTTGCCTTCCAAAGAGACGCTTTTCAATGATGAAAATGCCGGTTAGCAACACCACTTGCTCGCAATGCTGGCAAAACGACTTGATCCACAAGGTCCGTAAGTTGCTGAACAGTTATCACGGGCTGATTGATGATGTCGTAGTAGCGTAATTGTTGAAATAACACTAATTGTGCAGCCTGGTTGGGTCTAAGTTGGAGTTCATCGTGATTTTGTGCGTTTGTCAGAATGGGATCAATCAAGGCCAAGTTAGCGTGATCAATTTGCGTAATTAGCTGGGTAAGTTCCCGCTGATTTTGCGTATTCATGGTCGTTGCAAATAATAGTCGGAAATATTGAAAAGGTCCAGTACTGGACTGCTGAATGAAGTGTTGGGCCAATTGAATAAGGTCAGTGCGGAGACTGCCAGTATTTAATGGTGAGGTCGTTAGCTCAACGGGAATTTTTTGAATTTGATAAATGATTGTGTGGAAGATGAGGTCAAAGGTCGAATCCCAATAGCGATAAAGGACACTGCGACTAGTCGCTGCCGCAGCGGCTACTCGTGAAAAGGTAACATGATCGAGGCCATGCTGACTGAGTAGTGTATAAGTGGTGTCATAAATAGCTTTTTCTAGCTGATCGCCACGTCGACGTTGATTGAGTTGGGTCACAAGAAAATCTCCTAAATGGTTTTAGAAACAGTTTACTGCTTTTTGTGCCTTAATAATAGTGGTTTCCGTAGCCAAACGATTGTTGTAGTTAAAGACAACGTGTATCTTAAATAGCGTTGTTAACAATAATTTAAGTAATCAGAGGCGGAAAATATGGCAAAAATTATTATTGTCGGGGCTGCACATGGCGGCCGCGAAACGGTCAATGGCTTATTAGCAGCTAATACGGATAATGAGATTCATTGGTACGAGCACGGGCAATTCGCGACGGCTTTGGATTGGGATCCGGCGGATGCTGAAAAAGAGCGGTTGGCCTTGTCCCAGCAGGTGACTTTATTCGACCAAACGACGGTCACAAAAATTACCCCGGCGACCCACACAATCACTGCCCGTAATCAACGGGGGCAATTACAGACTGATCATTACGATCGATTGGTATTGAGCATTGGATCGCTACCAATCCAGTTACCGATTCCCGGAGCCGAATTATCCGGTGTTCGATCGATTCAAAACCGTGCCAGCATCAATGAGTTAAAATTGGCCGCTAAGTCAGCAGCAATTAAAAACGTGGTCGTGATTGGAGGCGGCTATATTGGGATGAATTTTGCAGCCTTATTTAAACAAACCGGCAAGCAAGTAACTGTTATTGATGTGAACGCTCGGCCATTCAGTCACAATCTTGATTCAGAATTCACGCAAATTTTAGCTGCAGCGAGTGTTGAGAATGGGCTGCAATTAAAGATGGAAGAGCGGGTGACGGCCATATTAGGTTCAACACACGTGACAGCGGTACACACGAATCGTGGTCAGTATGCTGCCGACTTAGTCCTTGTCGCAGTCGGCAACCGACCGAATACTGCATGGCTACGGGGAACTTTGGCGCTAGATTCTGAGGGATTAATTGAGACGGATGATTATTTTCAAACAAGTGTTCCAGATATTTACGCGATTGGCGATGCGACTAAAGTTCGGTTTACGCCCACGGGTACTAAAGAGCGGATCACTTTAGGCAGCGCGGCCAGTCATGCCGGTCGGCTATTAGCGCATAACTTGTTAACGAATCAGCCAATTGTGTTTCCCGGCGTTCAGGCAACTTCCGCGCTTAATGCGGCGGGATATTACTTTGCTGCTACGGGCCTAAACACGCAACTAGCTGTCCGTATGCACCAACCAGTGTTAGCGACTTACATCGCGGTTCCCCGATTGGTGGCAGCAGCACCGGCTCGACTGAATGCGATCGTTCATTTTAAGTTGTTTTATGATAAAGCTCATCGAATACTAGGTGCACAAATAATGTCAACAGCAGAATTAACGGCGGTCATCAATACCGTTTCGCTCGCAATCCAGATGGGGGCCACGCTTGAGCAATTAGCCTATGGCGACTTCTTCTTTCAACCGGGATTAAGTCAACCGGTGGATGTGCTCAGTACGGCTAGTTTACAGGCGTTACAAACTTTAGCCACTAACTAGGTTGATTATTGCCAAGCCCATTATACGGACTTGGCAATTTTAAGTTGATGTGTTGCTTAAGCTCAGTATATGACATGGAAAACTAGTGGTTACTGATGATTAGCTCATTAGGAACTCACAGGAAAAAACCGTCGCGTCATCAATAATGATGGGCAATCCAGCGACGGTCAAATTTAAGTGATGAAATCGACAATTATTGTGGTGGTCTAATGGTGCTTTGAAGTCGCGCTTCCAATTGCTAGAGTTGGGGCCAGTACTTAAGGTGTACGGCCGAGGAGCCTCAGTTTGGCATATTTAATCGTTAGTTCGTCACGTTAGCCGTTAGTGTCCAAGTTACGGTTGTGTTATAGGTTTGGCCCGCTTGAGCGGTGTTGCCAGGAACGGTCAATTGAACTTGGGTGGGCTGCCAGACGTTGGTTGAAAGGTCCTTCCCCACGTCGGCCGTTGCGGGGGCTGCAAAGACGGGTTGTTCGGCGGTTGTGAGATCGACTGCGTAGCTTTTGAGCTGGCCCGTAGCGCGTTCATTATAGGTCTGCCCGGCAGGAAGGTGCAACTTGGCGCCGGTGAGTTGGGCGCCACTAGTACTAGTGAAAGGACTGTTTTGACGGGCAGTGACGGTCCAACCGTGAGTTGATAACCGATTATCGGAAACTTGGAGCCACTGTTTCGCGACGCCATTAATTGTCTGGGCTGCGTAGGTTTTGGGCTGCATACTTGTTGTGACACTGCCAAAGTTAAATTGGCTGGGCGCGTAGTCTAAACGAAGTTCGCCCGTATTACCGGTCCCAGTGTTTTCGCTCCCACTGGTATTGGTCGTACCAGGGTGTTCGGGTTCAGTTGGTGCAGTCGGGCCGATTGCCGGTGCGACGGTGTATTGGGTAGCGGCGGCAAACGTGGCATCATGATAAGTTGTACTGGTGACCGGATTCTCGTTTCCCGCACTATCTTTCGCAAAAATCTGAATGACGTCATTAGCTTTTAATTTAGTGGCTGGCATCGCAAGGGACCAACTCCCATCACTGGCAGCGGTTGCTGTGATGGCATTGCCGTTGCTATCATCTGCGGAGGTCCCGTTAACCGTGTAACGAAGTGTGTTACCAGCCGTCGTCGTGGAACCGCTGGCAATCGCTTTTTGGTCGGCAACGATTTTTCCATCTTTAACGGTTACCGGCGTCGGCGGCGTTTTATCTTGGACGGTGATGGTGACGGGATCTGAAGTATAGGTGGTTGTTGCTTGAGCTGTCATAGTCGCGCCGGCCGTTGGAAAATGATCTAAGGTGAAATTAACGTAACCGCTGCTGTCAGTCGTACCACTTTGCGTTGCGCCTTGATCATCTGTTAACTTGACGGTTGCCGTGCCCGTTCCAGCGTAAATCGGCGTTTGTGTGCCATTCGATTCTGTATAACCGGTGATAACGCGAACGCGGACCTTCTTGTCGGCATTGGTGACGAGCTGGGCGTTCAAGTCACTCGTATACGGTGAGCTGAATTGCACAGTCGGTAATGAGAGGGTGTTCGCAATTCGGCGCGCAGCCGAGAAGGTGAGTAGTCCCGGTAAGACGCTACCGCTGTTGGTAATCAGGACCCCGTTCTGTTCGATGGCGGTGATCCCTTGATAGGTCACACTGGCGCTCAACAGGTTCAATAAGGACAATGACCACATACTCAGGTTACTGTTCGTGATTTTGAAACTTTTAATGGTCGTCTCGACGATTGACCCCGTTTGAACGAGAATCGCAAAGTCCGTATTTTTAATGTCGTAGGCCTTAGGGGAATCTAGCAAGACGCTCAAACCGGACATGTAGCCACCAAAAATAGGGGCTGAGCCACTACTAGTGATATACAACTCGCCACCCGTCACGGTAAACGTACTGTTGTTGCCAAGCGGAATCAACGGGGTAACGTAGTAGAGCGCATTACTACTAGTTGTGGCTAAGTTCTCAAACGTGACCTTACTGCCAGCGTTGGCGGTAAACGTGTTTGCTGTTTCTGCCCGATAGACGTTACCGTACATCTTGGCGGTTAGGATAGCGTTGGTACCCACCGTGACGGCATCATACTGGTCATAGAAAATACCCCGAGTCGCGTCTGATGCGCTACCTAGCAAGTTAACATTAGCTGCGCTGCCAATGGTGACTTTACGGTCTCCAGTCCCGACTGTACTAGTTGCCGTAAAGTTGAAGAAAGCTTTGTTGGCGGCACTACTATTAGCCTTGCGACCGATGTACGTGCTGTTGGCGGCAAAGGTCATTCCACCAGTAATCATGTTTTCAGCGACAGTTGTTGCGGTGACGGCGCCGCTGACATTGACTTGATTACCAGGAGCGTTGACTAGGCGGTACACGTCGCTGGTAGTGATTAAATCGGTCACTGTAGTCGTCCAACGGGCACCACCAGCATTAGCCCCACCATCGGTCCCACTTTGAATGATTCCGGCGGCGCCACCACTACTCGTTCCACTCGCAATTGCGCCACGAATACTACTGAAGTTTTTTACTGTCATTGTCTGGGCCGTGGTTGTGGAACCCAATGTGAAGTTGCCGATGCCGAGATCGAGGCTGTGATTTTGCCCGTCGATTGTCAGGCTGGTGGTACGAGTGCCTAGTTCTGTGGCACTTGTTGACGTGTGGGTAATGTTGGCCCCCAATTTAATCGTCGTGACGGCGGTATTAGTATACGCTGATTTTAAATCATCGTAAGTTGAAACGGTCGTACTACCATCTGGATTGATCACGATTGCGGCGGTCGTGATGTCACTGGCGGCTTTGGTGGCAGTCGCTTTAGTCGCTTTCGGTGTCCGTTCTGCTTCCGAATCAGCCTGCGCTGTGCGACTAGTAGCAATGTCGTTGTCAGCAGTCGTGTCCGATGTTGCGGTAGTACTAGACGACTGTTCGGACGATTTGTTCGTGGCATTGTTGTCATCATGTTTCGTGGTAGCCGCTTGTTTTGCTGTTGCTGACGAATCGTCAGTGGTCGGGTCTTGACTGCTTTCGGCATCATTGCTGACCTCACGTGCTGATTCAGTGCCGGCTTCTTCAGGAGGTGAGTCAACTGCGGAGCCCGCGGCCACGGTGAAAGTTATTGGTTCAGCGGTCATGGTGTGGGTCGTCGGTTTTTCACTACTGGCGACGGCTGAATTGGTAGTGGTCGCTAATGCCGGCCCAGTAATCAGTGCTTTCGCGGTCACTTTGTAGGTTTTTGCTTCACTGGCGCTCAAGACCAAATCGAACGTGGTACTGGCTGTCGAATCAGATGGTGTCAAAGTTAGCTTCCGGTTGTCAGCATCAAAATCCAGCTCAGCGAGGTTCGCTCTGTTGGCTTGCCGGGTTTTAGTTTGGTCAACGGTGAGGGCCTCAGGAATAGTGACCATGACTTGGTGTTCATGGGAACCTGGTACGGTCAACTGAAGTGTAAAAGGTTGGCCAACCACTAATTCCGTGGATGGTTCCTCGAATTTGATTGGTGTGGCCGTGGTGGTCGTTGTCGCATAAATGGCACCGCCGTTGACAACGAGTAGACTCATTAAGAGAACGAGTAACCCGATCCAAGCCATTATTAATCTTCGTGGTCGTTGCAAATTGATCACTCCCTTCGGCGTTGCATGAGCCACACGAGCCAACCAGTCAAGCCAGCTGTCAACAGACCTAACCAGACTAAGAGTTGGCGGGCCTCATCCGTTTGTGGTAACACTGATTGATCCGGCTGTATCGCCGCGGCTGATGGCGTCTGAGTCGAGACTTGTTGAGCAGCGGTGGCGATGATATTGGGTACCGCCAGATACTGATGGGGACGGGGGTGTTGGAAATTTGTCAGATCCGTCCCGGCTTGCCAGTCGGTCAATGTTACACTAGTGTCAGTTGACGTTGCCGCTAGGGCATCGGGACTCCGACAGCCACCAGCGAGGGCTAGTCCAAGGCTTAATGATAGTAAAACTAGCCGCCTGAATTTAGCCATAACGATAACCTCCTTGTTTGAGTACCAAGTTAGAAGATAATCTAAAATTAACTGCTTATTTAGGTTCTGCGATTGTGTCGTTTCATAATTAGATAAACGATTCCGGCGGATAAGCCAGCAATTACAATGACGATTAGGACGTACCACCAGATACTGATGGGGGCGGCCGGGTCATTCTTGGCTTTTTGATTATTTTGACGTGCTTGTTCAGTCGTAATCTTAAAGTCCCGGGACCAATGCCAAGTTTTTTTGGCCCATTTGGAGTCGTTAGTCGTTGCGGTGACGGATAAGGTATAATCACCCGCCCGCATGACTTGATCGTCTAAAAAAGTGGGGTAAGTGAAGTTCGAATTGGGGGCCATGATCAAGTTGTCGCTACTGTTCTGATAGAGTACCTTGGAACTGCCTTTTCTCGTGACCTTAGTGGTCAGTTTTAATTGCGAGACCACTGCTGGTTCTGGGTTCCGAATGGTCGCGAGCACGACTTTGCGATAGTTGCGTAATCCGGGAGTGACCGTCCCCAAAGTCAACTTAGGCTGTGCAATTTCTTTGGCCGTCAGTTTAACCGCTAACGCATAACTATATTTTTGGTTAATATTGACGCCCTTGGATGCTTTTTTCGCGCCTTGCCCCATTTTTTCGAAGTACCATGAGCCTAAGATTACACCGGTATCGAATCCTTTGGGAATGTTGATTGTGGCGCTGACGACCCGGTTACTTTTGGCGGGGACCGTGACTTTATCGGAACCGGCTGCCAAAGTCGCAATTTGATCAAAACGATATTTTAAGCTGGCATCGTATCGTTTGGCTGTTTGGGTGTAAGCGATTTGGCCTGAATCATTCGTAAATGTCGTGAGTAGCTGGGTCTTGACCGTAATTGCTTGGTCAGTCGGGTTATAGACCCGCGCCTGAATTTTACGAGTGGTGCCCGCCTTGGCCTTAAGGTCGAAAAACGGACTGCTAGCATCGACTTCTTGGCCCGGACTGATTTTATTAACACTATATTGAACTTCGGCATTGGTAGCGGTGGCCTGGATGCTTGGTGAGGTCAAACTCATGAAAACCAAGCCACCAATTACGCCGAATAAGCACATCAATTTTTTCATGATTACCTCCTAGTTGGTGGTTGCAGCAACTAACGTCCAAACTAAGTTGTTCGTATAGTTACCGACTTGGGCCGTCAGCTTGGGGATTGAAAGGGTCACTGCACCCGCGTTCCAAGTATTTGTGGAAGTGGCTTTACCGACACCCGCCTGATTTGGGGCGCTGAAAACGACTTGGTCAAAGCTGGAAACGCTTACGCTCGGTGCAACAGTTAGTTTGGTGTCGGCTACCGAAGCTGGCTCATTCAAAGAATTACGGGCTGTTCCTTGTGGTAGATGAATAACAGCACCATTAAGCACGTGATTGTTACTATCGTTAGTTAACGTGCGATCCTGCTTCACGTTGACCTGCCAGCCATTGGCAGTCGTGCGTTTGTCTGAGACTTGTAGATATTGATTATAGGTGCCAGTTGCGGTATAAGTTTTGGCAGCGTTGGATGTTGTTGCGGTACCAAAATCGATGCTTTTAGGAGCCACGTCAAGTGTTAATGTGCCGGTGTTATTAGTAGCTGGGTTATTTGGATCAGCGGGCGTTAATGGGACGTTAGGACTAGTCGGGTCGACTGGTGCTGTGGCACTAGTATCATCTTGGAAAGTTATTGTGCCATCAGTCGTTGCCCCCATGGCTGTCATCCCACTTGTCATTAGTCCCAGAATCACTAAACCAGCGCTAAGACTAAAACGAGTAAGCATAAGCGATCCCTCCTTATGACTAACTAGTGGTAGCGGCTGTCAAGGTCCAAGTCAAAGTATTGGTATAAGTTCCTGGTTTGGCCGTGTTTTGGGGGATCGTTAACGTTACGTCGGTTGGGTTCCATGCTTTAACTGATGTTCCTTTACCAGCACTCGGGGTAGTTGTGGTACTGAAGACAGTCACGGCACCACTAGTATTGGTCACATCGGCAGTTTTCACATCCAGATTGGTGTCAGGGTCAACC